>NZ_LR027382.1:2685000-2985000 GCF_900604385.1 Alistipes megaguti | reverse complement strand
GCCTGGCTGCAGGGGCTTCCGCCGACGGTCAAGACGACGATCGTCGTGGTGGGCGGTCTCGCGGCGGCTGTCGGGCCGTTGTCGATCGGTTTGGGCTCGATCCTTAAGATGCTGCCGGCAATTAAGGCCGGTTTTGCGGCGCTGACGGGCCCGATCGGGTTGATTACGCTGGTGATCGGTGCTGCCACGGCGGCCGTTGTCGGGTTCAACGAATCGCTCCGGCAGGCCTCGATGGAACGGATTTCGGCGCAGGCCCGGAAGTATGTCAACGACGGATGGTCGATCGAAGAGCTGCAGAAGCTACGCGAGGAGTCGATGCGCAAGAACAAGGCCGCCCTGGAGGAGTATAACGCCGCGTCGGACCGGTTGAACCCGCTGAAATCGGAGTCGCTGTCCAACTTCGTCCTGATGTATGGCGAGAACCGCCGGAACAAGGTCGATGCGAATGCCGACCTGCAGGTCACCTACGAGAAGGTGAAGGCCATCGACGAGGCGATCACGTTTCTGCAGTCGCAGCCGGGCGCAATTACGATTCCGGAGGTGGTGACGCCGCAGACGACGAGCCGGATCGAGGAGGCAACCGGTCTGATCGGCGAACTTACGGCGAAGATCTCCGATCTCGAGGGCGCGAAATCGAAAGCCACTTCGACCTCGGAGATTCACAACCTGACACTGGAGATCACCTCGCTGCGCGACGAGCTGTCGAAGTTGCAGCAGATCGGTACCACGGAGTCGATCGCGGGCGACACGGGCAATCTCTTCGGAAAGGGTGTCACTCCGTTGAAGTTCGACCCGAATGCGATCAACCCGCCCGACGAGGCGTGGGAGACGGCCCGGCAGCGATTTGCGACCAATCTTTCGGGGTTCGTTTCCGAGGCGCAGAGCCATGTGCTGAATGTCATGCCGGCGATCCGGAATCTGTTGTCGGGCGTAGGTTCGGCCATCGGCGAAGGGTTGGGAGATATCCTTTCCGGAGACGGAACATTTGGAGACTTGCTTGGTGGAGTTGTCAAAGTGATGGGGCAGTTCCTGAAATCATTAGGTCAACAGCTGATTCAATTAGGGGTCGAGATGCTTCAGATCAAAAAGACCCTTGCTGCCGCCTTTACGAATCCGTGGGCCGCCATTACGGTCGGAATTGCAGCCATTGCAGCCGGACAGGCAATGATCAATTCGTTCAACAAGCGGAACGAGGGCGGAGTGGCTCTGGCCGAGGGCGGTCTGGCTTACGGGCCTACGATGGCCCTGGTGGGTGACAACCGCGGAGCCGGGAGCGATCCCGAGGTGATCGCCCCGCTGTCGAAACTCCGCCAGTACGGTCTCGGCCGCCAGACGATCGAGTTCGTGGGCGGAACGTTCCGCTTGAGCGGTTCGGATCTGGTGCTCGCGATCAGCCGTGAGCAGGCGAGAATCAACTACGTAAATGCACTTTCGTGATGGCTTCCTACGGATTGAAATATCTCTGCGAGTACCGCTCGAAGATGCGTGGGCGGCTCCTCTATCGGATCGAGATCGAGGAGCGCGACGCCGTGGCCCTGACGGATGCGACGGCCGTGCGGATGCGCCCCTACTCGGATGTCTTCTCGCTGAAGTGGGGCAGTGCGGACGATCCGGAGTACACGGCCGTGAAGGGCAGCTCACTGACGTTGAAAATCCTCTGCGTCGACGACATGGAGTACCTCTCGCTCTTCTCGGTCGATCCGCTGAAGTTCCGCGTCACGATCTACGAATACCGCACCGACATCTCCGGTGCGGAACAGCGGCTGATGCTGTGGCGGGGGTTCCTCTCGGCCAGCAGCTACAAGGAGTCCTTCTCGCGTCCGCCGTATGTGGTGACGCTATCGGCCACGGACGGCTTCGCGCTGCTCGACAGCATGCCGTTCCGCGATGCGTCGGGCGCGAAGTTCTCGGGACGGGTGCAGTTGTCGACTTTGATCACGGGCTGCATGAATGCCCTCGGAATCGACCTGCCGGTTTCGGAGTGGGTGGCGATCGACGGGGCCGGAGGCGCCGAACGAGACTTGACGGGCATCTATGTCGATCAGGCGCGCATCTACGACACGAATGAGGAGGTCACCTGGAAGAGCGTGCTCGAACTGGCCGTAAAGCCGTTTCTCGGGCAGATCTTCCAGGCGGGAGGCGTAATTCACGTGCGGCGCATCGGATCGCTCGTCGGGACATTCCGACCGGCCTCGTTCCAGGCGAACGAACTGCAACTCGGGCTGGATCGTTCCCGGATTCTCGCGTTGTGGGCAAATCAGTGTGATATTAGAAGTTCGGCGGAGTTGGAAATTCTTCCTCCCTATAAAAGAGCGACTGTCTCTGTTGAAGATTCTGGTTTTGATGGGAAATATTCGGAGTATTATGAAAAGGATAGGTGGCGATTGGATCTGCTAAATACTTATCCGTATACCGAGTTTTATTCATATAATAACAAGGTCGCGTTTATTCATGAACAAACCGAATATGGCCCCTCTCGTCTATTATTGGCCGAAGATTATGAAATAGGCGTTGCAACGGATATAGAGATCGGGGGAACTGTTGGCAGTTTGGATTCGAGTTATAGTGTCCATGTAAAGGTTAATGTTGTGTTGGCTAAGAATTACGAGAATGGGTCGGATCAGTATTATTGGGATGCGACCTCTGAATCGTGGAAACATTATGATGCCGGCGCCTATTATCCTACCGTCGCGTTCGATATTGAACCTTCAGATGGGCAAGGAGGATTGTTGTCCTATTTTACAGCATTGTCTAAATTGAACAGTTATTCCTGGACTGCCCGTGTGACGAATCTTCCATATGAATATGTCGAGCAGGGATATAAATTATTTCTTGATCTCGGCTTCTATGTTAAATCACCAAACGATAGCAAGATAAAAACATCCATTGTATTGTCGGATGTAAAGGTCGATTATCGTACCGATATCGATGGAGCCGATTTAAACAATCAGACGAGACAGATTACTCTTACGAACTTTGATGATTGTTCATGGACTGTTCCAATGCGAGATGCAGGATATCATATCAATGCACGCCACGTATTACATAGCGTGTTCATTGATCACGATTCATCCCCTATTTCATCCTGGATAGCTCCTTCAGAAAGAGGTGATTTGTTAAGCATATCGGTAGATGGGGTATGTAGCCTTCGGCCTGCCGTCAGCCGCCAGATTGCCGGCGAACTGCGCTGCCGCCGAACGGTGGATCTCAATTCCTTGTTCGAGGATCGGAAGTTCACCCGCGCAGTCTACTACCTGAACTCGCTCGAGCTGCTCGCGGCCCGGCAGGTCTACAAAGTGCAGCTGCGCGAGTTGCAGAGCCTCGACCGGACGCTTCCGGTCGGCGTGCTGACCTCGGTCTGCACCTTCGACGAGCCGATGGAGCTCGTCTGCTCGCTCTACGGGTCGCTCTTCTTCCGGACCGGATCGGGCCCCTACGGTGTGGCGATCTACAACACCGAGAACGGCGAACTGTTGCGGCTGGCCTACGCATCCGACAGCCTGGCGATCCGCAAGGGGTTGAGTGCGGTGGTCATCCAGGTCGGGACGACCGATCTCTACGCCGTGGACAACCTCGGCAGCGTGCTGTCGCACCTCGATTCCGGACCGTCGTCGGTGCTGAACTTCGCTACGGCGCTCTACGACGGCGACCGTCACTCGTGGGTCTCCTATAGGGCTGACTCGGCCACGTCGAAGAGCGACGTCACGATCTTCACGCGCAACATGGAGCTCGAATCGAAGGACAGCATGCCGATCGTTGCGACGGGGCTGATGCTGATCTCGAACGGCTACGTACTGCAGGGCTCCGACGGCTCGTCCTGGTGGCACAACTACGAATTGCACCCCTCGGAGAAGATCGAGGCGTTGGACGATCGTGTGGAGACTGTCTCTGATTCGCTGCTCGCAACTCGTTCCTTCGTAGGTTCACGCATCTATTTCGAAATTCGCCGCCGCTCGGGACAGTTATTCGAAGCCGATATGTTGTCGACTTCCGAGTCGATTCCCGTCCAAACAGGGCTTTCCGCGGATGTGATATGTAACTGTGCTGTCGTAGCCATTCGATACATGGATGTGCTTCGGAACCATTTCGTGTGGTATTACGATGCCCGAACCCGCAAATCGGGGGCGCTCCAGTTCGAATCGGCGGTGGATGTGGCACTCGTGGCCGACCGGATCTATATCCTGCGAGGCCAGGAGTTGCTCGGATTCAGACTCGATGATGTCCCGAAGATTGATTATTGGCTGCGGCTTGACGATTACGAGCTGGATATTACGATGGCCAATATTTCGGGGGCCGGGGACGACAGCATTGCTGTGTGGGTTGAAAGTAACGGAACCCCTTATATCGTGTCGCAGGATTCCCGGTTGACTGCGGCGTTGATTGATCGGGGGAATGGTCTCGGTTGCGAGATCGTCGTTCCGGCCAATACTTCGTCCGTCCCGATTACATACGATCCCGTGGTCATCGGCATCGAGGAGGATGACTCGGTGCGACGGTCGATCACGATAGAACAACAAGCGAATTAAATTACAGGGATATGAGAAGTTATCGCATTGGCAAGACACTGAAGATCCGGTGGACGATCCTTTCGGGAGGTGCGCCCGAACCGTTGGCAGGACGTGATCTTACGCTCGAGATCTCGTCCGGGACCCGGGTGCGGACGACCCTTCCGTTCGTCGCCGACGGGAACGTGGCAGTCTTCTATTATCAGGGCCGCGATCAGCGGTTCGCGGGGACCTACACCGTCACGATGTGGGAGAACTACGCGAAGGAGGGACAGACGGTCGTCGACCGCTGCGATGCTTTTGCGCTGGTCGGCCGTTCGTGCGAGGAGGTTCGGACGACGGACTCGGACCTTGGCGAGGGAGAGCTGGAGATCGAACCGGCAGATCTGGAGATCGGTGTTCCGGGTATGTCGGCCTACGAACTCTATATCCGTCACAACCCTGATTCGCAGCTGACCGAGGAGGAGTATGCCGAGTCGCCCGTTCAGGCGGCGGGGGCGGCATTGGCAGCGATTGAGCAGCTCGAGGAGACGGAGGCCTCGGTGAAGCAGGCCGAGCAACTCCGCGTGCAGTCCGAGCAGGGGCGGGAGGCGTCGGAACAAGCCCGAGCTACGGCCGAGCAGGCGCGTGTCACGGCAGAACAGCAGCGGGTGCTGGCCGAACAGACCCGGGCAGTGAATGAATCGGCCCGCCAAAAGGCCGAAGCGGGACGCCAGGCTGCGGAGACGAAGCGAGAGGAGAATACCGCCGAGGCGATCCGGAACAGCGAGGAGGCGACCCGAAAAGCGGAGGACGAAGCCGCACGGGTTCGGACGCTTGCCGACAGTCCGCCGAAGATTGTGGAGGTCAACGGCATGGCCTATTGGGCGTTCTACGACCTTGAAACGGAGCAGTACGTGACCTCGCCGCACCGGGCCGACGACGGCACCATCGTGCAGCAGGTCGAGGGCGCGGATGTCTCGCTGGATGTTGTGGGCGGGACGATGTACGTGTGCGGAGAGTTGACCTCGCTGACAATTGCGAGCGTCGAGAACTCGACGAAGCCGTCAATCATCCGCTTCACGTCGGGTGCTACGGCTACGCAGTTCTCCTACCCGGAGAATTTCAATATAACAGGTTGGACGAAACCCGAGGAAAACAGGAATTACACCATCTGCATCTTGTTCGGTGCGGGCAACATGACCTACGATGAATAGCCTGCTGTACTACTACAACAACGTGCAGAAGATGGCCGCCTATCGGCAGGCCAAGCGGATGCAGCGCGGAGTGAGGTTGGGGTATACCCAGAGACCATCTGCACCTTCTACGTTGAAATTCACATTAGGTCCCATTCACATTGGGACGGATGATTTTTCAATTGAATTTTGGGGCAATACCTACGGGTCTAACTCTTTTTATCAACCAGCTGTTTTCTTTAATAATGCAGGTGATGGAACATTCAGCATCAGTACGATGCCTGCAGGCACTAATGGAGTTGAATATGTATATTTTGGAAGAGGCATTTCCGGAGACACCGCAGAAGATATTTTATATCTTGATTGGGTAGCCCCAACTCAAGAAGGTATGTTTCATTGCGTTGTAACTCGATCTGGCACTTTGGTAAAATGCTTTATTGAGGGAGAACAAAAGGAACAAAAAACACAAACCCTTCTTCACGATTATGGCGATGTTACTATCGGCATTGCCAATTCTTCCAATATGGGATTTGTTCGGGTGTGGAACTACGCCCTCTCTGCCGACGAGATCGCCACGCTCTACAACAACGGCGACCCGATGGGGTACGTCGTGCCGAAGGCGAAAAGGGACGGACTACTTGCGGAATACCTGCCGCAGAATCTGATGTTTGGACGGGACGACAAGACGATCGCAACCTCCTGGCTCGACAGCGCGAAGCAACTCCCCTTATCCGACGAGTACATGGAGCCGCTCTTTCAGTCGATAGGCGGCTACGATATGGCGGCCAACGGTGCGCCGGAGATACTCTATAACGAATAACCAAAAGCAACGCTATGAAATACGCGAAACTTGAAAACGGACAACTGATCCCGGCCCCCGGCGAGGTGCGGCAGGGCGGGATGGTCATCATGAACCCCGGGCCGGAGATCCTCGGCTCGATGGGCTACAAACCCGTGGAATATGCGGAGCGCCCGGAGATCACGACCCCGGGCAACGAACTCCGCGAGGTCTACACCGACAATGGCGACCGTATCACGGTAACGTGGGAGGAGTACACCCCGGAACCGGAGCCTGAATTGCCGGAGCCTATTCCCGACACGACGATCCGGCAGGTGGCCATGTTCGCCACGATGGCAGTAAACTCAATGTCACTATCCGACGAGCAGGCACTGGAGATCAAAGACCTCTATCCCGAATGGTCGTCGTTCATCGGCAAGTCTCTCGCCGCCGGATTCAAGGTGCTCTACGAAGGTCGGCTCTACAAGGTCCGCCAGCAGATCGCCACTGTGTTGGAGAATCAGTACCCGTCGGTGTACACCGCGGCACTCTACGAGGAGATCAACGAAACGGCGGCTGGCACGCTGGAGGACCCGATCCCGTACAACGGGAACATGGAGTTGTTCGAGGGCAAATACTACTCGCAGAACGGCGTGACCTACAAGTGCACCCGCTCCACGGGGCAGGCGGTGTATCACGATTTGAGCGCGCTGGTGGGGATTTACGTTGAAAAGGTGTGAAGACTATGAAACGAATCTTCGACAAGATCGTCGGCTGGCTGAACGGCATCGGCGCCGACAAGTACAAGCACTTCGCCGTAGGAACGGCCGTTGCGGCGATTGTCCTGCTGGCTGTGACGTTTTTCGTTCCCAAATGGCTGGCGCTGGCAGCGTCAGTCGTCACCGTCGCCGTGGCGGCTGTCGGGAAGGAGAAGGCCGACGCCAAGGCGGATCTTCGCGATCTGGCTGCCACCCTCGGCGGTGGCGTCGTCGTGTGGATAACGTATTTAATCGGATAGAGATATGGAAGTGGATGCCGGACAAATTACGAGCGTTGCGAAAGGGATCAGTGATTTAGGAATGATGGCTGTGACGGCAGGGGTGTTTCTCTTGCTGTCTATGGGGCTGATGATTTCGTGCTTCGCGTGGTTCAAATCTCTAATCAATGGTATCATCGACGACAACAGAGGCGCAATGCAGGAGTTGTTGGATGAAACCAGGGCGCAGAATGAGAAGTTGACGGATATCTCGGAGGGACTTCGACCCGAAACCCAGTTGCGGATCAAGAACACGGCCAATGTGTTCTTCGATCTGGCTGTCGAGAAGGTGTGCCGAATCATTAAGAAGGTTCGGGAGGAGAATCATATCGTCGACCACGAAGCGACTGCGGCGAAGATCAGAACGCTTTTGCACAACATCCACGAAGATCGGAATACGCGATTCGAAAGCTATACCTATCGAGGCCGGAAACTGTCCGAATATACGGACATCTCATGGGTTGAGAAGGTCGCCTCTGTTGTCGAGGATGAGATCTACAATTCGGCCGGTCCAAATAACGGGCGGGCATATACGAATGTGAAGGCCGCCTATGATGATATCAAACTTGATTTCTACAAAAGACTGAATCGTTAAACCAAATAAAACTATGAAAAAGACAACGAAATGGATTCTGATCGGCGTGGCCGCAGCGGTGGCGCTGATCGTGGCGTTCAACCTGCTGCCGGACGGCATCCGCATCGCCTCGACGATCTCCGCGGGCGTCGGATTCGTGGCCGGAATCGTCGCCAAAGTGTGGTATGACCACGAAACACAAAAGAAGGAGATCGAGGTATGAAAATACTCCTGGATAACGGACACGGCGAGGATACGCCCGGCAAGTGCTCGCCCGTGTGGCCGGACGGGTCGTGCCTGCGCGAATATGAGTTCGCTCGGGACATCGTGCGCCGGGTCTTCGATCGGCTGCACGCCCGGGGCGTCGTGGCGGAGATCATCGTCCCGGAGCTCCGGGATGTGCCGCTGTACGTGAGGGCCAACCGGGTGAACGACATCTGCAACGTCGCCGGGAAGGAGAACTGCCTGCTGGTGTCGGTGCACGCCAACGCCGGCGGCGGCACCGGCTGGGAGGCCCATACCTACCTGGGCGATTCGATGTCGGACCGCTATTCGACCATTTTCTACGAGAAGGCCGAGGAGGCGTTCGGCAGGGAGTGGAAGATCCGGAAGGGAAGCGACGATCCCGCGGACCCCGATTGGGACAGCAACTTCGCGATCCTGCGCGACACGAAATGCCCGGCCGTGCTGACCGAGAACTTCTTCATGGACACGGAGCGCGACTGCCGGTTCCTGCTCTCGGAGGAGGGCCGTGAGCGGATCGCCGCGATGCACGTCGAGGCGATCATGGCCTGCATCGACTACCACCAAACACAAAGCTGACATGAGACGGATATACTACGACAGCCTGATGGCAAAGATGCTTCTCGCAAAGGACTTCGACACCTCGATGCTCTTCGGGACGATCTGCACGAAGCACGCCGAGACGTATCCGCTCTCCGAGCGGGTGAAACGCCACGAGAGCATCCATTGCGAGCAGTACTGGGAGATGACGGTGGCGGCGTTCCTCGTGGCCGTGGTCCTGCAGATCGTGTTCGGCGGCGGCTGGTGGTTCGTGGCCGTGCCGTTCGTCTACTACGCGATCTACTTCCTGGAGGCGGCGATCACCTGGGCGATCCGCCTCTGCACCCACGGATGGCGGGAGGCGTTCGATCGGGCCTACACGAACTCGATGTTCGAACAGGAGGCCCGGGACTGGGAGAGCGTTCCGGGTTATGTCGAATCGAGGCCGTTTTGGGCCGTCCTGCATTACTTCGGACGGATATGACCCGCTGGGTGACAGTCGCGATTGTCCTGGCTGCCACCTTCCTCGGAGGGTGGTGGCTGGGACAGCGCATGGCCCGGCCGGAGATCGTCGAGCGGGTGCGTGTCGATACGGTGTTCTACGAACGGCCGAAGCCGATCAGCACGTCGGACATCACGGTGAGCGTCAATGTCCCGAAGCTGGTATTTGCACGAAACCCCGTAATGTTGCATGCTGATTCGGGAAATGTTGCTAGTAATATTGCCAGTAATGTTGTCAGCTTTACTAACCAAGGCACTAACCAAGTTACTAACCAAGTTGCTGAACCCGTGACGAATTGTCACGGGTTGGAATCAGTTGTAAAGAATTACTTAAATACTGACAGAGTGCAGATGGAGGTCGCTGTCCGCACGCTGGAGTACCGGGATTCAACATACTACGCCCGTGTGGTCGGGCCGGTCGTGGGGCCGCTGGGCCCCCGGCTCGACTTCATCGAGACCTACAACAAGATGGTCGAGCGGGTGCAGCTCGTCAGCGAACCTTACGCCTGGGAACTGGGCCCCGCGCTGGGGTCCTGGATGACCACGGAAGGCAGCGGGGTGTGGGCCGGAGCTTACGCCCGGCGAACATTCGGCCGATTCAGCGTGTCGGCCTCGGCGGGATACGATCCCCACAAAAAAAGCGCCTTCGGCCAGATCGAGGCCGGCGTGGCGCTGTGGCGCAAGTAAAAGCCCCGACCGAAAGGCCGGGGCGCTCTCTTTATAGATGAGCTGTCAAACAAATACTACAAAGAGATAGACGATAATTCTGATCCCAAACGGTGCAGTGCCTCCTCGATTCGTTTCACTTGGGCCTTCCGGGGTTTGGATTTCCCGTGTGCATAGCTCCAGAGTTGTTTGGGATTGATTCCTGACAACCTCCCCAAAGCGGCCGGGGTGATGATCCCGGCGTAGTATTGAAGAAGCGATTGCGTGTCGAACTTATACACGATCTCGTATTCGCCGTCAAGCCATTCCGGATATTGATATCCGTCTTCGCGGCTTGATTCGACAAAATGCCGGATGGATTGTTTCAGATCCTCTTTGGCGGCATCTGCCGTGTCTCCCATACCGGAGAACACTTCGTCGGTGCAATAGGCGCTGTATCCGCCGTCGCTGTTTTTTTCGATAATGGCTGTAATCTGTTTCATTTTATCCTCCTTTCCCTCCATCTGGGGGGTGCCCTCCCCCTCCCTTCGGTTTTTTCGGGAAGGGCCTATTTCAGACCCATCTCCCGTTTGATTTTCTTTTCAAGTCCTGTACCCACTTCCTTACCTCCGTGAAACGGGACCGGGTACCTGATTCCGTTTTTCTCGTAAATCACGTGGCTTCCGCTTTGCCGGACGATCCGCCATCCGTTTGCGAGAATCAACTTTTGTAGCTCACTCGATTTCATCGCTTATAGTATTTGTTTGACACTACAAAGATAGATAAATTTCTATTATTTACAAAATATAATGGAAAAAAATCTATTGTTTAGACTGAAAAGAGCTTATATGATCTATCACCGCCCGGTTTGCCCGGTCGACCTTCGTCCAGTCGTAGGAGATGTAGAACTTCCCGGCGATCGAGGTGTCGACGTGGCCCAGCCCCTTGCTGATCTCCTTCTCCGAGATCCCGAGCTTGTCGGCCAGCGTTGCCCAGGTGTAGCGCGCCCAGTAGAAGGTCAGCCCCTCGATGTTCAACTCGTGGGCTATTGCGCGAATCGCTTTTTGGATCCGGTTGTTGAAGGTCTGGTAGGTTGCAGGCTCCTCGGCGAAGCGGAGAACGTGATCCGTGCCGGCGTACCGGACGATGATCTCGGCGGCTTCGGGCTGGACGAGGATTGACACCGGGTTGATGTTCTTGCCGGAGGTCTTTGTCCGCACGAAGTGGGCCCGGCCGTCGCGCAGCCGGTCGAGGTGGAACAGGTCCACCAGGTTCATGCCGCACATGTAGAACGACAGCAGGAAGAGATCCCGGGCCGTCCGGCGGAACGGGTAGGGGGTCTCGTAGGCGATCAGCCGCTGGAGCTGCTCCTCGGTGAGCGCCTCCTTGTCCTTGCGGGAGGAGGCGATCTTGAATTTCCGGAAAGGGTAGTGTTCGAGCCCGATCAGATCCTCGTTGATGGCGCTGTTGAAGACCGCCCGGAGATTTCGAAAATGCAGGGCCCGGGTGTTGATGCTGGGTGCCTTGTTTTTCGAGATAGGCGTCGAATGCCTTCAGCCAGATGACGGTGATAGCTTCGAACGAGAGATCCGACTTGTCGAACGCCTCGATCGTTTTGAGGGTGTAGAGACAGGCCAGTCTGCTGTTCTCGGTGCGCCTCGAGTCGGCGTATCGGTGGAAATAGTCGGAGAGACTCTCCTTGTTTGACGTCGTTTTGACTGCGGTCAACATCGCTTTGATTTCGGAGACGCTTTTCCCGGCCAGCTTTCCGCTGTTATCCAATTCCCGGAGGGTGTTCGTATATCGGAAGAAGAGCGCTTCGATGCTTTCATTGATCGCACGGGCATTCGGGCACTTTGGGACGACGGCCTTGTTTACTTCGCCGTTCCAGTGTTCGGGCAGGATGTTGATGCCGGTGCCGATGGTCGTAACCTTCCCTTTCGAGGAGAGGAGGAATTGGATCGGGTATAGTCCGCGAACGTTAGCCCGCCGGCGGTCGAGTTTTAAGGAGATGGAGGCCATTTTGTGCAAGTTTTTTGCAAGTAGGGCGGTAATGACAATGCGACACAATGCCGCCACAATGCGTTATAAAGGTGGTTTAATTTTTGGGGAAAAGCAAGAAAAGCGCAAAAGAAAAGCACTTACATTGCTGTAAGTGCTTGGTTTTTAATTGGTAGCGGGAGAGAGACTTGAACTCTCGACCTCATGATTATGAATCATGCGCTCTAACCAGCTGAGCTATCCCGCCATTGCTTGATTGCGAGTGCAAAGGTAATGGAAAAATCGAAACCTGCAAAATATTCGGGCGAAAAAACGCGAGAAAATTGGGTCTTGAAATCCTTGGCATTGATTTTGAGACACCTGCGTGAAATTGAAATACGATGACCATCTCTGAATCCAAACACGCCGAATCGACCGACCGACTGGGCATTGTCAAATTGTTGGCCGGAATCACGTTGCTGGTGTCCCTTTCGTGGGAGATCATAGCCGGGGATCACCGCTACCTTTCAATGACCTATTTGACGATCCAGTTTTTTGTTTGCGTGATTTTTCTCTATGACTTTTTGCTTCGGATGCTGCAGTCCGAGCACCGTGGTCGTTTTTTCGTGCGCCACCTGTTCTATTTGCTGATATCGATTCCCTACCTGACGCTGATTTCGTGGACGGGCGTCCGCATGACCCACGATTGGGGGATCCTGGTCGGACTGGTTCCGATGCTTCGGGCCTTTCTGGCGATGTTCCTCATCGTGGAGTGGATGGTGCGGGGCAAACGGGGCGGCCGGATGCGGTGGCTTTTTGCGGCGTATCTCTTCACGGTGGTGGTCTTCACCTACGTTTCGGCGCTGGTCTTCTACGACTACGAGGTGCTGGTGAATCCGAAACTCGAAGGGTTCGGCAATGCGCTGTGGTGGGCGTGGATGAACGTTACGACCGTCGGTGCGGAGATCTTTCCGGTGACGGCCGTCGGGAAGGTGGTCTGTGTGCTGCTGCCGTCGCTGGGGATGATGTTCTTCCCGATCTTCACGACCTATATATTGCAGGAGTATATGCCGCAGCAATCGAATCCTTCGTCCTCCACGCCTTCGTCCTCGACATCACCCGCCTCGATTTCCCCCGCATCATCTGCATCGTCATCACTCGACGTTTCAACTCCGGCCCCGCCAGCATCATCCGCATCCGGTGCAGGGGTTCCGGAGGTATGAGATTCTGCTACGGGTGCGGTCTCTGTTCGGAGATTGCCCATTCCGTTCAAGCGGAAGCCCCGGCACGAAGGCCGGGGCTTCTGTTTTCAGATTGCGGGTTTGGGATTGGCGTCGTAAAAACTCTTGTAGTCACCGTGTCTGGGAGCTCCGGGTTTGTCCGGATACCAATCGGGCATTTCGTCGACTTTGGCCTTGAGTTTTGCATACAAGGCCTGTACCTCGGGCGAGCATTGTTTTACGTCGATCGGGTGCTGTTCCATGGGATCCTCCGCAAAGTTGTAGAATCGTCCGTCCCAATAATATTTGTACTGGGTGTTGAAGGCGCAGCGGGCCGCTCTCGGGTAGGCTTTGTGCGGCCAGAGGGGGTTGAAGTGCATCAGAGTGAACTCTCGCTCGAGGGGTTTATCGCCACATAATTCGGGATAGAGCGAAATTCCTTCAGTGTTCCACTCATCGGGGATCTTGACACCCATGGCATCGGCCAGCGTCGGCATGAAGTCGGTCAAATCGACGAGACGTTGACTGACTCGTCCGCTTTTGATCTTGTCACCCCAGGCGATGAGCAGCGGGACATGGGTACCGTTGGAGGTGGAGTTGCCTTTTCCGCCCTTGATTTCGCGGCCGTCGTCCAGTTTCGAGACGACCTGTTCCATGGTTCCGTTGTCCCCGACAAAGATCAGAATGGTGTTGTCCCACAGGCCGTCGGTCTGGAGTTTGTCGACGAACTTGCCGACCTGTTTGTCGAGATAGGCGACCATGTCCGGGAAGTGGCGGGTGTCATGGATGAACCGGGTTTCTGGGTTATCGGTCCAGCATTCGGAGTCAGGCGTCGGCACATGGGGTGTATGTACCAGCGGCGTAGGGTAGTAGAGCAGGAATGGTTTTCGGGCCGCGGTCTGCCGGTCGATGTAGTCGAAAGCGTATCGCAGAGCATCATCCGGGCCGTAGTAACTGAAGTCGTAACGGCCGTTGTTGTCGAGATAGGAGAAGGCGTAACGGTCTGTGGCCTTATCGCCGGCGAGTTCCTTGTAGATTTCGAGTTGACAGAGACACCATTCGTCGAAACCGAGTTTGGGAACCATCTCCCGGGATCGTCCGAGTTGCCATTTCCCGACGATGGCCGTGGAGTATCCGGCTTGTTGGGCGAGGTGGGCGAAGGTATGTTCGTCGTCGTTCATGTATCCGAAGTTGACGTAGTTTCGGTCGTTGTAGACGCCGGTCATGAGTTGCACTCGGGAGGGGGTGCTGAGCGGCAAGGCGTGCATGTTTTCGAAGCGGATGGCCTGTCGGGCGAGTGAATCGAGGTGCGGGGTCTGGTAACTGACGCCGCCGTAACAGCCGAGACATTCGGCGCCGAGGTCATCGGCGAGAATCAGAATGATGTTCGGTTGGTTTGGTTTCTGGCTGGAGCATCCGCCGGCAGCCAGAGCGAGGAGACCGAGCCCTGCAGTTTGGAGTCGATTTTTCATGGGGATTTCGTTTTGGGTTTCTGTTCCTCGCAAATATAACATCAATTTCGTTATAATCCAATTTCGAAACATAAATAGTGGGGTATATTGTTTCGAATTGTTTTGAAATGAAAAATCCGGACCATTTTGATCCGGATTGAATGACGATATGTTTTCGATTGTCAGTTTTGTTTTTGCTGTTGGGCCTTGAGCAGGTCGCGGATCTCGGTGAGGAGCAGCTCCTCCTTCGACGGAGCGGGGGGAGCTGGGGGAGTCTGGGCCTTTTTCTTCATGAGGCGATTCATCAGTTTGACCATCAGGAAGACGCAGAAGGCCAGAATGGTGAAGTCGATGCACTGCTGGATAAAGGCGCCATAGTTCCAGTAGACGGGTTCCACGGGGGCGCTTTGTGCAACAGCGGCGCCGTCGCTGACGAGTTCTCCGACCGACCGCACGGCGCCCGTGGTCACGTCGCGGACCTTCGAGATATCGAGCCGCAACTGTGAGAAGTCGGTATTTCCGATCAGGGCGCCGATCGGGGGCATGAGAATGTCGTTCACCAGCGAGGAGACGATCTTTCCGAACGCGCCGCCGATGATCACGCCGACGGTCATGTCCATGACATTGCCCTTGAGGGCAAACTCTTTGAATTCCTTGAAAAAAGCCATACTGTTCGATTTTTGATGGGTTACAAGTTTACTGACGGTCGGACGAAACGTGCCGATCCGGACAAAGATAGCGAAAAATCGCCAAACCCTGAAATTCGAGCCGATCGGCGTGACGTCCTTTGCACGGTCGGGCCCGGCCGTCGGACGCCGTTTGCAGACCACGCTTTGAGGTCACGCAACAGGAACACCCTGAATGTAGTCGTGCGGGGTATATCCTATCGAGCTTTTTCGTATCTTTGTCCCGATACGAACCGGAAGATCCGTTCCGTACGACATCCCGCCACCGGGGTGCCGCGATCCGGCAACGTGTAATTCCGGACTTCCGCAAACCGAACCACATGACACCCGCAGCCGTCATTCTCACCGTATTGGGCTATATCGCCGTCTTGTTCGTCGTGGCATGGCTTTCGGGCCGCCGGGCCGACAATGCGGGCTTCTTCACCGGCAACCGCCGCACGCCGTGGTATATGGCGGCCTTTGCGATGATAGGCGCGGCAATGTCGGGCGTCACCTTCATCTCGGTCCCGGGGTCGGTGGCCGTCGATTCCTTCTCCTACATGCAGATGGTTGCCGGGTTCACAGTGGGGCAGTTCATCGTGGCCTACGTGCTGATCCCGACCTTCTACCGCCTGCGGGTGGTCTCGCTCTACGAATACCTCGACGACCGCTTCGGCGTCGCCTCGCACCGCACCGGGGCTTGGTTCTTTTTCCTTTCGAAGATGCTCGGCGCCGCCCTGCGCGTCTACGTCGTCTGCGCGGTGCTCCAGCTGCTGGTCTTCTCGCACTACGGCATTCCGTTCTGGACCAATGCCCTCGTCACGATGGCCTTCGTGTGGCTCTATACGCGGCAGGGGGGTGTCAAGTCGCTGATCTGGACCGATACGCTCAAGACGCTGTGCCTGGTCGGGAGCCTCGTGCTGTCGATCCTCTTCATCATGCGGGCGCTGGACCTTTCGGCCGCTGAGACGGCGCGCGAGGTGGCCCGGTCGCCCATGTCGCGGATCTTCTTCTTCGACGACCCGGCCTCGGGGCGCTATTTCTGGAAGATGTTTGCAGCGGGTATCGTGCTGCTGGTGGCCATGACGGGACTCGATCAGGACATGATGCAGCGCAATCTGAGCTGTGCCACGCCGCGCGACTCGCAGAAGAATATCGTGCTGACGGCCGTGAGCCAGATCTTCGTCATCTTTCTCTTCCTGGTTCTCGGGGTGCTGCTCTACCTCTACGCCGACCGGACGGGGCTGCCGCTGCCCGCAAAGAGCGACCAGGTCTTTTCGATGGTGGCCGTAGAAGGCGGACTTCCGCTTGTAGTTGGCATTCTGTTCGTTGTCGGGCTTATTTCAAGTACCTATTCAGCTGCAGGATCGGCTTTGACAGCGCTGACCACCTCCTTTACGGTCGATATCCTCGAGGGGACGAAACAACTCGACGACTGCCGGCTGACCCGCCTGCGCAAGGGGGTGCATGTCGGCATGGCGCTGCTGATGGCCGGAGTGATCCTGGCTTTCGAGTATTGGGCCGACGACAGCGTCATCAATCTGGTCTACAAGGTGGCCAGCTACACCTACGGTCCGATCCTCGGCATGTTTGCCTTCGGCATGATGACGCGCCGCCGGGTGCGCGACCGCTGGATGCCGCTGGTGGCCGTTGCAGCTCCGGTGCTGAGTGCGCTGCTGCAGTTCTGGGCCCGCGAGAGGTGGGACTACCAGATCGGATTCGAACTGTTGATCTATAACGCCGCCTTTACCGTCATCGGCATGTATATACTGTCACAACGAAATGAAAAATAGGTATTTATATATCTTCACCTCGCTTTTGGCATTAACCCTTTCGACGCCCCTCTCGGCCGCCTCGATCTCTTCGGCGACGCGGACCCGGATCGGCCGCACGCTGTCGCGGATCGTCTCGCGCGAGGTCTCGGGGGGCTACCAGAAGGCCGAGCCGATCACCGTGCGGGTGCAGGCCGTGAAGGCATCGCGTCGCACGGTGCGCATCTATGCGACGATCGGACTTTCGTACTATCCCTTCCGTGTGGAGAATACCGCCGCCATGCGCGATTCGGTGCGGGCGCTGCTGCCCGCCGAGTACCGCAAGGCGCAGATCGAACTCTATACCGACAACCGCGAGGTGGGGGAGTTGATCCCCATGGCGTGCCGCGATGCCGGGCAGACGCGGCGACTGATCGAAAAACGACGCCTCATCCCCTTCACCAACCGGTCCGTACGGCCGCTGGTGACTCCGCTCTCGGCGGCCTACACCGTGACCGGAGGCCTTGCCGGACGTCATATCGCCCTCTGGCAGAGCCACGGCCGCTATTTCGACCAGACGCGGGATTGTTGGCGGTGGCAGCGTTCGACGCTGTGGCAGACGTGCGAGGACCTCTATACGCAGAGTTACGTGCTGCCTTACCTGGTTCCGATGCTGGAGAACGCCGGGGCCTGCGTGGTGCTGCCCCGTGAACGCGACGTGCAGCTTCACGAGGTGCTCGCGGACAACGACGCGCGGGACGAATACGCCGAACAGGGGGCGTGGGAAGAGGGCGGCACGGGCTTCGCCCATCTGCGGCAGGTCTACCTCACGGGCGAGAATCCCTTCCGTGACGGCACGACGCGTCGCATCCGCAGCGTGACCCATCGCCCCTCGGGCGAGGCTGCGTGGCGGGCCACGATCCCCGAGCGAGGCGAATATGCCGTCTATGTCAGCTACGAGTCGACCCCCGAGAGCGTTGACGATGCCCACTATACGGTGCACCACTTGGGCGGCGAGACCGAATTTGCCGTCAATCAGACGATGGGCGGCGGGACGTGGATCTACCTCGGACGGTTCACCTTTGCGGCGGGCGAGCAGACGCTTGTGACGCAGACCAACCGCTCGCGGCGGGCCGGACGGCTTGTTTCGGCCGATGCCGTGAAACTGGGCGGCGGCTTCGGCAACGTGGCCCGCACGCCGATTGACTCGCTGCGCCATGCCGACCGCGAATATATCGCCGAGACGAGCGGCTATCCGCGCTTCTGCGAGGGGGCGCGCTACTGGCTGCAGTGGGCCGGCTTCCCCGAGGGGGTCTACACGCCCAAACACGACCGTGACGACTACAAGGACGACTACATGTCGCGGGCCCATTGGGTCAATGCCGTGATGGGTGGTTCGGAGCGCCTGCCCGACTCGACGGGGTTGCACATTCCGCTGGATCTGGCCCTCGCGTTCCATTCGGATGCCGGGGTGCGCGACGGCGACGGCATTGTCGGCACGCTGGGCATCTTCTATACGCGCGAACAGGGGGGCAAATTCACGGGCGGTGCCGACCGCTACCGTTCGCGCGATCTGACGGACCTTGTCCAGACCCAGGTGGTCGAGGATATCCGCCACCTCTATGAGCCCGACTGGCAGCGGCGCGGACTCTGGAACCGGGCCTACTACGAAGCCCGTGTCCCGAGTGTCCCGACGATGCTGCTCGAACTGCTTTCGCACCAGAATTTTGCCGACATGCGTCTGGGGCAGGATCCTCGGTTCCGGTTTGCGGTCAGCCGCGCCGTCTATAAGGGTATCCTGCGCTATGTCAGCTCGCAATACGGATTATCGGAAGTAACGGTTCAGCCGCTTCCGGTCTGCTCGTTTGCCGCCGAATTCACGGCCGACGACCGCGTGCGCCTTTCGTGGCAGCCGACCGTCGATCCGCTCGAGGCGTCGGCCGTGCCGACCGGCTATGTGGTCTACATGCGGCTCGACGACGGCAGTTTCGATAACGGCCGTCTGGTGGACCGTCCCGAACTGATCGTCGACCTGGAGCCCGGCCGCCGCTACGCCTTCCGCGTGACGGCCGTCAATGCCGGCGGCGA
Source organism: Alistipes megaguti (assembly GCF_900604385.1). Taxonomy (NCBI): domain Bacteria; kingdom Pseudomonadati; phylum Bacteroidota; class Bacteroidia; order Bacteroidales; family Rikenellaceae; genus Alistipes; species Alistipes megaguti. Next base: position 2,965,848 of record NZ_LR027382.1, on the reverse strand, counting down.
GAGTTTCCCGAGCGAGACGCTGGCCGCATGCCGGGTGGCCGATGAGCGGGGACGCGTACTGATCGTCAACGGCTTTGACCGCGTGAGCGGCCCCGTTGCGATGCGCAGCGATTCGTTGGCCGGTTTCCGCATGGATCTCGACGGCGGGGTGCCCGACCGCATGGATATCTCGTTCGTCGGGCCGCAGCGGGTCTTCGACCTCGCGATGGCGCGCAGCAATGTCGACAGCCTGGCGCTCGGGGCCTGCGACCGCGATTACGAGACCGACGTCATCGGCGGCAATACGTTCGACTATCCGTCGCTGCACGGCCGTTCCATGGCGGCCGCCGGTTACTCCTACTGTTCGACTTCGGCCCGGGCCGTCGAAGAGGGGCGTGTGGCGCTGCGGGGATACGATGCCGTCGATCTGATCCTCGGCAAGCAGCGCACCACGACGATCGGACGGGGCATCGCCGATGCCGCCTTCGAGGTCTTTCCCGAGGCTTTGCAGAGTCGTCTGAGACGTTATCTGGCCGACGGAGGGGCGTTGTTCGCTTCGGGTGCCTATGTGCTGTCGGATCTGGCCGGGCAGGCCGCCTCGGAGCGTGAGCGGAGCTTCGCCGGGGAGGTGCTGCGCTGCCGGCTGGGGGCGTGTCGCGCGACGGGTTCGGGCCGCGTGCGCGTCGTGACGGCCCATCCGGGCTTCTCGCGCGGCGAGTACCGCTTCAATACGGAGTATCGTCCGGATTGCTACGTCGTCGAGCGGTCGGATGCGCTGGAGCCGGTCGGCCGCGAGGCCTTTGCCGTGATGCGCTATGTCGACGGTAACGGCACGGCCGCCGTGGCGAGTGAATCCGCCGGGCGGACCTTCGTCGCGGGCTTCCCGTTCGAGACGATCGGCGGCGAGGTGGAGCGCGACCGGATGATGCGCGACGTGCTGGACTTCCTCGTGAAGCAAAGGTAGAGATAAAGAGGTTTACATTCTAAAATTTATAGCGTTATGTCATTGGAACAGCAGATTTCGAAAGGGATCATGGAGGCCATGAAGGCCAAGGACACGGTGCGTCTGAGTGCGCTCCGCAATGCGAAGAAGTACATCATCGAGGCCAAGACGGCCGGTCCGGAGGTGGCCGAACTGCCCGATGCCGACGTGCTGAAAATCATCTCGAAGCTGGCCAAGCAGGGCACCGATTCGGCACAGATCTTTACCGAGCAGAACCGCCCCGATCTGGCGTCGGAGGAGCTGGCGCAGGTGGCCGTCTATCAGGAGTTCCTGCCCAAGCAGCTCACGCCCGAAGAGCTGACTGCCGAGCTTCGCACGATCATTGCCGAGGTGGGTGCCACGTCGATGAAGGAGATGGGTAAGGTGATGGGCGTCGCCTCGAAACGTCTGGCCGGACGCGCCGACGGCAAGGAGATTTCGGCCCGGGTCAAGGAGTTACTCGCTTAGGTAATGCACGTTTCCGAATCGTTGCACCGTAACCTGAAGACCATTGCCATGCCTTCGGCCATGGTGGTGGGGGCGTTGCTGTGCCGGCCGATTGCCGGCCTTGAGACTGCAAGTCATCAGATGATCACCCCGACGCTGATCTTCCTGATGCTCTTCGTCACCTTCTGCCGCGTCAGCCCCAAACAGATGAAACCTTCGATGCTGCACCTCTGGCTGCTGCTCTTCCAGGTGGTCATGTGTGTGGCGGTCTATCTGGTGCTGCGCCCGTTGAACGAGGTGGTGGCTCAAGGTGCCATGGTCTGTGTACTGGCTCCCGTGGCGATGGCCGCCGTGGTCATCGCCGGCATGCTCGGTGCCAACGTCGCCACGATGGCCACCTACAGTCTGATCTGCAACATGGCCATTGCGCTGGTGGCCCCCGTGATCCTCACCTTCACGGGCAACGGCGTCTGCACCTTCTCGCAGATTCTGGCCCGCATCGCTCCGCTGTTGATCGGACCGTTTGCCGCGGCGCAGTTCTTCCGTTTTGTCTTCCCGAAGGCGGCCCGATGGATCGGCGATCACAGTCTGATCTCGTTCTACATGTGGCTGTTGTCGCTGCTGGTGATTATCGGCCGTACGACCTGTTTCATCATCGACCTCCACGATGCCTCGATGTCGACGGAGTTGTGGCTGGCCTTTGCCGCTCTGGTGATCTGTCTGGTGCAGTTCAAGGTGGGGCGCATGCTTGGTCGTCGGTATGGCGATCCGCCGGCCGGCGGTCAGTCGCTCGGGCAGAAAAATACGGTGTTGGCCGTGTGGATGGCGCAGGCCTTTCTGAATCCCATCTCGTCGATTGCCCCGACGGCCTATATCGTTTGGCAGAATTTCGTGAACAGTTATCAGATATACAGGAAGGATCGGGAAAAATTCCGGTAGCCTGATTTGTAATGTGATGGAATGCAGCCATTTGCAACGGTTGCTGCTTTTTTTTTCTACACCTCGGGACGGCTGGCTGATCCGCTTTTCCCGGTCGTTCTCAGGCCGATTTTGTTACTATTTTGTTACTCGGAAGCTCTCCCGGAAGAGTCTCTGCTTCGAAAAAATTCGAAAAAAGGGGTGCGGCAATTGCATGCCGCACCCCTTTTGTTCAGTCCCTTGCTGGGTGCTACTCCCAGAAGCGGAAGAAGTGGTGGACCGGGCCGTGTCCGTGGCCGATCTCGTAGGCTGCCCCGGCTTCGATGGCCCCGGCAATGTACTCCTTGGCGCTAGTGGCCGCCTCGTCGAGCGAGCAGCCCCGGGCCAGGAAGGCCGCCAGTGCCGACGAGAGGGTGCAGCCCGTGCCGTGGGTGTTGCGCGTTGCCAGACGGCGCGAGCGCAGCGGCAGGATGCGCTCCTCTTCGGCGTTGTAGAAGATATCGACGAGCTCCTCGTCGTGCAGGTGGCCCGCCTTCAGAAAGACCGAGACACCGCCCGCGTTGCGCGAGAGTTCGCGTGCCGCTTCGGGCAGCGACTCCTGTCGGTCGATCTTCCGTCCGAGCAGCAGTTCGGCCTCGGGGATGTTCGGCGTGATGATCCGTACGGTGGGGATCAGCTCGTCGCGCAGTGTCGAGACGGCCTCCTGCTGCAGCAGCGGATCGCCCGACGTGGCCACCATCACCGGGTCGAGTACCACGTTGCGCAGCCCGTAGGGGCGGAGCGTGTCGCGCACGGCGCGGATCAGCTCCGAGGAGTGCAGCATGCCGATCTTCACGGCGTCGGTGCCGATATCGTCCAGCACCGAGCGGATCTGTCCCGTGACGAACTCCACCGGGATGGGATGGACGCCCGTGACGCCCACCGTATTCTCGTCGACAACGGCCACGATGGCCGACGTTCCGAAGCATCCGCACGCCGAGAAGGTCTTCAGGTCGGCCTGGATGCCGGCGCCGCCACTGGGGTCGCTCCCCGCAATGGTCAGCGCGCGTTTGTAGTGTTTTGGGGTTTCGTTGTTCATATTTTCCACGTTTCAAGATTCCAGGCGCTCTCCCAGAACAGCCACTCCATGCGCGTACAGCGCACGAAGAGTTCGCTCATCCGCCGGCGGGTCTCTTTGCCTGCCGCGGCGGCCAGTTCGTTGCAGATCGCCGTGGCTTGCTCCGCCGAGGCGGCAAAGTCCGGATCGGCATAGGTCTCGATCCACGCCCGGTAGGGATTTTCTGCAAGAGGCCTGTGCGCTTTCGGCCCGGTCGGGGTGTCGGCGTGCGTCGCGGAACCTGCGGCCAGCCCGTCGGTTGCCCGTCGGCCGTTGCCCTCCGCCCGGGCATGGATCCACTCGCCGACCCGCTGGTAGACCACAAAGCAGGGCAGCACGGCCGCCGCCTCGACCTCCACCGGAGCCAGCGCCTGGGCGTCGAGCACCGAGGTGTAGAGCAGGCACGTCGGGCTGATCTCTTCGGGGGCCGGGTGGCTCCCCGCGAGGAACTGCGCGTGGAGGGCCCGTTCGACCTCGATACCGTCGAGCGCGAAGTGCAGGAAGCGTTCGGCCTGCTCCTTGCGGGGCAGACGCGCGGCCACGTGGGCCAGCCGCCTTGCATAACCGTCCAGATAGAGGGCGTCCTGCCGAATGTAGAAGCGGAAACGCTCCTCCGGAAGGCTTCCGTCGGCCAGCGCCCCGACGAACGGGTGCGCGAGAATCTTTTCGTAGACGGGGAGGGCCGCCTCCCACGCCTCATCGCTCCAGCGTCTCATGGCCGGTCAGCGTTTGCGGGCCACAACGGCCACGTAATCCCCCTTGCCGTATCCCGGCGTGGGCTGCTCCTCCTCGTCGTTCGAGCAGACGGGGTGCGAGGTCAGCGTCTGCGAGAACTCCAGATCGGTGAAGCCCGCCTCACGCAGCAGCTCCACCTTCTCGGCCGTCGTGCGCCAGGCAGCCACGTCGACGAACTCGATCGGGTAGGGGTTGGGCGGGTAGCACCCCGCAAGCAGCGGGTGATCCCATGTCCCGACGGCCTTGGCCAGGTTGTAGAGCAGGCCGTAGGAGCTCTCCTTCGGCACGTCGATCAGAATGATCCGGCCCCCGGCGGGCAGCGCCTCGTAGGCCTTGCGCACCACGCTCCGCAGGTCGCCGATGTAGCTCGGCGTGCCGTTGAAGAGCAGCGTGTCATAGGTTCCGTGGCCGAAGTCGGCCTCCTCGGCCGTCGCCTCCACCACGTGCATGCCCCGCTTGCGGGCGATTTCGGCCATTCCCTTCGAGGGTTCGATGCCGTCGGTGACGGTGATGCCGTACTCCTCGCGGAGAATCTTCTCGAACAGACCGCTGCCGCAGCCCACCGAGAGCACCCGCCCGGCATCCTTGAGTGTCGAGGCTACCAGATTGACCTCGGAATAGAGTACGTTGCGGTTGTCGAGAAACCAGGCATCATAGGCCGATGCGTACTGGTCGAATCCTTTTCCCATTTCTGTTGTCTTTTGCTTAAAAGGTTATGATTTCGGTTTGCAGGGTTTTCAAATCAAGGGTGAAGAGACGTCCGTCGAGCGGTTCGCCGAAGCCGACGATCCACTTGATGGCCTCCGACGCCTCGAGCGTACCGATGACTCCCGGGACGGTGCCCAGCACGCCGCTTGTGGTCCGCGGCCGGGCGCACAGCGCCTCGCGGTCGGGGTAGAGCTCCGCATAGCGGCGCCCCGAGCGTCCGTTGAAAAGGGCCACCTGCCCTTGGAACTCGCCGATCGAGCCGTGGACCCACGGCTTGCCGCAGGCCGCACACGCATCGTCGATCAGGTAGCGCGTCGGAAAGTTGTCGCAGCAGTCCACGACCAGGTCGTAGCCCTCGATCACCTCCCGGGCATTTTCGGCCGTGAGCCCCTCGTCGTAACACGTGAAGCGCGTCTGCGAGCAGAGGGCCGACAGCCGTTCGCGGGCCGCCTCCGTCTTCGGGCGTCCGATCTGCGACTCGGTGTAAAGCGTCTGCCGCTGGAGGTTGCTCTCCGAGACGCGGTCCGGGTCGGCCAGCCCGAGTCGGCCCACTCCGGCACCGGTGAGGTAGAGCGCCGCCGGCGAGCCCAGTCCGCCGACCCCGACCACGAGCACCGACGCCTCGGCAAGACGCCGCTGACCCTCGGGGCCGATCTCCCGGAGCATCGTCTGCCGGGCGTAACGTTCCGTCGAGTCCATCATCAGTCGAAGACCTTGTCCCAGTCCTTCCAGACCACCTCGTAGCCTTCACGCCGGATGTCGGCCTCGACCTGCGACGGCGTACGCTCGTCGCTGACGGTGAACTGCTCGAGCGACGTCGGGTAGACGCGGTAGCCTCCCGGATCGGTCTTCGAGCCGGCGCTCATCGACGTGACGCCCAGCGTGGCCATATGGTTGCGGAACTCGGCGCGTTCGCGCGTCGAGTAGGAGATGTCGACGTCGTGGTCGAAGATCCGGAAGGCGAAGGTCACCTGGGCCAGTTCGCGGTCGCTCATCACGACGTTGGGCTGGAAGTGCCCCTCGGACGGCCGCATGCGCGGGAAGTTGACGCTGTAACGCGTCTTCCAGTAGTGACGGCGCAGGTACTGCAGGTGCAGCGCCATCATCGTCACGTCGGTGCGCCACTCCTCGAGTCCGATCAGCACGCCCATGCCGATCTTGTGGACCCCGGCCTGACCCATGCGGTCGAAGCCGTTGACACGCCACTCGAATTTTGACTTCATGCCCGCCGGGTGGTAGATGTTGTAGTTCTTGCGGTTGTAGGTCTCCTGGAAGCAGACCACGCCGTTCAGACCCGAATGGGTCAGCCGCTCGTAATCCTCGGCTGAAAGCGGCATCACCTCGATCGTCAGGTTGTTAAAGTACGGGCGGCAAATGTGCAGCGCCTGCTCGATGTAGTCGACGCCTGCCGCCCGCGGATTCTCACCCGTGACGATGAGCAGGTTCTCGAACGGACCCAGTTCGCGGATCGCCCGGCACTCCTCCTCGATCTGCTCCGGCGTGAGGATCACGCGCGGAATGGCGTTGTGGCGGTTGAATCCGCAGTAGATGCACGAGTTGGTGCACGAGTTGGTGATGTACATCGGAACGTACATCGAGATCGTCTTGCCGAAACGCTCCTGCGTATAGCGGCGGCTCAGTCGGGCCATCGGCTCCAGATAGGCCTCGGCAGCCGGCGAGACCATCGCCATGAAGTCGTCGAGCGTCGGGTACTCCTTCGCAAGGGCCCGCTCGACATCGGCGGCCGTCTTCGAGAGGATCCGTGCCGTGGTCTCCTCCCAGTCGTATTTGGCTAATTCCTCGGAAAACATCGTACGCACGGTTTTAGTCGAGGAACGAGGTCAGCGGGCTGCTTGCTTCGGCATGGCGCGACTGGGCGCCCAGTCCCGATTCATAGGCTTCGCGGCCCGCCTCGACGGCGCGTGCGAAGGCCCGGGCCATCCGTTCGGGATCACCCGCTACGGCGATGGCCGTGTTGACCAGCACGGCGTCGGCCCCCAGCTCCATGGCTGCGGCGGCGTGCGACGGCGCGCCCAGGCCGGCATCGACCACCACGGGAACGTTGCTCTGTTCGATGATGATCTCGAGCAGTTCACGCGTCACGAGACCCTTGTTCGTGCCGATCGGTGCCGCAAGCGGCATGACGGTGGCGGCACCGGCCTCCTCGAGGCGCTTGCACAGCACGGGGTCGGCCTGGATGTAGGGCAGCACGACGAAGCCCATCTTGGCCAGCTCCTCCGTGGCGCGGAGCGTTTCGATCGGGTCGGGCAGCAGGTATTTCGGATCGGGGTGGATCTCCAGCTTGATGAAGTTCGTCCCGAAGGCCTCGCGGGCCAGCTGGGCCGCCAGAACGGCCTCCTCGGCGTTGCGCACGCCCGAGGTGTTCGGGAGCAGCTGCACGCCCGGACGGCGGATATGGGCCAGCAGGTCGTCCTGCGGATTGGACATGTCGACCCGTTTCATGGCCACGGTGACCATCTCGGTCTCCGAGGCGGTGATGGCACGCGACATCAACTCGTTGGAGCTGAACTTGCCCGTGCCGACGAACAGACGCGAACGGAACGTCCGTCCGCCGATTACCAATTCGTTCATGATTTGTGTTGTTTTAGAATATCGACGATTTTGCGAGTCTCCTCCGCGGGGTCGGCGGCGCCGAGCAGCGCTCCCGAAAGGGCGATGCCCGTGGCTCCCGTGGCGAGGATCTGCGCAATGTCGGCGGCCGTGATGCCGCCGATGGCCACCACCGGCAGCGTGATGCCCGCCGCGCGGCAGCGTGTGAAGATCTCCCGGTAACCCTCCAGCCCGAGGATGGGGCTCAGATTGCGTTTGGTTTGGGTGAAGCGGAACGGCCCCAGCCCGATGTAGTCGGCACCGGCCGCTGCGGCCCGTTCGATATCCTCGAACGTATTGGCCGTCGCGCCGATGATCGTTCCGGCGGGGAGCAGCGTGCGGGCCTCGCGCGGCGGCATGTCGTTCTTGCCCAGATGGACGCCGTCGGCACCGAGTTTCGTGACCAGGTGCACGCGGTCGTCCAGGAGGAACGTCGCGCCGTACTGGCGGCACAGGCGTCCCACCTCGCGTCCCACGCGCAGGAACTCCTCGTCCGGGGCATCCTTCATGCGGAGCTGCACCCAGCGACAGCCCCCCTCGAGGACGGCCCGTGTGCCCGAGATTTCGTCGTATCGGTCGTTCCGATGTGTGATGAATTGCAACATGGTTTTTCTATGCGTTTCTATACTGTTCGATCCGTCGGAGCGTCTGCCGCAACCCCTCGCGGGAGGTGTCGCGCCAGATGCACCCCAGCAGCGCCGCACCTCCGAATCCCACGTCGTGCAGCAGCGGCAGCCGTTCGGGTTCGACGCCGCCCAGTGCCAGCGTCCGCGCATCGATCACCCCCTGCCGCGAGGCCCGGCGCAGCACCTCTTCGTCGAAGGCCGACCGGTAGCCGCTCTTGGAGATGCTGTCGAAAATCGGGCTCAGGAAGCGGTAGTCGGTCGTTGCGGCGCAGGCCGTGAGCTCCCCGAGCGTGTGGCACGAACGGCTCCGCAATCCCGCGAAACCCTTCGGCGCCTCCGGATTGCGGCCGTTGAGGTGGACGCCTCCCAGCCCGTATTCGGCGGCCAGCGGCAGGTGGTCGTGCAGACTCAGACGCGGGTACAACGCCTCGGGCAGCGACTCGATGAGCCGCCGCATGGCGCCCTCCTCCGACGCGGGTTTGCGCAGGTGGAGGCGGTCGATCCCTGCGTCGAGCAGGCGGCCGATCGTCTCCGCCTCGCCCCGGACGAAGTCGGGCGCCGTGATGACGACGATCCGCATCATCCTCCGCAGACGGCTCGGATGACGGTGATCTTCATCCCCTCCTCGAGGGGTTTCGAGGCCCATTCGCTGCGCGGCACCACGCGGTTGTTCACCGCAACGGCAACCCCTTCGGCGGGGATTCCCTCGTGCGCGAGCAGTTCGGCCAGACTCATCGGAGTCTCGACTCCGACCGGCTTGTGATTGATGGTTACTTCCATGATGGATCCCGTAATTTGCAGAAGACGTGCCCGTGAGAAATTACGGTCTATGAACAAGTCCTTTCGTCGGTGTTGCCCGCATCAAGTTCATAGGGTGTGATCTCAGCCTTTGCGTGGAACCTGCCCGCCGGCGGTGTGAATCCCGTGCGGCGTCCGTTTTTCCCGAAGGCACCCCTCTTGTGTCGGACAAATATAGCGAAAAAATCGGTTCCGACGTCTCTGAACGGAAAAAAACATCTTCAAGGGCGTCGGCCAATCCGTAATTGGGGTTGTAAAATCGGTAATTCATCTACAGCTTTTCCCGAATCTTCTTCCGATCTTTGTATCGGTAAATCGGGCCGGTCTTCGGATCTGTCCGACGGCTGAACGATAACCCGTAAAAACGGCGACCATGAAACGGATATTTGTCTTTGTCTTATTTTTAATACTGGTAACCATGAACAGCGTGCAAGCCCGGAAGAATGACCGGACCTTTGCGCCGAGCGATCGGGTCACCGTCGAGCGTGTCCATTTTCGGACCCGTTTCGGCACGACCTTGGCCGGCGATCTCTACAAACCGAAAAATGCCGTGGGCAAACTGCCTGCCCTGGCTGTCTGCGGCCCCTTCGGCGCCGTCAAGGAGCAGGCCTCGGGGCTCTATGCCCAGACGATGGCCGAACGCGGCTTCGCAGCCGTGGCCTTCGACCCCTCGTTTACCGGTGAAAGTACGGGCGAACCCCGCTACATGGCTTCGCCCGATATCAATACCGAGGATTTCTCGGCGGCCGTTGACTTCCTTGTGCTGCGCGACGACGTCGATCCCGAGCGCATCGGCATCATCGGCATCTGCGGCTGGGGCGGTCTGGCCCTCAATGCCGCCGCCATCGACACCCGCATCAAGGCCACGGTCAGCTCGACGATGTACGACATGAGCCGCGTGACGGCCAACGGCTACTTCGATTCAATGGATGCCGACGGCCGCTACGAACTCCGCCGTCAGCTCAATGCCCAGCGGACCGAAGATGCCCGCACGGGCACTCATGCCCTGGCCGGCGGGGTGGTTGATCCGCTGCCTGCCGATGCCCCGCAGTTCGTCCGGGACTACTACGACTACTACAAGACGCCGCGCGGATACCATTCCCGCTCGCTGAACTCCAATGGCGGCTGGGCCCGTACGTCGGCCCTCTCGTTCCTCAATACGAAGCTGCTCTCCTACAGCGACGAGATCCGCTCGGCGGTGCTGATGATCCACGGCGAAAAGGCCCACTCGCGTTACTTCAGCGAGGATGCCTTCAAACGCCTCAAGGGCGACAACAAGCAGTTGGTGATCATTCCCGGCGCCAGCCACGTCGATCTCTACGACCGGATGGACATTATCCCCTTTGACCGCATCGAGCGTTTCTTCCGCGATAATCTCCGATAACGATGACACTCGAAGCCTTTCTTGCACATGTGGCCGCACGCAGGCCGCTCGATACGCCCGAGATCGCGGCCTTGATGAACGAGATGAACGGCCGTGCGCGCCGCATCACCTGTGCGATCAATGGTGCCTACCACACGCAGGAGGAGCTGCGCGAGTGGATGGGCCGGCTGTTCGGTCGGACGGTCGATCCCTCGTTCCGCCTCTTCCCGCCCTTCTACACCGATTTCGGCCGCAATATCCACCTGGGCCGCAACGTCTTCATCAATGCCGGCTGCCACTTTCAGGACCATGGCGGGGTGACGCTGGGCGACGGTACGCTCGTGGGTCACAACGTGGTTTTCGCGACGCTGAACCATCGTCTCGATCCGGCGCATCGGGCCGAAATGATCCCGGCACCGATCATCGTGGGGCGCAACGTCTGGATCGGCTCGAACGCCACGATCCTCCAGGGGGTAACGATCGGCGACGGAGCCGTCGTGGCGGCCGGAGCCGTCGTGACGCGGGACGTCGAGCCGAATACCATCGTCGGCGGAGCCCCGGCCCGCCGGATCCGCCGCATCGAGGTCGGCGAGGCTGTCGAATCCGATAAACGGTAACCGGACCTGCGGGCGGAGCGCGTTGGAGACTGTCCGCCGGCCGAAGGTCGCAACAATACGCAGAACACAATGAAAAAACGCATGTTTTTGATGGCGCTTTTCGGCTGGATCTTTGCCGGAGTTGCGGCCTGCAGCCCGGAGGATGCCGGGACCGTCTCACCCGCAGGCGGGCAGGGGACGGTCCAGACGCCCGGTTCGGGGTCGGACGACGAGACGCAGACCCCCGCAGATCCCGACGACCCGAATGATTCGGACACCCCCGGAGAGAATGAAAATGACGATCAGAACCCGCAGAATATGAAAATCAACGTAACGGTGGGCGGCCGCACCTATACGGCAACTCTCGAAGACAATGCCGCCGCACGGGCCTTTCTCGGACTGTTGCCGCTGGAGTTGGACATGACCGAACTGAACGGCAACGAGAAGTATTGTGACCTGCCGCAGAGCCTTCCGACAGAGAGTTTCCGTCCGGGAACCATCCGCACGGGAGACCTGCTGCTCTGGGGATCCCGTACGGTGGTCCTTTTCTACGAGACGTTCTCCTCGTCGTACAGCTATACGCGTCTGGGGCGTCTGGACGATCCCTCGGGACTTGCCGCAGCGGTCGGCAGCGGCAGTGTCCGTGTGACGTTTGCCCGGTAGGCACGTCGCACGGACGGTCAGCCACGCAGACGGCCGGAGTCTCTGAGCCGGCGAGTTGGGAATGCAGGCGGCCGGAGAATTGTTGCGGAGCCGGACCGGTGAAGACAGCAGCGGCCAGAGATTTGTTCCAGCGTCGGGCGGTACGGTATGAAAAAGCGGAGTGGTGCACGCATGCACCACTCCGCTTTTTTGCTGCGATCCGGAGGTCGGCCGGATCGGGGCCGCGCCTATTCCTGCCAGTCCCCGAGTCGTTCAAGGGTGACGGTCAGCGTATTCAGATCGGCCGTCAGGCGGTAGTAACCGCTTTGCTGGACATAGAAGGCCTTGTCCACTCTCCGTTTGAGTAGAGCATCTTCATCGAGGTCTCTTCGCCGTCGCGGACAAAGGCCGGCCACCATTTGTCGGCATAGCACATGAACTTGAATGAAATGCCGTTGCCTCCGCCATTCAGATTGCCCTCGTAGGTGAAGATCAGGTTGTCCTGGGTTTCGAGACGGATCATGTTGGCCAGTTTGCTTCCGTTCGGATTGGCCGTTCCATAGAGCCAGAGCCCGTCGTATTCGTAGCTCGGGGCGGGCGGCTCCTGGTCGGTGCGGTCGCCGTTGCGGACGATGGTGACCACCAGCGTATGGACGTTGATGGTGAAGGTGTAGTTGCCCTCCTCCGTGATCTCGAACAAATCGTCCCGGGCATCGCCCTGTTCGCGCTTGTAGGCATGGATCACCCCGTTTTCCGTACGGTCGTAGTTGTACGACGGGAACCATCCCGTGTCGACGCAGAAGAACTTGAATCGTCCGGCTGCGGTATTCCCCGTCCAGCTCCAGGTCGTCTTGTCGGCCGAAGTCATCGGTATGCGGTCGGATCCTGACAGCCCGTAGACGTAGAGCTGCTCCTCGGTGGTCAGTTCCGGCGCTTCGTTGCGGGAGATGGTTACCACCAGGGTGTTGACATCGATGGTGAAGGTGTAGTTGCCCGCCTCCGTGATTTCGAACAGATCATCCCGGGCATTGCCCTGTTCGCGCTTGTAGGCATAGATCACCCCGTTTTCCGTACGGTCGTAGTTGTACGACGGGAACCACCCCGTGTCGACGCAGAAGAATTTGAATTTCCCGGCCTTGGCCTCTCCCGTCCAGCTCCAGAGCGTCTTGTCGGCCGAGGTCATCGGTACGCGGTCGGAGCCCGACAGCCCGTAGACATAGAGCTGCTCCTCGGTGACCACCTCGGGTTCTTCGGGTTCATCATTGCGGATCACCTTGACGGCCAGCGTCTCGACGTTGAGCGTGATCGTGTAGTTGCCCGCCTCGTCGATCTTGAACTGCGTGTCGGGAGTGGATTCGTCGCTGCGCAGGACCATCGTCCAGTACTCTTCGGCCGTCTCGTTGCGGTTGTAGCTCGGCAGCCAGCTCTTGTTGGCAATCGATTCGTGCGTGAGGAACTTGAAGGCTCCTGCGGAGAGATCTCCGGTCCAGGTGAAGGTGACATGATCCTCCGTGGACATCTTCTCGGCCTTGTCCCGCTTCCATCCCCAGGCGAAACTGTCGCCGATCGGATAGAGTTCGAGCGGAAGAACTACCTCGGGAATGTCGTAACGGATCGCTACGTTCACCGTCGGCGAGGTCACGGCCTGCGGTACGGCCGAGTGGTTGGCCTCCACGCAGAAGTCCAGGCCGAAGGCATCGGTCTCGACGCCCAGTTCCGTCCTCAAGGCATCGATCTCCTGTCTGGAGAACCGTTTGATGAGATCCGTGCCGCATTTGAGGGCATGGGTGGTCGTTTCGCCGCTCAAACCGTAGATCAGCGTGTAGGTGACGTTCTCGGTCTGTGCGGCCGGGCTCCATTCGAGTTCCAGAACGGACGAGGTCTCGGAGCCGGTAATAACGACTTCGTCCGGCGTTGCGGTGAGTGTCGGCTGGTTCAGAACCACTGCCGGATCACTCTCCGTCGTGTCGTCCTGACACGATGCGCCACCAAGCGCCGTCAGCATCAGGAACATTGCGAAAAGTCTCTTTTTCATGGTTTATCTGTCGTTTTGTGGTTTTCAGGCGTGAGTGTCCGGATCTCCTCCAGGACATAGGGCGCGTAGGTCCATCCGTAGAGCCGGTAGATCTCCAGCAGCCTGGGCAACCGCCTCAGAAAGGCCTCGTAATCCTTCGTGGCGGGGTCGGCCCACTGAATCTCGGCCAGAGCCGCGGCCCGCGGAAGGAACATGTGCATGGCGTGATTCTCCGTGGCCACGTACTCGGTCCACAGACTGCCCTGGCAGCCCAGTACATACTTTTCGAGTCCGGCGGGGATCGATGCCAGCGGATCGTAGGCGTAGACCCGCTCCAGCGTATTGCAGCCTCCGAAGCCGAGCGGTTCGACCTGCTGGCGCCCGGGGGTCTGGTAGCGGTCGAAATAGAGCACCTTCTCCGAAGCCATGATGGTGCGGATATGCTTTCCGGCAGCCGTGATGCCGCCCTTGTCGCCCCGCCACGACATGATGATGTCGTGGGGTCCCACGCAATCGCCTTCGAGGATCTCGTCCCACCCGATGATGTGCCGGCCCCGGGAGCCGAGGTAGTTCGAAACTTCGCGCATGAACCATCCCTGCAGCCGCTCTTCGGGATTCTCTTCCCGGTCGAAGCCCAGTTCGGTAATCTTGCGCTGGCAGTGCGGACACTCCTTCCAGAACTGTTTGGGGCATTCGTCGCCTCCGATGTGGATCCACTCCGAGGGGAAGATCTCCAGGATCTCGTCGAGCACCCCCTTGACGAAGTCGAGCGTCCGCTGCTGCCCGACGCAGAGCACCTCGTCGGCAATCTCCCAGCGGGTGCGCACCGCATAGGGGCCGCCGGTACACCCCAACTCGGGATAGGCGGCCAGCGCGGCCACCATGTGTCCCGGCATGTCGATTTCGGGAATCACGTCGATGTGTCGCTCGGCGGCGTACCGCACGATTTCGGCGGCCTGCTCGCGGGTGTAGTAGCCGGCATGCGGAATCCGGTCGTAGCCGCCCTCGCCGTGTCGTCCGACGATTGTCTGCGGGCGGTACGAACCGATCTCGGTGAGCCGCGGGTAGGAGGCGATCTCGATGCGCCACCCCTGGTCGTCGGTCAAATGCCAGTGAAAACGGTTGATGTTGTGCAGGGCGAGCATGTCGATGAACTCCTTGACAAACTCCACATCGAAGAAATGGCGCGACACGTCAAGCATTGCGCCCCGGTAGCCAAAACGCGGAGTGCTGCCGATGGCCGCGGCCGGGAGCAACACCTGCGTACAGTCGGCCACGGGCAGCGATTTGCGCAGCGTCTGGATGCCGTAGAAGACTCCTGCGGAGGTAGCTCCCGAGATGACGACCCTCTCCGCATCGATCTCCACCGCATAGGCTTCACGGCCGGTGATCTGCGACGATATCCGCAATTCGATGACCCTCCGTTTCGGGGATCGTTTCACAATAGGGACTTCGATGCCGCACATCTCCAGGATGTATTCCCGGAGAAATTCGGCCTCCCGGGCCAGACCCGCACCCGGATGGATGCAGGTCCGCCCGTCGAGGACGAAGGGGGCTTCACCCGCCGACTCTTCAAGAAGGGCCGGCTGCGGAATGACGGAACCGTAGTCTGCTGTGGTGGTTTGTGCCCGGAGGTTTCCGGCAAACAGCAGAATGGTCAGCGCCAGTTGGATTTTCAGCGTTTTCATCGGTTTCGGCTATTCCGTGATGGTGGCTTTCATTGTCTTGAAGTTCAGCTCGATGACCGTTCCGGGCTTCCAGACGTAGTCCTTGTTCGGCTCGTCCTCGCCTTCCAGACGCTGCCGGATGTCGAGAGTCGTCAGATCTACGTAGTATTCCCGTTTCCAGCGCGAGACATCCGACCCGAAGGCCTCGATGTCGGGATGGAACCGCAGACTTCCCTCGTTTTCGACCGTATAGGTGAGCGTCTTGCCGTCGGCCGAGGCGACGAATGGCGAGTTGACGTTTGCGTCGGAGGTTGATGACGATGCCGTGCCGTAGGTGTAGATGGTTGCGGGCTGGATGGCGACGATGCGTTTGCCCAGGTTGACGTAGACGGCGTAGGTGCCGGCCTGTTCGATGACGGCGTAGCCCGACTCTTCGGTGAAGCCGAAGTTGTTGTCCAGCGAGACGAACTCACCCTTGCCGAACATGCTGCCCTCGGTCGAGAAACGGATCCGGGTCCCGGCCTCGAAGTAACGTACGGCCAGCCACATGCTCTTGTCGCTCCAGATCCGGTTGAGCCCGATCACATCTTCGGACGATCCCCAGTTCATGTTGCCGTAACCGCTGGCGATCATGTAGATCGGTCCGCTGGCGGGAACGTCGGCTGCGGGTGTGAGCGGAACCTGCAGCATGGCTTCGCCCGTTGCGAAGTCCACCTCGACGGGAACTCCCGCCGCTACGGGTACGGCCGGCAGTTCGTCCCCGACACCGCGGTAGACGATCCGGTTGCCCAGGATGCCGAACTCCATGCTGTCCCATTCGCGCGTGTTCCACGGGCAGACGGCATACATGCGCAGGTTGCCGTCCGTCTGGGTCGTTACCGTGAAGCGATCGCCCTCCTGCGTGAAGGCCACGTCGAGCCCCGCGAAGCATTCGCCCATACCGTAGAGTTCGGGGACCTCGAGGGCGAGAACACCCTTGTGCAGGTCGACGAAGATCAGCCGGGCGCCCGATTCGTCGGGTACGGCCTCGGCGTCGACAACCTGGAATCCGTGGTTCTCGGTCAATGAGGCGAAGGCGTCGGCATCGGTGCCCGAGGTCGACCACCTCAGCCCCTTGTCGGTCGAGACGCTGGCCAGCGTCCAGAAGACGCCGTTGCCTGCGGCGCCGCACGGTGTCATCTCGACGGCCGAACTCCAGTCACCGTCGGTCATGTAGAGCCTTTCGGGATAGCCCTGGGCTTCGGGCTCGATGTACTCTTCGCCCTCGATGCGGGCCGTGAAGAGGGTCTGGCGGACGTCGTACTGCAGCTCGATGACGTAGTCACCCTGCCGCTTGAGGCTGAGCGCCACGTCGGACGAGCCGGTCAGCGGCTGCCATTCGGTCGTCAGCAGGTTGGTCTTCGAACTGGCCTCAAGACCCGTATAGGAGGTCGTGACGGTGTACTCTTCCCCGTCGGCCAGCGGCACGTTCAGGCTTCCCTGCTCCGAATAGGAGAACCGGTACTCCGCGGCAAGAATCCGCATGGGATCCTGCGACGAATGCCAGGTGACCAGGTGGTTGGTGCGGTCGTAGCTCGGGGCGTCGAAGAGTACCTCATGAGCACCGTCGACGGTGAGTTCCTTGTCGCTGAGGATGCGCATCGTGACCGGAATGACGGTCAGTTCGCCGAGCGAACTGTTGACAATGACCTGGTAGAGCCCTTCGCCGGTGACGGTGAAGCCCTGCCCGTTCCGGGAGAGAGTGTAGGTCGGAAGTCCGTTTCCGCGGTCAACCGGTTCCCCCATGCCGTAGACGACGGGGGTGTGGTCCGGGCCCACCAGCGAGATACGGAAACTCCCCTGCGGCGAGAGCCAGGTCATCAGTGAGTTCAGGCGCGGATCCTGCATCGGCTGCAGCATCCCGTAGCTGGCTTCGGTCGAGAAGAGCGTGGCATCGCCCGTGATGTAGATGCCGTCGGGCGTGTCAAACTTCGCGTCGTACTCGTTACCTGTCGTGCAGCCGGCCAAGGCGGCAGCCAGTCCGACAAGTGTCAGTGCGTAAAGTATCTTTTTCATGGATTGCATGTTTTTGTGTCTGTATGGATGGTCATTTGCGGTCGATGCCGAAGCTCAGCCGGCGGTTCTCGGTCCCGAAAATCGTGACACGGACCGTGTCGCGGCCCACGACAACGCGCATGCCGCTTCGGTTGTCGTTGACAAGCCGGGGAAAATGCACCGTGTCGTCGGCCCGGTAAAGGGCGTAGCGGTGGGTGTGGCCCGAGATCATCAGGTCCACCGACGAGCGGTTCAGAATCGGGAGCAGGGTCTGCTGCAGGTGCAGATCGCCGTGCCAGGTCGACGTTGCGGGCGGAATGTGCAGGAAGACGATCCGGCGCTTGCTGTCGGAATCCAGTGCCTCGGAGAGCCAGCGGGCCTCCCGTTCCCGGTAGGGGTCGAATTCGGCAATGCCTCCGTATTCGATGTCCGTGTCGGGCTTGTCCTCGCCGCAGTCGAGCACCACGAACTCCGTTCTCGCAGCCTTGAACGTGTGGTAGAAACGACCGCTCGGGTGTGGGAAGTAGTCGTAGAGCCGGTCGGCATAGGCGCCCCGGTTTTCGTGGTTGCCGCGGACGAAGAGGATGGGCACCTGCGAGGCGAAGCACTCCACGCAGACGTCGAGCCAGCCTTCGAAGAGCTGCTCTTCGCTTTCGGTTGTCGAGCGCATGTCGCCGTTCAGCACCACGAAGTCACACGCCGCGAAGTCGACCTGGCGGCAGAGATCCCGCAGATCCTCCGCCCGGCCGTGGATGTCGTTGAAGACCACGAAACGGACGCTGTCGGCCTTGGGGTCGAGGGTCGTGAAGCGCAGCGGCTCCTGCTGGTAGACGGACGTCGAGACCGTCTTCCCGAAGTGGGCGTAGTCGCTGTAGGACCAGCCGTCGGTGGCCTGCGAGAAGATCCGGTACATGTAGCGCGTTCCGGGTTGCAGCCCTTCGAGACGCACCTTGTGGAGCGTTTCGAGGGCCCGGCGCCGGCCGTGTTCGGCGTCGTAGTGGCGCGGGTGTGCGTTGCTGTAGAAGTGCTTGCCGTCGTCGGGCGCCACCTCGACCCACGAGAGGGCCGGACGGTCGGTCTTCCACATGACGGTCACCCCCGTGGCGTCCATGTCGCAGAGCCAGGGTCCGTGGGTGATGCGGATCTCGCGGTGCTCTTCGGCCGTGGCCGTGGCCGTGCCGCCGAGCAGCGCCAGCGTCAGGATGAGAATGATTCTTTTCATGGCGTATGTCAGTCAATCAGTTCGATGGATACGGCGTTGAGCCGTTCGCTGTCCGGGCCGACCAGGATGTCGAATCGACCCTTCTCGACCGTGTAGTTCATCTTCAGGTCGTAGAATCCGAGCGACAGCGGGTCGATGTCGACACACACGCGCCGGGTCTCTCCGGCCTTGAGAAATACCTTCCGGAAGCCCTTGAGCTCCTTGACCGGACGCACGAGCGAGGCCACCGGGTCACTTACGTAGACCTGCACGGTCTCTTCGCCGTCCCTCGTGCCGCTGTTCGTGACATCGACCGACACGCGGATCGTCTCCCGGCGCGAGTATCGGCGCTTGTCGGTGGTCGGGGCCGAATAGGTATATTCCGTATAGCTCAGTCCGTAGCCGAAGGGGTAGAGCGGGGCGTTGGGCAGATCGATGTGCCGGACCGTGGAGGAGAAGGGCATGTCGCCCGGACGTCCCGAACGTTTGTAGTTGTAGTAGCAGGGGATCTGTCCCACCGAACGCGGAAAGGAGACGGCCAGCCGTGCCGAGGGGTTGTAGTCGCCGAAGAGGATCTCGGCCACGGCCGTTCCGGTGGTCGTGCCCGGGAACCACGCCTCGACTACCGCCGCGGCCTTTTCGGCAATGCGTCCGATGGTGAGCGGGCGTCCGTTCAGCAGCACTACGACGACGGGTTTCCCCGTGGCGATCAATGCCATGACCAGCTCCTCCTGGACACCCGGCAGGTCCAGACTGGCGCGGCTCCGCGATTCGCCGCTGAAGAGTGCCTTTTCGCCGACGGCCACGACCACCGCATCGCTCTTGCGGGCGGCCTCGACGGCTGCCGCGAATCCCGTGCGGTCCGTATCGTCGAAGCCGCATCCGCGGGCGTAGTTCACCACGCCTCCCTTACCCAGACGAGCGGTGAGTCCTTCGCGGATCGTTACGGCATCGGCATCCAGCGCCCGGCACCGCCATGAACCGTTGATCTCGTGTCGGTCGTCGGCCAGCGGGCCGATCAGGGCGATCGAGCGGAGCGTATCGGCAAGGGGCAGGATGCCGTTGTTCTCCAGCAGGACGATCGATCGGCGTGCCATGTCGAGCGCCGCATCGACGATCTTCGGGGCATGCAGCGTCGTGCGTTCGCGTTCCGCATCGAGGTATTTGTAGGGATCGTCGAAGAGCCCGAGCGAGTACTTCACCCGCAGGATGCGCGTTACGGCTTCGTCGATGCTCTTTTCGTCGACCTGGCCTGCCGCGACGAGTTCTCCGAGGTAGCGGTTGTAGAGTCCGTCGATCATGTCCATGTCGACACCGGCGTTGAAGGCGATGCGTGCCGCCGCGCGGCCGTCCTCGGCCACACCCTGGGCCACGAGCTGTTCGACTGACTTCCAGTCGCTGACTACGAAGCCCTGGAATTTCCAGGTCTCCTGCAGGTATTTGCGCAACATGTCGGGGTGTCCCGAGGCCGGGACGCCGTTCAGGTCGTTGAAGGCCGACATGAAGGTCATCACGCCGGCGTCGACGCAGGCCTTGAACGGCGGCAGGCAGACCTCGAAGAGGGTCCTCGGCGAGATGTCCACCGGGGCATAGTCACGTCCCGACTGCGGAAATCCGTAGGCCAGCCAGTGCTTGGCGCAGGCCATTACGGAGTTGTTCTGCCAGAGGTTCCACTGGAATCCCTTGACGCGGGCCGCGGCGATCCGGCTTCCGAGAAAGGGGTCCTCGCCCGCACCCTCGACGATCCGGCCCCAGCGGGCGTCGCGCGTGATGTCCACCATCGGGGCGAAGGTCCAGTGGATGCCGGCCGCCGAGGCTTCGACGGCAGCCCAGCGAGCCGAGCGGCGGATGGCCTCCAGGTCCCAGCTGCATGCCTCGGCCAGGGGAACCGGAAAGAGCGTGCGGTAACCGTGGATGACATCCATGCCGAAGAGCACCGGGATCTTGAGTCGCGACAACGCGAGGTTCTTCTCCTGGATGCTGCGGATGACCTCCGATCCCGAGGCATTCAGCACCGAGCCGACCAGGCCGTGGCGGAAAAGCGAATCGGAGAGCCCCTCGGCCCGGGGACCTGTCATCAGCGAACTGCCCACGTATTGCGAGAGCTGCCCGATCTTCTCGGCCAGGGTCATGCGCCCGAGCAAATCCGAGATGAACCGGTCTGCTTCGGGCGAGAAATCCAGCCGTGAGGCGGAGATCCGGTGGTTGGGATCGCGCACATAGATGCACATCTGGCCCGTCCACCGCTCGTCGGCGCCCTCCACCCGCCAGGGGGATTGCTGTCCGCTCAGATGACGGGTCGACATCAGGATGCCGTCGGCATACTGCCGGACCGTGCATGCGTCGGCATGCTTCGCGTCGGGGTCAATCTCAATGGCGTAACGGTGAAGCGTGCGTTTGCGGCCTTTGGCCTTGCAAAGGTCGAGGCGTTCGCCCAGTGTGTTGACGAGGCGGAGTGTCGGTGCGGCATCCGTGCACACCTCGATCCGGCAGCAGGCCGGAAGATCATCCAGACCGTTCCGGACGGCTTCGATGTCGGGCGCC
The DNA here is from genome assembly GCF_900604385.1 of Alistipes megaguti. NCBI lineage: Bacteria > Pseudomonadati > Bacteroidota > Bacteroidia > Bacteroidales > Rikenellaceae > Alistipes > Alistipes megaguti. The sequence continues at coordinate 2,944,888 of NZ_LR027382.1, read as the reverse complement.
GACCACAGGATCCATCCGCGGGGCGCAGCATCGTGTGCCCGGGCTGCGGCGGCCGTCAGAACCGTCAGGGACAACAGAAGTATCGTTGCTATTCTTTTCATGGAATGCTCCGCTTACCAAGAGGTGTTTTGACTCCAGCCCGTCTGCATGATCTCCGACTCGGGAATCGGATACCAGTACATTTTGGGCTCGAACGAACGTCGTTCCACGACGATCGGGGCATAGCTGTAACCCTCGGCTTCGGGGTATTCGGGCTGGGGCGGGACATCGGGGTCCAGCGGTTCACGCGTGAAGACGCGAACCCAGTCGACGTCCATGTCGACATTCCGCAGATTCGGATCCCGATCTTCGGGATATCCGATTCCGTTTTCGTCCTTGCCGCCGATCTGAGCCGTGATGGCGATGTCCCAGGCGCTTTCGGTGCGTCCCTCCTGGAAGGCCTTTTTGACAAAGGTGTTGTAGCGGTCGCCATAGTCCCGTGTGCGGAAGGTGTTCGTCACCTTGCCGTCGAGCAGGTAGCTGATGATGACATGCTCCTGCGGCGCTTCGGGATCGGGATCGACCTGTACGCCGTAGACGTGGAAATCGGCGCCCGGATCGAAATTCATGATCGAATGCCGCCCGTATCCGTTGACGTTGACCCCCAGGGTGCTTTCGCCGACATCCGAACCCTTGTCGTTGTCGTGCAGGTGCAGGGCCTGGCTCAGTCGGCGCTCCTGACCCTCCCACGTTTTGACGAAGAACTCCTGCATGTCGAGTTCCGCATAGCTTGCGCCGTCGTAGTAGCGGCACCAGCTGCCGTTCCAGATACCGTACAGGTAGGCAACCTTGGCCCGGACCTCAATGCGGGCGTGCAGCGGGTAGTATTTGGCCGGATAGCCGTACTTGTCGGCATCACGGCTTGACAGAGCGGCCGACCACCAGCCGTCCCGGTTGGCAACCGACGCATGAGCCGGATGGGGAGGATTGCCCTCCTTGGTGGCGTGCAGGCGTACGAAACTCGTTCCTCCCTCCTGGACGATCGAGGCCTGGGCCGCACGATAGGTCTGGACGTTGCCCGTGGGTTGTCCGTAGGATTCGTTTCCGACGGGGCTGTCGGCACCGTAGAGCCCCCAGTAGGAGTTGTCGATGGCCGAGCCGTTGAACTCGTCGCCGTCGTAGTAGTACCAGCCCTCCGGGATTTCGGATTGGGGGATGGATCTTGTGGTCGCTTTCCGCACGGAGGCACGGACAAGTTGTTCCGAAGCGGCGTCCTTGGTGATCTCCAGACCGCGCAGGTCGGCGCCGAGTGTCGTTGAGGCGATCTTCCAGCGTCTCACGTCCCAGGCCCGGTGCTCCTCGAAGGCCAGCTCGACACGACGCTCGGCCCGGATCTTTTTACGCATCTCGGCCTGCGAAAGTCCCGAGACCGATGGCTGTCCTGCCCGGCGGCGTACCTGATTGAGATACTGTTCGATGTCGGGATTGCCCGGGTCGTATTCGTTGAGCGCCTCGGCGTAGTTGAGGTAGATCTCCGCCAGCCGGAAATAGGGCCATACGTGTCCCAGCAGGTTGCCGCCCGTCTGGACGTTGACATCCTCGTTGAGGTATTTGCGCAGGTAGAATCCCGTTTTGGTAGCGTTGGGCTGCCCGGCGCCGTCCTTGCCGTTGCGGTAGGCCTCTACGGTCCCGTCCTTCCAGGTATCGCCGTTGAGGAGGAACGTCGCCCGCAGGCGGTTGTCGCGGTAGGTGAACGGGTGTGCGGCATTGAGCTCGTCGTCCCAGCTGAAGGGCTTCCCGTTCTTGAGTTCGTAGGCCTCCATGAGGTTCAGTGACGGCGAGGTGCCTCCCGTGCCGCCGAAACTTACCGGGAAGTTGAGCGTCTCGAAGGTTGCACTGTTGGCATATCGCCTCTGGAAGATGAACTCGTTGTTGGAGATGTTGTTTGCAAAGAGTCCTTCGTAGTCGCCGTAGAGCGTGTAGACGTTCAGGTCGATCACCGCCTTGGCGGCATCGGCTGCCGCCTTCCACTTGTCGGGATTCGACGGGAGGTAGCTTTCGTCCGTGTTGGTCCAGTCGAGATAGAGCGGGCTGGCGGCGTAGAGCAGCAGCCGGCTCTTGAGCGCCAGGGCCGCACCCTTCGTGGCCCGACCGTATGCCGAGGCCTTGTCGCGCCAGGGATAGGTCTCCAGCCCGGCGGCCGCCTTGTCGCATTCGTCCGAGATGAACGAGACGACCTCGTCCAGCGACGGACGTTCGACGTCGGAGTAGTCGCCCGAGACGGGCAGCACCGTGGTGACGATCGGCACCGGGCCGTAACGCTTGAGCAGTTCGAAGTAGAAGAACGCCCTCAGAAAACGGGCTTCGTTCTCCCAGATGTCCAGATCCTTCAGGCGGTTCTGGTATTCGGTCTGGTTGTTCGGGTCGAGGCGGTAGTTGTCCAGATCGACGTGGTGGACGTTTTCGATGAATTCGTTCGCATAGCGGATACCGGTATAGAGCGAGTTCCACTGATCGTCGGGGTTGTATTGCGGACTCCAGGCCCCGGTGTTGAACCGCTGTACGGAGTTGGTTTCGACGGTAAATTCGGCATCGTCCGTCGCCGCGTCGAACATGGCGTCGGAGCCGATGCGGTTGAGTCCGTCGGGCAGGTACCGGTATACGTTCACCAGCGCCTGGCTCGTCTTTTCGTACGAGATGTAGGTGCGCTCCTTGTCGACGTACGAGTCGTATTCCCGTTCGAGAAAATTCGAACATCCGGCTGCGGATACGATCGACAGGGCAAACAGTACGTTTATGAATCGTTTCATCTTGTCAGCAGTCTTAGAAGGTGAATTTCAGTCCCAGGCTGTAGGTTCGGGCCAGGGGATATGTAATCAGGTCGTTGCTTTCCGGGTCGGCCAGATCGCCCAGGTCGCTCCATGTCAGGAGGTTCGTGCCGTTGAAATAGACACAGACCTTGCTCTGTCCGGCCGCTTTGCGCGAGGGGATGTTGTAGGCCAGGTAGAGGTTCTTGAGACGCAGGTAGCCGCCGTTGCGCCGCCAGAAGGTGGAGGTGCGGTAGTTGTTGTCGAACTCCGAGAGCGAGAGTCGCGGATAGGAGGCGTCCGTATTGTCAGCCGTCCAGCTGTCGCGGGCCAGGGCCGAGGCCGAACCGTTGTCCTGGAACGACCAGACGGTCGGACCGCTCAGATAGAGGTCGCGGTGGGCGACGCCGTGGAACAGCAACTCGAGTTCGAGCCCCTTCCAGCTGAGGCGTCCCGTGAAGGCGTAGTTCCATTCGGGCAGTTCGGAATAGCCGACCGGCACGGCATCGTAACTGTCGATGACCTGATCGTCGTTCTGGTTCACGTACTTGATGTCGCCGGGTTTGACGGCTCCATACTGCGGGACGGGAAGCCCGTCGGCCAGCGAACCGTCGGCATTGAAGTCCTCCTTCTGGTAGAGTCCGTCGGCGACCAGGACGAAGGGTGTTCCGGCGGGATGCCCCTTGCGGTACTGGTAGTCGTAGAGTCTGGCAGCCTCGCCCATGTCGAGGATCTCGTTGCGGGCGTACCACACCGAGGCTTCGGCCGACCAGGTGACGGCGCGGCTCCTTTTCTCCCACCCGAGCGTGAGCTCAAAGCCGCGGTTACGGACCTCGCCGACATTCATGTAGGGGAGGATCCCGCTCGAAGAGGCGCCGATGAATCCCGGCGTGGTGGCTTCGGCCTGGTCCACGATGCCCGTACGCCTGCGGTCGAAGTAGTCGGCGCTCAGGTAGAGTCCGAACCCGAATTCCGCGTCGAGACCGACGTTGGCGATGAGCTCCTTTTCGCAGGTCAGTGCCGGATTGGAGATGATCGTACTGCCGAAGGCACCCGTGGCGGAGCTTCCGGTGCCGAGCAGGTAGGAGCCTGTCGAGGCGTAGGACTCGTCGTAGAGATAGCGTCCGGCGTCGTTGCGGTTGTTTCCGACCAGCCCGACCGAAGCCCGCAGCTTCAGGTATTCGATCGACTCTGCCGGCTTGAGCCACGATTCGTTGGAGAGTACCCAGCCGACCGATACGGCGGGGAAGAGTCCGAAACGGTGTCCCGGAGCGAAGTCGTCGCAACCCGTGTAGGAGGCGGCGATCTGGGCGATGTAGCGCTTGTCGTAGGAGTAGGTGGCTCGGGCCGCGAAATTGACGTACTTCATGTCCGAACGCACGGCGTATTCGCGATACTTGTCGGTCAGGAAGAAGGCTCCGGCCGAAACGTCATGCCGGCCGAACGAGCGGTCGTAGTCGAGCGAGACGCGGAAGTTGATGCGGCTCCAGTCCGTACGGAACCCTTCCGAGGCCTCCAGCGGTTCGTCGGCTCCGTACTGCGTGTAGACATACTCGCCGGCATTCTCACCCGGTGAGAGGGCGTAGCGGGCGTAGTTGCGGTTCTTGACCGACGAATCGGCCATGTAGTTGTTGTAGGCGACCGAGGCGCTGAGGCTGAGGCCGCGGGTGATGAAGTCGAGCTGGTAGCGGGGCGTGAAGACGAGTTGGAAGGTGCGGCTGTTTTCGCGATAGACTCCGCGGTAGAGCAGTTCGCCCACGGGGTTGGTCAGCAGCGAACTTCCGCCCAGACTCCCGTCGGGGTTCCGCACCGGGAAGGCATTCGGCGGCGTGGTGTAGATCGAGCTCAGCAGACTGTAGGCCGAGCTGCCTCCGCCTGGAACCGAACGGTCACCGATGCATCCGCCGAAACTCAGGGCTGCCGAGAGGCGTTTGGTGATGTTGATGTCGATGTTCGAACGGATGTTGAAGGCGTTGTAGTAGGCATTGGAGTTCTCGCGGCGTTTGGAGTCGGTGCCTTTGTAGTATCCCTGGTTGTTGGTGAGTCCGACCAGCAGGTAGTACTTGACAATCCGGTTGCCTCCGCGGAACGAGATGTCGGCCGTGGTCAGGGGAGCGATCTTGCGGAGCATCTGTTCCTTCCAGTTCACATTGGGGTAGAGGTAGGGATCCGAGCCGTTCCGGTAGGCGTCGAGGGCCTGCTGTCCGTAGAGGGGCGTACGCTCGTCGTTGGCCGAAGCCAGGTTGTGGAGCGAGGCATAGGTGTAGGAGTCCACGGGGTCGGGCAGGGCCATGGCCTGCTGGATGCCCGACTGGATGCGGACCTTGATGTCGGGGCGCGAATCCAGGCCGCGTTTGGTGGTGACCAGCAGCACGCCGTTGGCGCCGCGCATGCCGTAGAGAACCAGGGCTGCGGCATCCTTGAGCAGGGTTACCGATTCGATTTCGGAGGCTGTCAGGCTCTCGATCGTGGACTCGAACCCGTCTACGAAGACAAGCATCCGGGAGTTGTCCGTATAGGTCGTCCGGCCGCGCATGGCCAGGTTCGTGATGTCGAAGTCATACCCCGGTTCGGCGCTTTGCTGCAGCAGGGTGAGGCCGGGGAGCCGTCCCTGGAGGGCATTGCCGACGTTGGCCGAGGTGGTGCGCAGCAGCTCCTCGCCCGAGACGCTCGACTGGGCTTCGGTACGTTCCCATTCTTGCTGGCTTCCGTATGCGACGCTGATGCGCAGCGAGTCGCGGCCGGCTGCCGGCAGGGTGAGCGGAAGGCCGCAGGCCGTCCACAGGGCGACGCTTCGCAGGATCTGTTTTATGGATAGGTGCAGTTTCATGTTTTCAACGTGTTAATTCTACCAACCGGGGTTCTGGAGCATGTATCCCTTTTCGATTTCATTCTGTTTGATCGGGTGCAGATAGGAGCGGGCATTCCAGAGTCGTTTCTCGAAGACATAGGGCTTGTAGTGGATTTCGTCCGAGCCGACGATGGCCGAGATCTGCAGGCCGTACATGTCGCCCTGCATGACGCCCTCCTGTTCGGCGATCATCCAGCGGCGGATGTCCCAGAAACGGTGGTCTTCGAAGGCGAGCTCCACGGCGCGTTCGTTGCGCAGTTTCTCGCGGAACTGGTCCTGGTCGAGCGATTGCGGGAAGTCGGGCATGCCCGAGCGCGAGCGGACCTCGTTGACGGCGGCGAAGGCTTCGGCCGTTGGCCCCTTGTATTCGTTCAGGGCCTCGGCGTAGTTCAGATAGAGTTCGGCGACGCGGAAGACGATCCAGTCCATGTTGGTGTAGTTCTTCGGCGAGGTGGCCTTCAGGGTGCGGGGCACCCATTTGCGGACCAGGTGTTTGGTCTTGTCGTAGGAGACGTAGTGGGCGCCGGTGGGCAGGAAGTCGAGTTTGCCGATTTCATCGCTCCACACCGAACCCTGGTAGCCGATGGTTTGGGCGAAACGCGGGTCAAGTTCGGCGTATTTCTGCAGCAGGTCGTCGCCGCCCTCCATCGACCAGGTCTGGGGTGTGCCGTCACGTTTCTCGTATTTGCGCACGAAGTTGAAGGTGGCGAACAGACCGCCGTCCGACCACGAACTGCCGGCCCACTGGGGGATGTTGCCCGTGATGGGATTGTTCGAGGTGCTGAAGTTCCGGTACTTCTTGTTGGCCAGGATGATCTCGACGTTGTCGGGCTGCGTCCAGACGTATTCGTAGTTGGTTTCGGGCGTCCCTCCCCTGTAGAGGGCGTACCCGGCGTCGAGGGCGGCGTCGAGGGCCTCCTTGGCGGCATCGGCGGCCCGTTTCCAGCGCTCGGGGTCGTAGTTTCCGTAGCTGGTCAGTTTGGCGTTCTCACCGCCGAGCGACATGTAGGGCGAATCGGTGTTGAAGAGCGGGCTGGCGGCGTAGAGCAGCACTCGCGACTTGAGGGCCAGAGCGGCGATGCGCGTGGCGCGGCCCACCAGCGTGCTGTTCGTGTATTTGACGGGAAGCAACTCGGCGGCCTTGTCGCAGTCCTGGACGATGAACTCGATGCACTCTTCGAAGGTGCTGCGGGGAATCTTGCCCGTTTCGGCCCCCGAGATGCGGTGGTCGACGATCGGGAGTCCGCCGTAGCGGTAGACACCCTCCCAGAAGACGATGGCCCGCATGAAGTAGGCTTCGCCCATCGACCGGCTGTTGAAGTCGGGGTCTCCCGGGTCGTACGGCACTTCGTTGATCCGCTCCAGCACGATGTTGCACTTGCGGATGGTGCTCCAGCGGGTGTTGTGGCGGGGGTCCTCCTCCCAGTCGATGTCGTTGTTGTTGTGGTTGTTCACGTTCCAGGAGACGTTGGTTTTGTCCCACGAGGTGCCGGATTCGGCCTCGTCGCAGGCTCCGGCATGGGTCGAGGTGGCGCACAGCCCCCGGTCGATGCCCGACGAACCCATGGAGAATCCCAGGGGCATGCCTTCGGCGTAAATGCCCGTGATGTACTGTTCGGCCAGGGCCCGGTCGGCGAACACGCCGTCCTCGTTCAGCCCCGTGGAAGGGGGTGCCTCCAGGAAATCGCAGGCCTGGAAGAGTGCCGGCAGGAGGGCTGCCGCAAAGAGGTATAGTTTTTTCATGGCTGTCAGAATGTAATGTTCAATCCGATGTTGTAGACTTTCTGCAACGGATAGGTGTTGATTTCGGTATTGCCGGTGGTGGAGAGGGCCTCCGGGTCGAAATCGATCACATCGGTCCAGGTGAAAAGGTTGGTGCCGCTGAAGAAGATGCGCAGCGCCTCGATATGGAGTTTGTCGGTGATGCGTTTGCTGAACGTGTAGCCGATCTCGAGATTTTTCAGGCGGATGTAGTCGGCGTCGCGGATCCAGAGCGACGAGGGGCGGTAGTTGTTGTCCGATTCGCTGTTGGGGTTGAGCGACAATCGCGGGAAGGTGATCTTCTCGCCGGCTTCGTAGCGCTCCTGGGTCCATCGTCCCAGGATCAGGCTCTTGGCGCTCTCCTCACTCTTGGAGAAGGGCCACAGCGAACGTCCGTAGTACTTGATCGAGACGTTGTCGGCGCCCTGGAAGAGGGCCGAGAAGTCGATGCCCTTCCACGAAACCCCGAACGAGATGCCGTAGATGATCTCCGGGATGTTGGAGTATCCGACGGGCACCATGTCGTAATTGTCGATCTTTCCGTCCTTGTTGACGTCGACGTAGCGGCAGTCTCCGGGCTGGAGGTTGTTGCCGTTCCAGGCGCTGACGGGGCGGTCCAAGGCGTTGATCTCCTCCCAGGTGTTGTAGTACCCGTCGAAGATCAGTCCGTAGAACTGTCCGTAGCGGCGTCCGGTCTCCATCTGGTAGGGGAACTCCTTTTCGACCTCGTCCTTGTAGAGGACCGTATTGCGTGCGAACGACCAGTTGAAGCGGGCCCAGTAGTTGACCTTTCCGATCCGGTCGCGCCACGTCACGTCGGCCTCATAGCCGGTGTTCTTCATCGAGCCGAGGTTGTAGGCCGGGAGGTTGGCTCCGATGATGACGGGGCTGGTCGAGCGGTTGGCCAGGATGTTGTCGCGGTACTCGTAGAACCAGTCGAACTGGACCGAGAGCTTGTTCTTGAACATGTTGAAGTCGATGCCGACGTTGGTCTTCTGGGCGCGTTCCCACGTAAGGTCGGGATTGCCGATCTTGTTTTCGATGATGGCCAGCGAGCTGTTGGGATTCGTCGAGATCCCGAAATTGTAGCGGTTGACCGCCGTGTCGTCGGCCGGACCGTACGATGAGGGGAGGTAGAGGAAGCGCTCGCCGCCGATCTGGTCGTTGCCGACCTCACCGTAGCTGGCGCGGATCTTCATGTAGGTTAGGATGTCGTTGTCCGGGATCCAGGGCTCCTCGGAGAGGATCCAGCCTGCGGAGACGGCCGGGAAGAATCCGAAACGCTTGCCCTTGGCGAAGTTCTCCGTGCCGTTGTATCCCATGTCGAACTCGAACAGATAGCGCGAGTCGTATTCGTAGGTCAGACGCCCTACCAGACCCTGATAGGCGTTGGGCACGTAGTAGGCCAGCGAGGGCGACCAGTATTTGCTCTGGTTGTAGAGCAGCAGCGCCGTGACCTTGTGGTCGCCGAAGGTGCGGTCGTAGTCGATGCCGGCCTCGAGATAGACCTTGCGGTTTTTGCTCCAGCTGTTCGATACCGACCAGACGGACTCTTCGGACTGCGGCACCAGATGGATGTAGTCGGGGTCTTCGACGTCACGCGAAGCCAGGTAGTAGGGGAAGCTTTTCGAGTAGCGCCGGCTGCTGTAGTAGTAGCTGTCGTAGGCAACGCGGCCGTGTACGGAGAGCCCTTTGGTGACCAGGTGCGAGAGGTCGTAGTCCAGCCGCAGCGAGGAGTTGAGGTTGTTGCTGCTCATCTTGCGGTAGCCGTTGCTCAGAAGCACCTGCCAGGGGTTGACGCTGCCCACGCCGTTTTCGATCTTGACGATCTTGCCGTCGACCAGTCCGGGCGAGGAGAGCGGGTTGGCGAAGGAGATGGCCTCCCAGATGCTGCTGTTGCCGCCGCTCGGCGAGACGACGGTCTCGATCTGGGCCGCCAGTTGCAGCTGGGCCGTGAAGTCGCGGGTGATCTGGAAGTCGAAGTTCGAGCGGAAGTTGTACCTCGTGTCACGGGGGTTCACGTCGTGGTCCGAATCGATTTTCGTATTTTTGTAGATACCGGTCTGATCGTAGTAGCTTCCCGAGATGAAGTACTGCACCTTCTCGATACCGCCCGAGATGTTGACATTGTGCTGGGTGCGGGTCGAGATGTTCTTGATGAAGCTGCCGATCCAGTCGGTGTTGGGGTGCAGGATCGGGTCGAAGCCGTTGGCGTAGAGTTCGATGTCCTTGTCCGTGAAGCGGGGGATGTACTCCGAACCGGTGACGCGGGCGTCGTTCTCGCCGGCTTCGTTGTAGAGGGTTGCGTACTGGGCGCTGTTCAGGTAGCTCGGGAGTTTGGTGCTCTGCTGGATGGCGAAGTTGCACGAGTAGCTGATTTTCGGTGCGCCGATCGTACCCTTTTTCGTGGTGATGAGAATGACGCCGTTGGCGCCCTTGACACCGTAGACGGCCGTTGCGGAGGCATCCTTGAGGATGCTCAGCGATTCGATCTCGTTCGGGTCTATGCCGTTGAAGTTCGAACGCTCGACGCCGTCGACCATAATCAGCGGCGAGGAGTTGTCGGTAAAGGTGCTTACGCCGCGGATGTAGAGATCCGAGAAGTCTTCGCCGGGGGCGCCGCTGCGCTGGGTGGCGATCAGACCGGGCATGCGGCCCACGAGCATGTTGCTGATGTTGGCCTGCGGGGTTTGGACCAGGTCGTCCATGGCGATGGTGGAGATGGCGGCCGTGACGCTCTCCTTGCGTTGCTTGCCGTATCCGATGACCACCACGTCGTTGAGCATGACGGTATCCTCCTCGAGGACGATGGTGATGCCGGAGGTCTGGGCGCCCACGCTGTACTCGAGGGGGTTGAATCCCAGGTAGCTGAACGTGAGCACGGCGTTGGCGGCATTTTCGAGTTGCAGGGTGAATCCTCCGTCGGCATCGGAGACCGTACCGTTGTAGGTGCCCTTTTCGACGATGCTCACGCCGACGAGCGGTTCACCCGCGTGGTCGGTCACACGGCCCGAGATGGTGGCCTCGCGGCGTTCGGCGACGCGTTTGACGTCGGTTGGGGTGCCGCGTTCGTCCGCGACGCCGTAGATGACCACCTGGCGGTTCTTCACTTCGTAGGTCAATCCGGCGGGCAGGATGCTCTTCATTACTTCGTCGAGGGAGGCATGCCGGACCGAGCAGCTTACCTGCTGGTTCAGATCGACCGATTTGGCGTTGTAAAGGAATATGTACCCGGATTCCTTTTCGATGGTTGTCAGCGCCTCCTTCAATGAGGTATTCCTCAGCTCCAGGCTCAGCCCCTGGGCATGGGCCGAGACGACGGAAACGACAAGGAATACCGACAAGGCAAGGAGTTGCCTGACGGTGCGTTTGTGTATCATGACGGTTGTATTAAAGGTTGTTCTATCTGGCTGAGATGCAGTACTTGCCCTCTTCGAAGCGGTATTGGGTGCCGGCGACCAGGCCGATGGTTTCGAGCGTGTCCTCGACCGAGCTTCGGATATCGAGTTTTCCGCTGATGCGGACGTTTTCCAGCGAACTGTCGTAGACGATTTCGACGTTGTAGTAGCGGTTGATCTGGCGGAATACCTCCTTCAGGGGGGAGTTGTCGAGGATCATCAGGCCGTCCATCCAGGCGATGTAGTTTTCGACGGGGACCTGACGGATGCTGATGTCGCAGTTGGAGGTGTTGTAGGAGAAGCACTGTTCGGGGGAGATGCGGTACCGCTGGTCGAGCAGGTCGGCGCTCACGGAGACCGATCCCGAGACCAGGACCACCGACTGCACCTCTTCGTCGTCGTAGGCCCGCACGTCGAATTCGGTTCCCAGGACACGGACATCCAGACGGTTGGTCTTGACGGTGAAGGGGCGGTTTTCGTCGTGGAAGACATCCAGGAAGACTTCGCCGTTGACGTAGACCTGCCGTCGTGTGCCGCCCATTCCGGATTTGTAGATCAGTTTGCTGCCGGCATTGACGCGGACCTTCGATCCGTCGGCGAGCTGCACGTCGGCGGTCTTGCCGAAGGGGACGATGAACTGGTGGATTTCGTCGGATTGGGCGATGGGGTATTTTACACCGTCGGCGATGACGCACCCCGGCTCATAGACGACCGACGGGTTTTTGCGGATTTCGACGATCCGGTCGGGGAGCACGAGTTGGATGTTTTCGATTTCGTGGGGAAAGTATTGCGCCACGGAGTCGTAGTTGATTGGGGAGTCGGGTTCGGTGTGGAAGGAGAAGTATCCGGCCAGGCAGAGGATCAGCACGGCGGCTGCAGCCGAGACGGCGGTGAACAGGCGGCGTCTGCGCGAGGCGTGTGGCGTAAGGCTCCGAGCGTGGTTGCTTTGGAGGGTATCGCGGGCGATCCGTTCCCAGAGCATTTTCCGGGTTTGGTTGTCAAGCTCTTGTTCGATGGATTCGATACGGGTGAAGATGGAATCCAGCAGGTCCAGGTCTTTGTTCATGATGGGTTGGTAGCGGGCCGTTTTGAAGGTCCTTCACTTCTATAGACCCTCCGGGCAGCCCGAATATACTCACACTATGTTGAAAAAAAACAAAAAGGTGGAGAGCTTGAGCATTTTGCGGATTCGTTCGACGCTTCGGTGGATGAGATTCCGCACCGACTGGACGTTCATGTCCATCAGTGCGGCGACCTCGTCGTAGGAGAGGCCGAGCGAGTAGTGGAGGTAGATGGCCTCTTTCTGGCGTTCGGTCATGGCGGAGACGACCTGCCGGTATCGTTCGAACATTTCGGCCTGTTGTTCGGCGCTTGAGAACTCTTCGTTCGAGAGGCGGTATTCGACCGTGAAGGGGATGCGGGAGATGTCGGCCCGTTTGAGGCCCCGCTCCTTGCGGAGATTGTCGAGGATTTGGCCCCGGAGGACCTTCAGCAGATAGAACCGGGGATTGAGCACGACGGTCGAGGAGGCATTCAGTTCATAGAGTTTGACGAATACGTCGTGTATGGCATCGATTACCAGATCGCGATTTCCGTCGACCATTTTCATGCCATAGCGATAGAGGTCGTCGACATACAGATTGTATACGTCGGCGAAGGCGTCCTGATCTCCCGATCTGAATCTCGACCAAATCTCGGCTTCACTCATGGCAAGTGTCTCAAAAAATACGGCGGTACGGCATTGTTCGTTTTGCGGAGTGAGGATGCTGTGCCGCGATGGAGTATTGCTGGGTTTATTGTCAAGCAAATATAATGCTTTTTTGTTCATTTTGCCGCATAAAACTCTTTGGACGAAATGATTCGGGGTCCTATCTGCGTCTTGAGACTGCTTGCAACCAGTGATATAGCGTTTTGGCCGGGTTTTGCCGAATCGTTATTTTAATGGTATTGTAACGGCACGCTTCGCATGATTTTATCGGAAGAGAGGACTTTTCTCTGCCTGTTCGCATCCTTGCCGTGTCTTGAGAGGAGTCATGCGGCGGGCAGGGTCTGTGGTTGCACTCTTCCCGGGATTGCTTCCTCGTTCCGGACGGGTTTACCTTCGAAACGGGTGGAGTCGCTTCCTTGGAAAGATTTTGCCCTGCGGCTTAAGGGCGATTTTCTGTGTTGAATCGGTCGCTTCTCGGGAGAAAAACTCCGTTTTTCTTCTGATTTTTTATCTCTTTTCGAAAAAACCTCCGACTTTTTGGCCAATTGTTCTTGTAATATATTTTCAATCAGTGTTTTTTATCATGGATGATAGACCGAAAATTGAAAGTTAGTTCCCTTTTTCCGGACCGAAAATTATCCTTATATGAACCGAAAATTGCATAAATATGTCTAAAAATGATATTTTTTGTAAAAAAATCCTATCTTTATCCTCGAATCTCACTGATCCACGAAAAAAACAGTTGACGAAACGTGCACAGCAGAACTCCTGGAGTCCTGCAACAAATGCTCCATTTCAGTCGCATTTCAATTTGCTTCGGTTAGCAGTTAGATAGTCGTCCCTTAAAAAGCCCATTTTTGCGAGATATCGTTTTTCCACAGTATCTCGCAGATTTTATGAAGCATGCACCAAAGAGCTTTCATGGCTCTTTTGAAGTTATAGGCTGCTGCCGCCAGTAGCACGTTCACAGCATCCCCGACCACACCTTTATAAAAGTTGCGGCCCAATCGGTAATCTGACTTTAAGTGACCTATTGTTGGTTCTATACCTGCACGCTTGCAGAAAAGTTTATGTTTTTTCAGCTTCTGATAACGTCTGTCTGATTTCTTGGGAACATCGGGAATCATAATCTTCGTCCCGTTAATTTCCTTCCTGCCTCTGTATCCTCTATCACCAGCCAGCACTTTAATCTTCCTTCCGGTTAACCGTTCTACCTGCGCCAAGGAAGACTCGATGGTATGACCGTCATATTCATTGCGAAAGGATATGGCTCCAAGAATAATTCCTGTGGCAGAACGTATGATGGACACCTTGTTGCCGAATTCATATTTTTTATGTTCTTTACCCTTGCTGATACATTGCACGTCCGGCTCATGGATGGAATAAATCTTTTTCCGGCTGTTCCGCCTTTGGGACAGAACGGTTTCAAAGAGTCTGAGCAATTTATCATAGTCGTGATTCTCTTTAAGATTACGCTTCAGTTCCCTGACAAGTCTTCCGGCTATTGTACGTAAACGCCTGTCCGCCCTGAGAGCTTTTTCCCTGTTTTTGGGATGGTTCCGGAAACGCTGGTCACGATAGATCTTCTTCAGCACAAAGGTGTAGCTTTGGCGCAGGGGAAGTCCCAGCTTTTTTACAATGCCAAGAACTTTCTTCACGATCTTCTTATGCAACTTTGCATCCGTGGGGTAAGTGATGTTCTTTTCCTGAACTGTGGAATCAATAAAAGCCGTATCATGATGACGGCCATCATCATCGTCGTTATTCACACGGATACTTTCCTGGAAAATGAGTTCAATTCCCTTTTCACCGATACGTTTGCGGAAATGAACCAGTTCTGAAGACGCACAAGGGGCAGACGGGGTAAACTCCTGCATGCCACAGAAATACTGATAATAAGCGTTTTCGCTCCATTGCTCTACCAAAGACTCATCCGACAGGTTACGAAGGTGTTTCAGGATAAGCAAACCGCACATTAAACGGATTGGCTTGCCGGGACGGCCGTTATCCTGACAATACAAAGGTTGAAAAGCCGTTTCAAATTTTCCCCAATCTATTTTGTCTGCCAATTGGTAAAGCGGGTGCGATTGGTTCAGCATGTCTGATAGGTTGCTGAATAAAGAAGGACTGTTATTCGTATTTTTAATCATAAAATCTGCAAGTTTATTAACGTAAAGATAAGAAAACTTCCAGATTTATCAAAGACTTCTATAAATTAAATTACTGAATACCAATAAATAAAACTATTTTTAAGGGGCGACTAATTAAAATAAGAATGAAAGATATTATTGAATTGTTACAAAAAGAACGAATAAAAACTGTTGATGCTTTGAAACATGGCAATCAACAGGAACTTCCCTATCTTCAGCAAATAGATAAGGCTTTAGGTTGGTTGAAACTGATTGAAGAAAAAGGGCTGGAAAACGTAGGATGCTATAACATACACAGTCTGCCGGATTTACCACCAGAAAGTGCTGGAATTTATAATTATTATCACTTCACTAGTGTCCGGAGAAAAATTCTCCGACAATGTTTTAATTATTAAACATCAATAAGTTACAAGCATTAGAAAATTTTTCGATTAGAACATCAGTAACTTTGCGGTAACCATCAAGAGGTTATCCGCAAGCCATGAACAAAGGAAAAACAATCTTCGCTCAGATTATGTCTCTCATTAACGAATACGAGTTCAAGAAATGTGTCGACCGCTACAAAGGAGACCGGCATGCTATCAAATTCAATTGTCGTGACCAGTTCATGGTGATGAGTTTTGCACAGTTCACTGACAGAGCTGGTTTGAGAGATATAGAGACTACACTTAACCTCTGCGGCGACCTCTATCGCTCCGGAATCAAGGCAATACCTCGATCCACGCTTGCGGAGGCCAACGAGAAGAAGGATTGGCGTATATATCAAGACTTTGCGATGACTTTGGTAAAGGAAGCCACGATGCTTTACAAGGATGAAAAGCTGCGAATTGGTCTTGAGGAGATGATATATGCGTTTGACAGCAGTACCATTGAACTGTGTCTTAAGTTGTGTCCATGGGCCGAGTTTCATCATGGTAAGGGCGCGTTCAAGATACATACACTGATGGATCTGCGAGGCTCGATTCCCACATTTGTCATGCTCACGCCAGGCAAGGTTAACGATGCCAGGATGATGGACAAGATTCCTGTTGAAGCAGGTGCTTTCTACCTGATGGATAGGGGATATGTTGCCTTTGAGAAACTTTACAAGCATTTCCAGCAAAAGGGCGCCTGCTTTGTTACACGCGCCAAGGATAATATGTCTTATGAGGTTATTGAGTCCAGACCTGTCAACAAAGACTCGGGCGTTCTTTCGGATGAGACTATCAGACTTGCTGGATATTACTCTACCAGAAAGTATCCAGACACATTGAGACTTGTTGTATATGAAGACTTTGAGACTGGAAGATCATATCGATTTCTGACCAACAACTTTGCGATTGACGATCCGCTGACTATTGCGGAACTCTACCATGAACGCTGGCAGATAGAACTGTTCATCAAATGGATCAAGCAGCATCTTCACATCAGGACTTTCTACGGCACTTCCAAGAACGCCGTGTACACGCAGATATGGATAGCCATTTGTGACTATCTGCTGCTCATCATTGCGAAGAAGCGATACGGGTTGGATCCAAGTCTTCATTCTATCTCTAACTCAATCGGACAAGTCCTCTTCCAGAGGGCGGATATCCGTGAAATTTATAATCAGCCGACAACTCCCGTTTGTGTTCCGGAGGCGGGTTCTGTCGAGCAACCTACTTTATGGTAAAATTTCTCCGGACAGCAGTGTTATCACTTGATGATGGATTATGAAGACCCAAGCGTTGAAAATTGGAGGGAATATAAACCAGACGGTCAGCCGTTACTATTAACGTTTGATGATATTGTAATAACTCGAAAAAGCAAGTAATACGTACCTCAATCGCCACAAATGGCGATTAGCTGCCAAACATTAGCTACAGAGGAAGAATACATGAAAAGATGGAGTAAATTACAAAAGGAAATATATCAGATAATTGATCCGGAGATAGATTTCCAGATATATTGTGCTGTATATACTATGAGGAGCGACAAGGCAACAAGTCCATGCCCTCGATATTGGATAACCATAGGAAAAGAAATCATATTTGATTACACATCATCGGCGCACGGCTTCGGTTTCGACCATCATGCCGGCACGCAGCTGGCCCATCTCCTCCTGCGAAATGTCAACCAGGTCGATGCGCACCGGGATGCGCTGCTGCACCTTGACGAAGTTGCCGGCCGAGTTGTCGGTCGGCACGAGCGAGTATTTCGATCCCGTGGCCTCGGAGATCGCCGTGACGCGGCCCCGGAACGTGCGGCCCGGAAAGGCATCGACCTTGACGATCACCTCCTGTCCGATGAAGATATGGGCGATCTGCGTCTCCTTGTAGTTGGCCGTGATGTACTTGTCCTGGTTGCGCACCATGTAGGAGATCGTCTGCCCGGCCTGCACGAACTGGCCCGGTTCGAGCGTACGGCGTCCGATGTAGCCGTCGTAGGGGGCCGTGAGGGCCGTGTAGCTCAGATTGAGCCGCGCCATGTCGAGGTCGGCCTCGCAGCGCAGAATGTTGGCCTCGGCGCTGACCGTGCGCTTGCTCGCCTCGGAGTACTGCGAGACGGCCGCCTCCTTCTGCGCCACGAGCGCCTGGTAGCGGGCCTGCGCCGCGTCGTACGACGCCTTGGCCTGTTCGTACTGCTGGCCCGGGACCGATTCATCGCGCATCAGCCGTTCGAAACGCTGGAAGTCCTGCTCCGTCTGCCAGAGTTTGGCCTTCGCCTCGGCGATGTTCGCATCCTGCACCGCGACGTTCGTCCGCGACGTCTCGATCCCCGAATGGATCACCTCCTGCGTGCCGTGGGCGTCGAGCAGCGCCGCCTCGGCCTCCTTGACCCGGATGCGGTATTCGCGGTCGTCGAGCACCAGCAGCGTGTCGCCCTTGTGGACGAACTGGTGCTCGGTGAAGCGCACCTCGCGGATGTAGCCCGCCACGCGGATGTTGATCGGCGCCACGTACTGGTCGATCGAGGCGTCGTTCGTCACCACGTAGTTCTTGTGGCGCCGGAAATAGTCGGCCGTTACCCACAGTCCCGATCCTGCCAGCAGGATGCAGACGACGTTCAACACGATGTTGCGGTGGCGTTGCTTGCGAAGCTCGTCGCGTTTCTTACTCCAGTCTCCCATGCTTTCCTAACCTTTTTCCTTTCGTTTGTTCTTCGTTTCGTCATCCGTCCGCCGCACTCGTTCCGTGCGGGGACCCCCCCCCTTGGGCCGGGCCTGCGGAGTCGGTATCTCCGGGCCGCTTCGGCCGCCTCCCGGAGGGATTCGTGTGCGGGCATTCGGGGCTTCGTCCCTCCGGCGAAGGCCCCTCCATCGGTCAATTACAGCCGCCCGATGGCCCGCTGCAGTTCGTAGTAGGTGTAGATCACCCGCGTGCGGGCCGCCGTGAGCTGCAACTCCACGTCCAGCCGCACGCTGTTCGCATCGAGCAGGTCCGTCAGAATGGCCAGCTGGTTCATGTAGCGGTTCTGCATGATGCGGTAGTTCTCCTGGGCCTGACGCGCCGAGAGCTGCAGCGCCTCGACCTGCTGCACGGCCTCGCGGTGACGCAGGAAGGCCGTGCGGACCTTCACGCGGATGCGCTGCATCTGCTGCTCCTCGGCGTTGCGGCGTACATCGACCGCCACGCGGCTCTCGCGCACCTTGTGGCGGCCCTTGTAGAGTGCCGAGAGCGGTACGGAAACCGACAGACCGACGTTCCATGTGTTGTTGTAGAGATCCTCCATCGTGCGGGCAATGGGCCGTGCCAGCGTGTTCGAGGCGTAGAGCGAGAGGTCGGGACGCAGCGCCGAGCGGGCCAGATCGACATCCGTACGGGCCATCTCGGTCTGCATGCGCAGCTGCTTCATCGTCGGATCCTCGGCGCAGGCCTCCTCGACGTAGTGGTCGTAGTCGTCCATCGTGATGGCGCGGTAGAGCAGCGTCGTGTCGGGAACGATCAGCCGGCTCTCGTCGATCCCCAGCAGGATGTCCAGCTGCTGCGACACGAGGGCGATGTCGTTGTCGGTCTGCTGCAGTGACAGGCGGTCGTTGGTCAGCTGCATCTCGCTGCGCAGCACGTCGTTGTTCGTGATGAGCCCCTCCTCCTTCATGCGGCGGATGTCGTGCAGGCGTCGTTCCGACTCCTCGATGTTGCGCGACAGCACCTCCTGCTCGCGGTAGAGGCTGAAGAGCTGCATGTACTGACCGAGCAGATTCAGCTTCAGGTCGGCGGCGTCGGTTTGGCTCTTCAGGGCGGCCAGCGTGCGTTCCATGCCGGCACGGCGGATCGTGTGGCGCAGTTTACCGCCCCGGTAGAGCGGTTGCGAAAAGTCGACGGCGTAGTTCTGCGACCAGTCGGGCGAATCGGGGCGTTAGGGCTCCCGCAGCCCCTGGCGGAAGATCACCGGCTGTCCGGCAAAGCCGCCGCGCAACCCGACCGAAAGGTCGGGCAGCCGGTTGGCCCGGGCCTCCTCTTCGCGGATCCGTGCGGCATCCTCCTCCAGTGCGTCGGACTGCAGGGTGAGGCTCTGCTGAACGCCCAGTTCGAAGAGCCGGGCCACCGGCAGAAAGAGCGTGTCGCTCTGCGCGGCGGCCGGTTGCAGCCCGGCGGTCGCTCCCAATGCAAGGAGAAGGTTCCTATATGCTTTCCAGTTCATGCTGTATGCGGGTTAGATCCGACGTCATGACGCGGAGACATTCCGGCCCGATGCTCTGTTCGAAGCGGGCGTAGAGGTCGTTCAGGATCGGCAGGATGCCGAGCCAGAAGCGTTCGCCTTCGGGCGAGAGGTAGACGCGTTTGTTGCGTCGGTCGGAGGGCTCCGCCCGGCGTTCGATATAGCCGCGTTTCTCGAGGGTGGTCATCAAGCTGCTCAGACTGGCCTTGCTCCGGGCCGTGCGTTCGGCCAGAATCTGCTGTGTCGAGCCCTCCTCGCGCCACAGGCAGCTTATCACCTGCAGCATCTCGAACGTTACGCTGATGCCGTGGCGTTTCAGCGTGCGTTGAAGGCACTGGCGGAAGGCGATCCGCATCCGCACGATCTGTAGTTGAAATTCCCGAAAATCGTTGCCTCCGTTGGTCGTGATCCTTGATTTCGGCCGCAAAGATAGTTCATTTTGTGCGACAGTCAAAATTTTGACTATCTCCATCTCCTTGTCCGGCTCTTGTCTTTGGCGCGCGTCGCACTTGCTGTCAGGGAGTTTCGGGCAGTGCGATTTTTTTTCGAACGGCCTCACTGCCGGGACCGCCGCAGCCGGAGTCTTCATCCGCGAAACCTTCCGGGCCGTTCAAGCAAAGAGCCGCCCCCGTAAAAAGGGAGCGGCTCTTACCATTCCGGTTTTTCAGATCCTATTTGGCAAAGATCTCATCCATGCGTTGAGCGAGTTTCTCGCCGCGCAGGTCGAGGCCGATGATCGTGCCATCACGGTCGATGATGAACATGCGCGGAATGGCCTGTACGCTGTATGTCTTCGCCACGTCGCAGTCGAAGGCCTTCAGCGAGGAGACCTGAATCCAGGGCAGCTGCTCCTCCTCGATCGCCTTGAGCCAGTTTTCGCGTTTGTTGTCGAGCGAGATGCCCACAACCTCCAGTCCGTCGGCGTGGTGCTTTTCGTAGATCTTCTTCACGTTGGGCAGCTCGCCGCGGCAGGGTGCGCACCACGAAGCCCAGAAGTCGAGCAGCACGACCTTGCCGCGCAGGTCCGAAAGGCGGAGTTCACCGCCGTCGACCGTCGGGAGCGTGAAATCCGGAGCCTTGGCGCCGATGTTGACCGCCTTCAGACGGGCGATCTTGTCGGCCAGATTGCGGCCCAGATGACTCTGCTTGACGCTGTCGGTCAGCGTGTTGAACAGACTGTCGATCGTCTTGATCGGGTAGCGGGGCACCATGAAGTCACTGATCATGTAGGTGATCATCCGGCAGTTGCGGGCCGAGTCGATCAAAGCGAAGAGCGTCTTGTTGAAGTCGTCACGCGCTTTCTTGGAGCTGGCCTTTGCCTCCTCATCCTTGGCGGTTCCTTCACCCAGTTCGACGAACATGTTCATCAGTTCGATCGAGAACTGCTGGTCGATGAGGCGCTGTTCGGGACTGCCCTTGACCGTTACGTCGATACCCGAGGGGTTGAAGGGGTTGCCCTCCTCCTGCTTGACCGTCAGTGTGACGGGCGTTCCGTCGAGGAAGATCTCCTTCGTCCGGCGCTCCTTGTAATCGGAGCCCTGCTTGCCGAAGAGCAGCGTGGCCTTTTGTGCATAGTCCAGCTCTCCCTGGAGATGGAAGAGCTTGTCGTCGCCGACCTTTGCCGAATCGACGGCCTGTGGGAAATCATCGCTGACGAGACGTACCCATTGTCCGGCCCCTTCATCCCAGTTGCCCTGGATGTCGTAAGCGATCTGTTCGCCGTTTTTGTTTCCGTCCGAGCAGGCTGCGAACCCTGCAGCGAGCAGCATTCCGATAAAGATTTTTTTCATATCCGGTCTTTTTGATGTGTTCGGAGCGAGTTGGCCCGCTCCGAACGCGTTGTTTTCGATTACTGAGCGTCGGCGAAAATTTCGTCCATCTTTTTGGCGAGTTCCTCACCGCGCAGATCCTGGGCGATGATCTTGCCGTTGCGGTCGAGGATGTACATGCGCGGAATGGCCGTGACGTTGAACTGCTTGGCTACGGGGCAGTCCCAGCCCTTGAGCGAGGAGACATGCTTCCAGCTCAGGCCGTGCTTTTTGATGGCATCCACCCATTTGTCGTAGTCGCCCTCCTTGTCGAGCGATACGCCCAGCACCTCGAGCCCCTTGTCGTGGTATTTCTCGTAGATTTTCTTCACGTTGGGAGCTTCGGCCAGGCAGGGTGCACACCACGAGGCCCAGAAGTCGAGCAGAACCACATTCCCGCGCAGCGAGTAGAGCGAGAGCGAATCGCCGTCGGGGGTCGGGAGCGTGAAGTCATCGGGCGTGCCGCCGACGTTGAACTTGCTGTTCAGCTCGATGTCGTTGAGAAGCATCTTGCCCTCGGCCGACTCCTTGACGGCCGGCGTCAGCGAGTCGTACCAGCGTTGAGCTTCGGTGAACGAACGGGCCTTGAGCACGAAGTCGCGGATGAAGAAGGTCGATGAACGGAAGTTGCCCGTCGAATCGAGGAATTTCTCCATGCTCTGCTCAAAGGCATCCTCCATCTGAGTCTTGACGTTGAACACCGAGTCGAGCGAGAGCCCCTTCTCCTGGGCATTCATCAGCATGAACATGCCGCCCAGCGAGATGAATGCGTTCCCCGACTCCAGGTCGCGTCCCGTGAGGAAGACGGCAGTTTCGGGATCGGGGTCGACCAGCTTCATGTGCTGTACCTTGACATCGACACTATCGGTTTCGCCGGCTTTGAGTTCGCGGCGCGTTTCGTTCCAGATTTTCACCTCGATCGGGCGTCCCGAGCGGTAGAGAAGCAGTTCGGTGCGTGCTTCGGGGGTTACCAGGACGGCGGGAGTCATCGTCTCCGGAGCCGGACCCTTGAGCGCAAAGGTGTTGTCGGATTTCACCACCGCCGAGTCAATGGCCACGAGCTGTTTGGGGTCGTCGCCCGTCTTGAGGTAGATGGTCTGTCCTGCACCGTCTTCCCAGGTTCCACGGATCGTGTACTTGTCAGCCGACGAGCAGGCTGCCAGTGCGAGCATCGCACCGCAAAGAAGAATTTTGTTGTTTTTCATATTACGTTTATGAATGAGTTGTTGCTTTACCTCTGTTTGTGACCGTTGTAAAGCCGGATATCGCGCACGTATGGCAATTCCGGCTTTCAGGCTGAACGGCCTGTCAATATAACGATTTTTTCAGTACGTCAGGCACCCTTCCGAAAAATACCGGAGAGTGGCTCAAGGCCACTTCCCGGCATTGTGTTGCAAGGGTTATTGTGCGATACTCTTCAGTTCGTAGTTGAAGTTCTCCAGGAAGTACTCCTTGACGAGCTGTACCTTTTGTTTCACAAGAGGATACTTCGCGCAGAGATCGTCCATGTAGGTTGCGGGTTTGAGCAGGATGAAGGCGGCATAGGTCGCGAAGTCCATCGCGGCCGTGTAGCCCGAGTCGTACCAGCGTGAATAACCCATCGTCACTTTTTCCTGCACCTCCGCGCCATCGCGGTAGACAATGGATGAGAGACCCACGTAGGGCGGATCGAGCAGTCCCCAGTCATACTGGTAGCCTCCCTCTTTTCCGGTATCACCTCCCTGGATGCACCACCAGCCCCACTGCTTGCTGGCGGAGTAATTGGTCGGATAGGCATCGCCGGAAATATCGGCGACGTTGATCAGCGCGGCCTTGTTGAAATCAGTCGGAGTCGGGGCATTGTTGAGCATGGTCTCGAAGATCGCCTCGATCCAGCGCAGCTGCAACAACTCCATATCGGCCTCCGCCCACTTTGAACCGGCATAACCGAGGGCTACGCCCAGCGTTTTGACCTCCATCGGAATCAGAGCGGTGACGCTCTCGTCATCGAAAAGATAGGTAGACGTATAGGTCCTTTTGCTGTATTGGTCCTGAATTTCATTGCAGATGAACAGGTGTGCGAACGACTGTTTGACGATCTCGATGGGCAGCACCTTGAGCGCCTTCTCCTCAAAGGCGGTGAGGAACTCGGCCATGCGGTCCATATCGTCGACCTCGGTGTAGTTGACACTCGAAGTGGAGGTGAGTTCGTAGATGTAGTCGTCGGTTTTGAAATCCCAATGACAGTGCAGACCATAGGTGTCGTAGATATGCTGGGCCTGTTTGCCGGCATTCGTCGAGGTGTCGAATACCGGCTTCTCGGGTATCGTTACCGATCCGTCCGGGTCGCTGCGATCGCAGCTGGCCGCCGAGACACAGAGCAGTGCGGCGACGAAAATGGGAAGGTATTGTTTCATGTTCATGATCAATTCGTGTTTGCGTTGTCGATTAGTTGGATGCTACCGGAGTCCGGATCGGGCGGTTGTTGGGCGTGAGTCCCGGATCGAAGTCACGCTCCTTCTTCGGGAAGTTGAGCGTGAAGGCGGGGTCATGGTCGGCGATTTCGTAGGTCTCGTCCGTGACGCCCCACACCCGGGTGAAGCCCTTCTGACCGCAGCGGCGCATATCCCACCAGCGGTGCAGCTCCTCGAAGCAGAGCTCCTTGCGGCGCTCGGTCCAGATCCGTTCGACGAGTTCCTGGTCGGTGGCGAAATCGGCCTCGGTGAGCGGGGTGTAGTCGACGATGCGCGTCTTGAGCAGGGCATTCAGGTAATCCAGTGCACGGCTCTTGTCCGGATTGGCCTTGCGGGCATAGGCCTCGGCCAGCGTCAGGTAGGCCTCTGCGTTGCGCATTCCCATCGGGAAACCGGTCATTCCGGCGTAGCTGTTGTACTTGCAGGGGGAATAGACGTATGTGCCCGACATACAACCGATTAGTGATGCCAAGAAGTCGTCCGGGTCGGGATCGGCGAAGGAGAAGGCCATGCGGACATCCTTGTTGCGGTCATAGAGTTGGATCAGACCTGAATCTTCGGTATTCGATACGGTGAACGACATCGAGGTAAACGAAGTGTCTGTGAGCAGATTCTTCAGGTCCTGCGTCGAACTCTGCGAGAAGGTCCAAAGGATTTCGTCGGGATTGAGATTCGTGTTAAGGATTCCTTCGCTGGAGTACTTGCCGGGGTCGAGATAGGTTTCGATGTCGATCTTGCCCACCATGTCGAAGAGCGTCGGGGCCAGTTCGAGCAGCTTCTCGGCATAGGTGATGGCCTCTTCATAGTTTTCCATGAAGAGTGCTACGCGCGAGGCGAGCAGCAGGGCGGCCTTGTAGTTGATCTCGTAGACACCGGCTTCATAACCATCGAGACATTCGACCGCCGTTGTAATGTCCGTATGGATCTGTCCCCAGACCTCCTCGACGGTTTTGCGTGGGTAGGAGCCCGGAGTTGCGGTTGCCGTCAGCGACATCGGAACACAGGGATCGCTGCCCTGAGCTTCGTTGTAGGCCGGACCGTAAAGGTTGGCCAGGTAGAAGAAGGCCATCGCACGCTGGAATGAGGCCTGACCCTTGAGAATTCTTTTTTCCGTATCGGATCCTTCCATGTCGTCGAGCATCTCAAGACAGATCGTACCCGGAAGCGCCTGGTTGTAGAGGTAAGCGTAGAGGTCGTCGGTGAACTGGTCGCTTTCGATCTCGGCCTGCCAGAGAAAGATCTGCTTGTACTTCTCCATGTATGAGGAGATCTTCGTGGGGTCGTCGGCATACTCGTAAGGACCGGTAGCCATATCGTCGGTCAGGAAATGAACCCACGCAGCCTTGGTCTGCAAGTTTTTGAAGTAGCCGTCACCCTGCAGCAGCTCCTTGTATTGTGTCACGGTCTTCGGAATGACAAGATCCTGGGCCTCCTGTGTCAGAAAGTCCCCGCATCCGGTCAGGGTTGCCAATGCAAATCCGAATGTCAGTATGTTGATTCCTTTTTTCATCGTGTATTCAGCTTTAGAAAGTCAGACTTACGTTGAGCGTGTAGGTTCTCGGCGTCGGAACGGCTGCATAACCGCTCTCGGGGTCCATGCCGCCCCATGCCTTGTCGGCTACGAAGAAGAGGTTGGTGGCCTGCAGGCTGATCATGGCCGACTCGATGCCCCACGAACGAAGTTTATGCGTCGGAACGTAGTAGCTCAGACCGAGGCTACGCATACGCAGAACGTTGGTTTTGGCGATGCGGGCCGTCGAGTAGTCGTACATGTTGTTGCCTTCGATGACATCGCGGTCGGAGAGAATCCCGTCACGCCGCGGCAGGTCCTGGTAGTTGTCGTAGTTGTAGAGAACGGGGATGTTGGTGTGCAGCTCGTCGCCCGGCTGGCGCCAGCGCGTGATGAACTCCTTGCGCATGTTCTGTGCGGGATCGTAGGCATTGTAAGCATCGGTGTAGATGCCCGGCAGACGGCCTACGGCTCCGGCCGAGTAGGTGAACGATGCCGATAGACGCAGGCTCTTCCAACGCAGCGTGAAGTCGAAACCTCCGTAGTGGGGCGGATCCATTACACCCGACTCGACGAGCTCGATCTCATCCTCGTAAAGGCTGTAGTTGGGAACCTCCTTTTCGCCCGATTCGCTCTTGTCGTCGGGAATCATGCCGGTAGCGTTGCCGTTCTTGTCGTAGAAGACCGGGTAACCCGTATCGTGGTTGAGTCCGGCGAAGTTGTAGGAGTAGAGCGTGCCGAGCGGTTTGCCCTCGATCAGGGCCGTACCGGAGATCTTCGACGTGTTGTTGACCACGGCGCTGCTGTTGGCCTTGATCAGTTTGTTGCGGTTGTACGAGTAGTTGACGTTGAGGTAGAGATCCCAGTTGTTGGTGTGGAGCGGGTGGAAGCCCAGGGCCACCTCGACACCGGCGTTATCGACGACACCCGAGTTGATCTTGAGTTCCGAGCGGCCCGTGGCCGAGGAGACTTGAGTCGTGGCGATCATGTCGGTACCGTGCTTCTTGTAGGCGTCGATCGTACCGGTTACCAGGTCGCCCAGGAAGGCGAAATCGAGACCGACGTTGTACGACTGGGTCTTTTCCCAACGCAGGTCGGCATTCGGCAGCAGCGATACGTGGGACTGGTTGAGACCCGTGGTGGCATCGGTCGAGCCGATCTGGATCACGAGGCTCGGCGAAGTGTTCTGGTCAACATTTCCCTGTACACCGTATGAGGCACGTATGGCGAGCTGCGAGAGTACCTTGCTGTCCCGGAGCCAGGGTTCGTTCGACAGGGTGTATTTGCCGGCTACCGACCACACGGGCAGGAAGCGATACTTGGGGTTCTCACCGAAGGAGTTTGAACCGTCCATACGGATGTTGCCGTTGATCGTCCACTTGTCCATGTAGGAGTAGGAGGCGCTGCCCAGCCACGATACGTAGTGGGTCGTACGGTCGGTGAGTGTGGGATTGTACTGGCCGTTCCGTGCATTCTCGATGTACTTGTCCGTGAAGACCGGCTCAATGGCCAGACCTCGCTCGGGCTGCCAGCCGTACCAGATGGACGATGATCCGGTAGTCGGGATGCTGCGGATTTCGGAGGAGACGAAGGCGCTGATCGTGTGCTTCTCCTTGAGCTGCGTGTTATAGCGCAGCGTATTACGCAGCGTGTAGCTGGTATTGGTATTGTATGAGGCCGAGAGGATACCGCCCTGCGGGATGGGAGACTCCTGATACCAGTCTTGCGAGGTATAATCACCCGTCAGATAGGGGAAGTCGAGATTCCAGCCGCGCATCTTGGCGATATAGGTCGAGGCGTCGGTGGCGTAGTCGAACCGCTTGCTGTTGTCGTGAACCATCGAAGCGAGCAACTCGTAGCGGAGACCCTTGATGAACTCGTACTGGAGGTTGAGCTGGAGATTGAGGTTGGCAACCTCGCCTTGGGCTCCCGTTTCGTTGAGTTCGTTGAGGATATTGTATTTCGGATGCTCTTTGATGGACGATCCGTTGGCGCTTATTGAGTTGTAGCCGGCCAATTTGTAATAGTAGTACGAACCGTCGTCATTGTAGGCCGGGATGGTGCGGGCCGTATTCTGGGCGTATGTGTTGGGGTTGACTCCGGCCATCGAACTGTAACCCTTGTTCTTGTTCTGGTAGCCGGAGATGCTGATGCCCATGTAGAGCTTCTTGGTGAGCCACGAGTTGAGTTTCATGTTGGCCGAGAAACGCTCCGATCCACCCTTGATAGCGGTCGTCGGGGTGTTGTTGTATCCCACCGAAGCGTAATAGTAGGTTCGCTCCGAACCGCCGGTAAGGCTCACCGTGTGGTTGTGGCTGAACGCGTCGCGGAACACCAGGTCGTACCAGTCGGTGTTGCGCGAAGCCATCTTGCTAACCTCGGAAGCAAACTGGTCGTAGGTCAGGCCGTGGTTCATGTATTTCATGTAGAGGGCCTCGTAGCCGATATCGTCCGGTAAGCGCGAGTACTCGAAGTGGTCGGCGAGCATCTCCTGCGAGAGGGTGATGCGTTCGGCGGCGTTCATCACGTCGAGCTGTCGGTAGGAGGGGCGTTCGTTGAGGGTGAACGAGCCGTCGTAACGTATCTTCGTGCGACCGGCCTCGCCGCGCTTGGTCGTCACGACGATGACGCCGTTGGCAGCCTGCACGCCGTAGAGGGCCGTGGCCGAGGCATCCTTCAGAACGGTGATCGACTCGATATCCGAGGGGTTGACGCCGGCGATGGCGTTACCGATCAGGTAGGCGGCATCGTCGCCCGTGAGGTCCTGATAGTTGACCTGCACGGGGTCGTCGAGGATGATACCGTCGAGCACCCAGATCGGAGACTTGTTGCCCAGAATGGATGAAGTTCCGCGAATACGGATTTTGGGGGTGGCGCTGGGCTCGCCCGAAGTCTGGATGACGTTCACGCCCGAAATCTGTCCGGCGAGCATCTGGTTGACCGAGAAGGATGCGCCGAGTTTGATCTCATCCATCTTGACCTGCTTGACGGCGCCGGCCACCTGGTGTTTCGAGATCTCCTGATAACCGGTGACGATTACTTCGTCGATTTCCGTATCGTTTTCGAGTGTGATATCGAAACGCATCTGTGCACCGACAGGCAGTTCCTTGCTTTTCATGCCGACGAATCCTACCTGAAGGACATCGTCGCTTTCGATGTTGGTCAGCAGGAAGAAACCTTTCGAATCGGTTGTTGTACCGATGTGAGCATGTTTCGAGCTGACGATTGTAGCACCGACAATGGGATTTCCACTGGTGTCGGTGACTGTGCCCGATACGATGTGGGCCTTCTTATTGGAAGTTTGCGCTGTGGCGGGGATTGCCCACAGATTGATGGCCAGCAGCACGCAGAAACACAGCGTACGGGCGATCAGTGTGGGGCATTTAGCAAATATCCCCCCCCCTCTCAGAGTGCCGGAAAACAGTGATACGTAGAGTTTTTTCATAGAGAGAGTATTTAAGTGAAACAAAAGGTTTGTCCTTGTATACTTACTTATATATGCGAAAAAACGGCAATTCCGAATATGTGACCGGGCAGGGGCGGTTTTTACAAATATAGTAAAAAATCTGTAAAATATTCTGTTTGGTGAAAATAATTAATAGAAAAAGATGTGGCGGGATTTTCGTGAATGGTTAGTTTTGGTTTATGAATGGAGGTAAAATGGACTTTTTTGATATGCAGAATGTAACTTAAAACGGTAATTTTGTTTTATAATGCTAATATTGAAATTTTTTATAATAATTCTCGCTTCGAAGGTTTCATAACTCTTTCGGGCGGAAGAGGAGCCGGCTTACGGACAATCTCTTCGTATTGTCGGAGGGTTTGATGCCTTGGGGCAGATGATCCGCGGTTTGCCGTTGAATAATCCGTGGCAGATGCTTCGGAGTAGGTGGTGTTCGGAGTTGCGAGTCCTGTTTTATGAAAAATCTCACAATACCGAAGTATTGTGAGATTGGTATGATTTCAGCTTGGTTAGAGGCGATGCCGTTGATGTTATCCCGGTCACCGTTGAGGTCATTCCGACCCCGTTAATGTCCTTCCGGCCCCGTGGATATCATTCCAGCCCCCCGTGGATGTCATTCCGACCCCGTGGATATCATTCCGGCCCCCGTGGATGAATTCCGGGCCTGTCGTTTTTCAAGGTTCCAGCCGGCCCTTCCCCGATTTGTATGGTTCCTGTTGAACGGATGGCTACTTTTCGTTGGAGTCCTTCTTGTCGGGAATCGGATAGGGCAGATTGGCCGCCTGGTCGCCCATCTGCTCCAGATAGGCGTCATACATGTCGAGGATCCACGCATCGTTCTCCTCGGCCTCCTTCTTGTGAACCTTGCCCTCGGGGCCCTTGAACCACTTCTTGCAGAAATCCTGCAGACCCGGATAGCGATCCTTCATCAGTACTGAGTTGACCAGCATGTAGGGATAGACAATCCCCTCAGGGTCGTTGTGGAAGCGGATGCCGTAGTTGGTCTGGAGCGAGCGGCCCATGCCGTTGAATCCCGATGCGACCCAGATTTTCCACCAGTAGGTCGTAGCATTCTTGCCCACTTTGTTGACGCAGAAGAGCATCTGCATGGTGTGGTAGCGGCTTGCGAAGTTGGGTTTGGCAAGCGGGTGCGACTCCCAGCGCACGCCGTCGGGATGATCCGCGGTTGTCTCGACATAGTCGATGCTTACGACATCATCGGCCGTATATTCGATCGGCACCTTGTCGTCGGGCGTTTTTGTAACTTTGAACGAGTAGTTCTCTTTCTTGAACACCGAGTTTTCGGCGTGCCAGCCGCGATGGACGTAGCAGTCGACCTTTTCGCCCGACTTGAGGGTGACGATCACGCGATCCGACTCCGCATCTTCGGGGTCTTTTGCTTCGGCATGGGAGATCATGCCGATGGTGGTTAATGCAGCAAGTGCATAGAGGAAAAAGTGTTTCATGACTATCTCAGGTTAGTGACTAAATTTTCAATGAGTTGCAGGTTGATACGCCTCAAGCATCAGAATGATCTTGCTGCGGTCAGAGGTATTTGACTGGAGAATCTCCGTGGCCAGTTCGGGATCATCGGCCACATAGGCG
Source organism: Alistipes megaguti (assembly GCF_900604385.1). Taxonomy (NCBI): domain Bacteria; kingdom Pseudomonadati; phylum Bacteroidota; class Bacteroidia; order Bacteroidales; family Rikenellaceae; genus Alistipes; species Alistipes megaguti. The sequence goes on along the minus strand of NZ_LR027382.1, from coordinate 2,914,775 downwards.
GCTACCGATTCGCGGAAACGATCCTTGCCCCGGCGGCTGGCCGATCCGGCGTCGTAGAACTCCTCGTCGCCCGTCTTGCGCAGGTAGTAGGCCGTGCGCGAACGGCTCAGATAGCGATACTTGACCAGCACCTCGATGCCGCCGTTCGAATCGACGCCGTAGCCCTTCTGGGCGAAGACGCCGACGCAGATGTGCGGCGTCTCAAAATAGACCCACAGCCAGCCGACTTTCCCTGCGGGGATAAACTTCTGCGGATGTTCGGGTGCCGTGGCGTGCCAGCAGACGATCGAGTCGATCTCCTCGTAACGGTAGATCTCCTTGCTCTTGTCCTTGTAGAAAGCACGCCGCAGCAACTTGACGTCCTGCGCGTGTTTAGGGAGTTTGATGCGGTCTTTTTCGCCGCATTCGATGACGCGTCCGTTCTTGAGGTAAATGCGACCTTGAACGGTCGAGGCAGCGTGAGCCACGGAAAGTGCCATGGTGCACAGCAGCATCAGCAGTGTGATACGAAAGATTCGTGAATGCATGTTGAGGAGATTTGGTGGATTCATAATATTATAGCCTGATTCGCTAATTTGCAGGGACTTGATGTGCGATTTTCTTGTCCGGTCACAAATCAGTCACAAATCACTGCCGTTATTTGACAGGGGCTTGTCTGAGTTATACTCGATGTAAAATTATATTATTTTTCTTAAATGTACAATTTAGGGACTGTCGTAAAAAGAATAAAATTTTATAATGAATTGATTGCCAATGTAATATAAAATTTGTATCTTAGCTAAAGATAAAAAGAATACCTCCAATTGCCCTAGAAAAGCCAAATTTGGAGGTATCGCAAAAATTAATCTGCATGGCTAAGGTACAAAATTTCTCTGAAATATCACCCGATCTTCCTTTCACGGAGTTCGATTTTTATGAATTGTATAGGCGGACGTTCGAGACTAGCGAGCTGGGAAAAATCAGGAAGAGGCTGCCGCTTGGTGAGATGGCAGAGAACTTTGGACTGATAAGCAAGAGCATGAGAGCGAAGAAAGGACGAAAAACATACTTCACCCCGGAGGGCAAGGTTGCGCTGATGTTCCTGAAGATGTACACAGGTCTGAGCAGCCCGAGGTTGATGGAGCATCTTAACGGCAACGTCCACTATCAGCTCTTCTGCGATGTGAGAATAGACCCGATGCATCCTCTGACGAACTACAAACTTCTGGACGACGTGTTTTCGGAGCTGGCCCGCGGGCTGAAGATCCAACAGCAGCAGGAGATACTGGCAAGAGCCTGGAAACCGTACATGAAGGACCTGGACACGATGTATACGGATGCGACCTGCTACGAGAGCGAGATGCGCTATCCTACGGATGCGAAGCTTCTGTGGGAAGGAATAGAGAAGTCATATGAGATAATGTGCACTCTGAGTGCCAAGCTGAATGTGCACCGTCCGAGGACGAAGTACGTAGACGTAGAGAAGGCCAACCTGTCGTACAGGAAGCGGCGCAGGCATTCGAAAGTCCAGACCAGGAAACTGACCAGACGCCTGCGCAACCTTTTGGGGAAGATACTGAAGGAGACCCGCACCCTGGAGAGGGAGAATGTAGGAGCGAAGAAATTGCTGTCAACCACACAGTAGAGCGAAATTGAAATCATCACAAGAGGGTACCGCACGCAGAAGGCCCACTTCGAGAACAACAATCCTCGCGAGAGTGTCAAGGACAGGATAGTGAGCATCAGCAAGCCGTATGTGAGGCCAATCGTGAGAGGCAAGGAAGTGAAGAGCGTAGAGTTTGGTGCGAAGTGCAACAACATCCAGGTTGACGGACTCTCATTCATCGAGAAGCTGTCATTCAATGCCTTCAACGAGGGAACCAGGCTTACGCACTGCCTGAAGATGCACCGAAAGCTCTTCGGTGTGGACGCGAAGAAGGTCGGAGGTGATGCAGGCTATGCCGGCAGCGCCAACAGGGGGTACTTCAAGGATAGAGGAATACAGACGTCATTCGTCAAGCGTGGCCGTCCGTCCTTGGAAAAGAAAGAGAACGACATCATCCGCAACGAGCTGGCGAGGGTGAGGGCAACGAGGATGGAAGGCTCGTTCGGAACGCAGAAGGAACACTATGGCCTGAAACGCATCAAGGCAAGGACGAAGTTGACCGAAATCCTGTACATCTTCTTTGGCATCCACACGGCGAATGCAGTACAGCTCGTCCGGCGGGAAGTCAACGAAATTGCCCAGGCTGCCTGATGTTCGAGGTGAGTGAGAAACGGCCCTTTCACTGGAGTATTGGCTCCAGTTGGGTCCAAAAATGAAAAAAGGGGCTCCGAAACGGAGCCGAAAATATAAAAAGATGAGTTCGATCGGAAAAATTACCGGGACAGTCTGCCGATTGACTCATAATGACGGAATTAAACGACTGTCCCTAATTTATCAAACCTATCAAAGAACTCCAAATAATAGTGTTTTTTCAGGACAGTATCCTGAACCTGTCCGGGAACAGGATGGCCAGTTGCTGGGCAGTCTGACCCCAGTTCTGGACAGGCTGCGTCCACTTGCGTCTGATTCTTGTAAATGCCATAGACACAAGTTTTTCGAGGGCTGTGTCGTTCGGAAAGACCCCCTTGTTCTTGGTGACCTTACGCAACTGGCGGTGGTAGCCCTCCACGGTGTTGGTGGTGTATATTATGCGCCGTATGTGTTCGGAGTATTGGAAGTACGCGCTGAGCCTTTCCCAGTTGTCACGCCAGCTCTTGATGACTATCGGATAGTCCTCGCCCCACTTCAGTTCCAGCTCATCCAGAGCCTGTTCCGCCGCATCCTTATTCACCGCCTGGTAGACCTGCTTCAGATCCTTCATGAACTCCTTCTGCCGCTTGCTGGCCATATACTTTATCGAGTTGCGTATCTGGTGGACTATACACAACTGCACCGTGGTCTCGGGAAAGACGCTCGCTATCGCATCCGGGAAACCCTTCAGCCCGTCAACGCACGCTATGAGGATGTCCCGGACTCCTCTGCTCTGGAGGTCGGTCAGGACACCCAGCCAGAAGTTCGCACCCTCGCTCTTGGATATGTACATCCCGAGCAATTCCTTGCGGCCTTCCGAATTGAGTGCCAGAACATTATATATGGCTCTGGTCACAGGACGGTTCTTCTCGTCCATCACCTTATAATGCACCGCATCAAGCCATACTATGGGATAGACGCTTTCCAGCGCCCGGCTCTTCCATGCCTGGATCTCCGGCAGCACCCTGTCCGTGATGCTGCTGATCGTCTCCGCCGATATCCTGTTCCCGAACTGCTCCTCCAGTATGTCGCTTATCTCCCTCGTGCTGTTCCCGATGGCATACAGCCCTATTATCCTGTCCGCCAATGAGTCCGCCAGTATCTTCTCCCTCTTCCGGACAACCTGCGGGTCGAATGTCCCGTCCCTGTCCCGCGGCGTGTTGATCGTTATTTCGCCCATCGAGGTCTGGACCTGCTTGCTCATGTGCCCGTTGCGCCGATTCCCGTACTCCCGTTCTACTCCTTCCAGATGGCTGTCCATCTCTCCTTCCAGCGCGCTGTTAAGCAGATTCTCCAACAGCGGTGCCAATACTCCGTCCTTGCCGGATAGTGGTACTCCCGCCTTCAATTGTTCTATGGCGTTCGCCTTGAACTGTTCGTAATCAAATCTTTCGCTCATAATAAAAAAGTGTGTCTAAAGTTATTATTTTTTACCTTACTTGACACACTTTAATTTACGCTCTCAATTTTTCCGATCGAACTCATCTTTTTATCTTTTCGGCTCCGTTTCGGAGCCCCTTTTTTCATTTTTGGACCCAACTGGAGCCAATACTCCAGTGAAAGGGCCGTTTCTCACTCACCTCGAACATCAGGCAGCCTGAGCAATTTCGTTGACTTCCCGCCGGACGAGCTGTACTGCATTCGCCGTGTGGATGCCAAAGAAGATGTACAGGATTTCGGTCAACTTCGTCCTTGCCTTGATGCGTTTCAGGCCATAGTGTTCCTTCTGCGTTCCGAACGAGCCTTCCATCCTCGTTGCCCTCACCCTCGCCAGCTCGTTGCGGATGATGTCGTTCTCTTTCTTTTCCAAGGACGGACGGCCACGCTTGACAAATGACGTCTGTATTCCTCTATCCTTGCAGTACCCCCTGTTGGCGCTGCCGGCATAGCCTGCATCTCCTCCGACCTTCTTCGCGTCCACACCGAAGAGCTTTCGGTGCATCTTCAGGCAGTGCGTAAGCCTGGTTCCCTCGTTGAAGGCATTGAATGACAGCTTCTCGATGAATGAGAGTCCGTCAACCTGGATGTTGTTGCACTTCGCACCAAACTCTACGCTCTTCACTTCCTTGCCTCTCACGATTGGCCTCACATACGGCTTGCTGATGCTCACTATCCTGTCCTTGACACTCTCGCGAGGATTGTTGTTCTCGAAGTGGGCCTTCTGCTGGCGGTACACTCTTGTGATGATTTCAATATCGCTCTTCTGTCTGGCTGTCAGCAATTTCTCCGCGCCTGCATTCTCCCTCTCCAGTGTGCGGGTCTCCTTCAGTATCTTCCCCAAAAGGTTGAGCAGGCGTCTGGTCAGTTTCCTGGTCTGGACTTTCGTATGCCTGCGCCGCTTCCTGTACGACAGGTTGGCCTTCTCTACGTCTACGTACTTCGTCCTCGGACGGTGCACATTCAGCTTGGCACTCAGAGTGCACATTATCTCATATGACTTCTCTATTCCTTCCCACAGAAGCTTCGCATCCGTAGGATAGCGCATCTCGCTCTCGTAACAGGTTGCATCCGTATACATCGTATCCAGGTCCTTCATGTACGGTTTCCAGGCTCTTGCCAGTATCTCCTGCTGCTGTTGGATCTTCAGCCCGCGGGCCAGTTCCGAAAACACGTCGTCCAGAAGTTTGTAGTTCGTCAGAGGATGCATCGGGTCTATTCTCAAATCGCAGAAGAGCTGATAGTGGACGTTGCCGTTAAGATGCTCCATCAACCTCGGGCTGCTCAGACCTGTGTACATCTTCAGGAACATCAGCGCAACCTTACCCTCCGGGGTGAAGTATGTTTTTCGCCCTTTCTTCGCTCTCATGCTCTTGCTTATCAGTCCAAAGTTCTCTGCCATCTCACCAAGCGGCAGCCTCTTCCTGATTTTTCCCAGCTCGCTAGTCTCGAACGTCCGCCTATACAATTCATAAAAATCGAACTCCGTGAAAGGAAGATCGGGTGATATTTCAGAGAAATTTTGTACCTTAGCCATGCAGATTAATTTTTGCGATACCTCCAAATTTGGCTTTTCTAGGGCAATTGGAGGTATTCTTTTTATCTTTAGCTAAGATACAAATTTTATATTACATTGGCAATCAATTCGTTATAAAGTTTTATTCTTTTTACGACAGTCCCTAACTTACCGGACAAAGTTCATCCGATTCGATCTGCATGACGACCATTTTGTGCTGCGGCCGATAAAGCAGCCATTCCCGGAATGCTTCGGATTCCATGGTGCGCACCCGGAACGAGAGGGCGGCAATCATCTCCAGACTGTAGAGATCGCCGCGTCCGGTAATTTGATGCGTGCGGTATTCATTCATCCGTTTATCTTTATAGATTGCCCGGATATTGCTTCTGATGGCCACGGGGAAAACCCCGAAGAGCCGGGCAATCTCCGTTTCGGTCATCCAGACGGTTCCATCCTGCGAGAATGTAACTGAGACGTGGTTGTTTTCCGCATCGATGGTGATTGATCCGAATTCTATTTCGCGTGCACTCATATTCTTATTTTATTGTTTTATATTCTATTATGTGATTTATATCAAGAATAGTTTTAGTTTGTATTCGGTCCTTGACATATTGAATCGCTGTGTAATATAATCAATATATTCTGCTTTTAACCAACCTAATATCAGGAAAAATCAGCATACTTATATTGCGCTTGCTCTGCGACGTTTCCGGATGCCTGCATGGTCGAGTTTCTGAGAGAGCATCTCCATGTCCTTGCTGACTTTGCGGTCGGTGATTCTGGCGTAGATCTGCGTGGTGCGGATATTCGTATGACCGAGAATCTTCGAGACGGTTTCAATGGGTACGTCATTGGCCAGCAGTACCGAGGTTGCACAGCTGTGCCTTGAGCAATGTAAACAAAGTCAAAAAGCATCAGGAAACAGATATGCGCAAGATAAACGCAACCCGTTGAAAACAAGCAGTTTTTCATCATTCTGCCATATCGGTAAAAAGCAATGCGGTGTGGAATACGGAGAGGTTTCAGTTACCAAAGCGTTAGCCATGCTGTTTCCAAAATCCGACTGGTAACGGTGGGCAAATCAAATACTTCGGCTCCGGCGTGCTTTTCACTGTTCTGCAATGTTTTACAAATCAATGGACGCTTACCCGTGAATTAATTTTGCAACAAAAACAGTAAGCGTATGAAGATTGAGAAATTCAAGGTGCTGCTCTACCTGAAAAGGAGCGTGACGGACAAGTCGGGCAAGGCCCCGATAATGGGAAGGATTACAGTGAACCGGACAATGGCGCAGTTCAGTTGCAAGCTGTCCTGTGCGCCGGAGTTGTGGAACGCGAGGGAAAGCCGTCTGGACGGCAAGAGCCGGGAAGCGGTGGAGACGAATGCGAGGATAGACAGGCTGCTGATGTCCATAAACACCGCATTCGACACGCTCGTCAGCCGTAGGATGGATTTTGACGCAGCGGCGGTCAGGGACTTGTTCCAAGGAGGCATGGAAAACCGCATGACACTCCTGAAACTGCTCGACAGGCATATTGAGGAAATCAAGTCGCTCATCGGGACGGAGTATTCCTCCCGTACCCTGCCGAACTACGTATATACCCGGAGAAGGCTGGCAGAGTTCATCGCCAAGCGGCACAAGGTCGCCGACCTTGCCTTCTGCCAGTTGAACGAGCAGTTCATACGGGAGTTTCAGGAATATGTAGTCATTGAAAACGGGCTGGGCATAGAAACGGTACGCCACTACCTGTCCGTGTTGAAGAAGGTCTGCCGCATCGCTTTCAAGGAAGGCCATGCGGACATCTGCCACTTCGAGCATTATCCGCTTCCGAGACAGAAAGAGCGTACCCCGAGGGCGTTGAGCCGTGAGGACTTCGAGAGGCTGCGCGACTTGGAGATAGAGGAGCACCGCTGGTCGCACAACGTCACCCGCGACCTTTTCCTCTTTGCCTGCTATACGGGTACTTCCTACATTGACGCGGTATCAGTCACGCCTGACAATCTCTCCAAAGATGATGACGGCGCATTGTGGCTGAAATACCAGCGCGGCAAGAACGGAAAACTGTCGCGTGTGAAGCTGCTGCCGGAAGCCATCGAACTGATAGACAAATACCACAGCAAGTCGCGCAAGACGCTGCTCCCTCATATAGAACATGCCGCGTTGATGTGGAACCTTTCAAGCCTGAGGGTCATGGCAGGGATTAAAGGCCCGCTTACCTACCATATGGGACGGCACTCGTTCTCGACCCTGATAACGCTTGAGAACGGCGTGCCCATCGAAACGGTGAGCAAGATGCTCGGACATTCGGATATCAGCACCACGCAGATATACGCGCGTGTCACTCCGAAAAAACTGTTCGACGATATGGACAGGTACATCGAGGCGACCAAGGACATGAAACTTATTCTTTAACCCACTAAAAAATTACAATTATGCGCAGCACATTTAACATATTGTACTACATCAACCGCAACAAGGTCAAGGCGGACGGAACCACCGCCATCCAGTGCCGTATTTCCATTGACGGCAGACAGAACGCTTTTTCAACGGGTATCTACTGCAAAGCGGAGGACTGGAACGCCAAGACGGGCGAGACAAAAGAACAACGCACTAACAACAGGCTGGACGAACTTCGGAAACGTATCGGGCAGGCGTATGACGACCTGCTGAGAAGGGACGGGGTAGTCAGTGCGGAACTGTTGAAGAACGAAATTACCAAGGTGAGCGCCGCACCCACGACCCTGCTGCAAATCGGGGAGGAGGAACGGGAACGGTTGAGGGTGCGCTCGAAGGAAATCAACTCCACTTCCAGCTACCGCCAGTCCAAGAGCACGCAGGCTTACCTGCGGGAATACCTGTTATCCTTGAAAATGAAGGACATTGCCCTTGAAGACGTCACGGAGGACTTCGGCTACGGCTTTAAACAATATGTAAAGGAGAAAGGATGCAGAGCCTCCCATGTGAACCACTGCATGACGTGGCTCAACAGGTTGCTCTACATCGCGGTGGACAAGGGGCTGCTCCGCTTCAACCCTACGGCGGACGTGCCTTACGAAAAGAAGGACGCACCGCAACTCAGGCATATCAGCCGTAGCCAGTTGATGTACATCATGGAGCATCCCATGACGAACAAGTGGCAGGAGCTGGTGCGCAGGACGTTCATTTTCTCGGCATTCACCGCACTCTCGTATGTGGACGTGCAGGAACTTTACCCGCGCCATATCGGCAGGACGGTTGATGGCAGGCGGTACATCCGCATCCTGCGCAAGAAGACGGGCGTGGAGTCGTTCATCCCCCTGCATCCGGTGGCGGAACAGATACTCGACCTTTATAACACTGAGGATGACACCAAGCCCGTGTTCCCGATGCCCAACCGCGACATGATTTGGTATGCCATCCATGAAATCGGAGTGCTGGCGGGAGTGAAAGGCTCGCTCAGCTACCATCAAAGCCGCCACACGTTCGGAACCCTGCTGATGTCCGCCGGGATACCGATAGAAAGCATCAGCAAGATGATGGGACACACCAATATCCGAACCACGCAGGCATATGCAAAGGTGACAGACGACAAGATATCGGAGGACATGGACAGGCTGATGCAGGTCAGGAAAGCCAACGGATTGACGAAAAACGATGATAGATGAGTATGGAACGGGGAATAATCACAATCACAGAAAACGGGGCGGTTGCCATGCCGACCGCTCCCGTCTGGATGACGCAGCAGGAAATGTCCGATGCGTTCAATGTGTTCGGCTGCCACATCCGCAAGGCTGTCCATGCCATATACAAGAATGGCGAATTGTTGGAAAGCGAAACGAAGCGGTACATCAGGCAGGACAACGGGATAAACTACGATGTTTACAGCCTTGAAATGGTGATAGCCGTTTCCTTCAAGTTAAGAGGTCGGGAAAGCATGGCTTTCCGGCAGTTCATCATGGGCAGGCTGACCATGAACAACAGACAGTCCGTCAACCTTTTCTTTTCGCTCTCCCCGTCACGTGGAAAGAGAGCGGGAAATTGAGCAGACCTCAGACGGCGTATGAGATACCCTCAAACGGCGTGTAAGGCTATCTCTTACGCCGTTTGAGGGTAACACCGTTTTACAGGGGATTTCCGTCAGCCTATCTGAACGCTTCCCGGTAATTGGCGGCAAGCATACTTTCGATGTCTGATTCCTTGTACAGAATCTTGCCGCCCAACTGGTAATAGGACACCACCCCGTTGTTGCGGTAATCCTGCAAGGTGCGTCGGCTCACTTTCAGCCGTGCCGACACCTCCCTGTCCGTCAGGAAGCGTTCACCGCCTAATGTCGGACGGCTGTTTGCCATGAAGTTCTCGATGCCGTCCAACAGACGGTCAAGGCTGTCGCCGAACTCAGCGATAAGCGCATGGTTCTTGGTAATCATTTCACTCATTGTTACGTTGGATTTAGTGGTCATTTAAATATCAAATACTTTTGGTCGCACGTTTGTTCCCCACAGGCTTGACGATGCGCAGCACATCTTCCGGTCGGTAAAACACCTTGTGGTTTATCTGCGAATAGGCCAGCGTGCCGTTATCACGCAGCGTCTGTAAGGTGCGCGGACTGATGTTCAACTGTCGGCAGACCTCTTGGTTGTCCATCCAGCGGTTTAATGACTTGCCGCCTTGTTTGGCAAGGAGTTCGTTCACACGGTCGGAGAAGCGGCTGAACTTCGCCGCCATTTCCTCAAACGCCTCTTTCTGAAAAATCAATACTTCCATTGTCGATACTGTTTTTAATGTTGATACTCGGTTTTGGACGCAAAGTAAATGGGCATTACGCATCAAACGATGGGTTGGCACAATCGTGGCAGCTTGTGGCAGGGAGTGGCGTTATCCGCCGACCCCGTGACGGCTGTTCCAAGCGTCCGTGATGCAAAGGAAAGCGAAGTCCGGCACAATCCAACCGCTTCGCACCTGCGTGGCAGCATTTGGCATCGGTGTGGTAGCCTGTGGCGTTCATCAGGTTCAAATAAGCCTGCTAATAAACCTGAGCTTGATGTAGAATGAAGTAAGACTTTATTTTATGGAATAGGATTGATTTGAAGAAACATAAAAGCCAACCCATCAAGGAGAAGTTTTGATGGGGAGCAGGTTTGTGTTTCGGGCATACCGAAACGGTTCGCTCCCCATGTTTTGGAAGACACAAAATCCCTAAAAATAGGTATTGCACGACAATTTCAAGCCTTATACCTTTGCAAAAAATTAAAAACAGACATTGTTCGTTATAAATGCAAGTGCTGAAAGAGGACATAAGGGGTCGGATATTGACGATTGCCAGACAGCAATTCGAGAAGAAAGGCTATTCCAAGACTTCCATGCGCGAAATAGCGGAGTTGTCAGGTGTTGGCGTCGGGAATATCTATAACTACTTCACGAATAAAGATGAATTGTTCCGTGAAGTAGTCCGTCCTGTCTTATGCGCGTTGGAAGCCATGCTGCAAGAACACCACGGCATACGGGGCGAGGACATTATGATGATGCGGTCGGAAAAATACCTGAAATCCTGCATTGACGAATATGTTTCGCTTATAGACAAACACCGTTCGCTAATGGAAATACTGTTGTTCCGTGCGCAAGGTTCTTCATTGGAACGCTTCCGTGAGAATTATACCGACCGTTCCACGGAATTGGTTAAGGCGTGGTTCGCGTCCATGCAGCGGAAACATCCCGAAATCAATACGGCTGTGTCCGATTTTATCATTCATTTGCATACGGTATGGATGTTCACGATGTTCGAGGAGCTATTGATGCATTCCGTACCCCGGCAAGAGATGGAGGCTATTTTGCACGATTATATCCTGTTTGAAATCCAAGGTTGGAGGGCTATTATCAAGATATGAGATACAGACAACGTACATACGAACATTCAACCGCATCAGAACGGTTGGTAAGGAGGAAATCTTCACGGAGGTTTCCTCCTTTTTTTATGAACAATTCTGAATATCGTTCACTATTAAACACTCCAAAAATATGAGACAGAAATACGAGTTTAAGAGTATTGTAGCGGAAACATTGCTTATTCCGCTATACATGAGAGCCAAAGAAAGTCGCCGGAATAATCCCATTCTATATGACAAGGCTGCGGAATGGCTGGCGGACAGTTTGGAATACGATTATTCCCAGTTCGACGGGGCAAAGTTGAGCGAAGTGGGATGCGTGGTGCGTGGATGGTATTTTGACTGCGCTGTGCGCCGATTTATTAAAGCACATTCGCATCCGGTCGTGGTCAATGTGGGATGTGGACTGGATACCCGTTTCCAGCGTATCGGAAGTCAGAAAGCAGTCTTTTATGATTTAGATTTGCCTGAGGTCATTGCTCTACGCCGGGAATTGATACCCGAACAGCCGGACAATGTCTATATTGAAGCGTCTTTGTTGGAGACCGACTGGATGGATGACCTGCGCCGGAAACACCCCGAAGCAGAATTTATCTTCATCGTGGAGGGGGTACTGATGTACTTCTACGAGAAGCAAGTAAAATCCTTCCTGCATCACGTGGCAAACCGTTTCGGGGGAGGTGAATTGTGGTTTGACGTGTGCGGCACGATAATGAGCCGACATGGTGTGAAGCCCGATTCGCTCCGCAAACACGAGGCTCAAATCCGTTCCGGCATAAGCAACGGGTATGTGGTGGAACAATGGGAACCGTCTTTAAAGCTCATTGAACAGGCTAACTATATGAAGTTCTTCCGTTCACGCTGGGGATTCTTCTTCGGGCAGATATTGGGGCGCATCCCTTGGCTCTGCTACAAATTCAGTTCATTGCTCGGATATAAAATCACATCAAAATAGCGTAATAACAATGGAAAAATCAAAAAAGAAAAAAGGTTTGTCCCGTCTGTTCGAGATAGCGGGACAAAGGAAAGGTCTGCTTATATTAGCAGGTCTGCTGTCGGCTGGCAGCGCGGTGTGTATGCTTGTGCCTTATTGGGCAGTTTATGAAATTTTGAAAGAGTTGCTGTCGAATGGCTCCAATCTTTCCGCTTTGGACGGAACGGACATGATGCGTTGGGGATGGATTGCATTTGGAGGGCTTGTTGGCGGATTGATATTGCTCTATGCCGCCCTGATGTCCTCACATGTGGCTGCATTCCGTATCTTGTATGGGTTGCGTGTCCGTCTGTCTGAACATATCGGCAAACTGCCTTTGGGATATTTGAACAATACCTCTACGGGAGCCATCAAGAAAACAATGGACCAGAATATCGAGAAAATAGAGGGCTTCATCGCCCATACCATTCCGGATTTGGTCAATGTAATGGCAACGGTAGTGGTAATGCTGGTCATCTTTTTCTCGCTGGATGTGTGGCTGACAGTCGTGTGCCTGGTCGTTGTGGTGCTTAGCTTATTCCTGCAATTTTCCAATTTCATGGGAAAAAGGGCAAGGGAGTTCATGGGTATCTACTACGATGCACAGGAAAAAATGAGCGCATCAGCTGTGCAGTATGTACGGGGAATGCCCGTCGTCAAGATATTCGGGCAAAGCGTCCGTTCGTTCCGTCAGTTCAATGCCGAGATTCAGGCATACAAGACATTCGCCTTGAAATGCTGTGACACCTACCAGAACGGGATGATTGCCTTTACCGTCTTGCTTAATTCGATGGTTACGTTTATTCTTCCTATGGGTATTCTGCTGTTGCAAGCCAGTCCGCAATCACTCTCATTGGCTGTGGTGTGGCTGTTTTTTATCATCATGGGACCGGGTATGGCTTCGCCCGTTTACAAACTGACTTTTTTAGGAGGGAATACGCGCGACATCAACGAAGGAGTAAACCGCATTGACCGCATACTGGAAAAGAAACCTGTGCCGGAGCCGGAACATCCGCAAGTGCCTGCCGCCTACGATGTGGAATTCCGACATGTGTCATTCTTCTACGAAAACACGGAACAGGGAACACGAACGGAAGCCTTGCGTGATGTCAGCTTCAAAGCTCCACAAGGAAAGATAACTGCCCTTGTCGGTCCGTCAGGAAGCGGCAAATCAACGGTTGCCAACCTGATACCCCGGTTCTGGGATGTGGAGCAAGGGGAAATTTGTATAGGAGGCATTGACATTCGTCAGATAGATACCGCAAAACTGATGGACATGGTTTCATTTGTATTTCAAGACACTTTCCTTTTTTACGACACATTATATGAGAACATTGCCGTAGGTTCTCCAGATGCTACAAAAGAAAAGGTAATAGCCGCTGCTAAAGCTGCCCAATGCCACGATTTCATAGAGCGTTTGCCGCAAGGCTACGAAACAAGGATAGGCGATAAAGGTGTATTCCTGTCCGGCGGTGAAGCCCAACGGATATGTGTAGCTCGTGCCATATTGAAGAATGCTCCGATACTGGTGTTGGACGAAGCCACTGCCTTCGCTGACCCTGAAAACGAGCATAAAATGCAGATGGCTTTGCAGTCACTGATAAAGGATAAAACGGTCATTGTGATTGCCCATCGCCTTTCTTCCATCATCTCCGCACATCAGATTGTCGTCATGAAAGAAGGACGCATTGTGCAATGCGGAAAGCATGAACAGCTGTCCGTGACGGAGGGTGTATATAAAAATATGTGGGATGCCTATACGAGCGCATACCATTGGACATTGAACAAAAACTAAAAGCAATATGAGAAAGAAGAATTTCTTAAACAAGGTCTTGCAAAACACAAGTTGTCCGCAAGGATTTTGGGGACGGATGATTTTGCGAGGAATGAATTGTTTTCATGCATCTTTAGCTAATCGTGGCATGAAGCAAGTGGAATGGCAGCCGAATTGGAATGTTCTTGATATAGGCTGTGGCGGTGGTGCGAATTTGAAACGTTTATTGAATTTATGTCCGAAAGGAAATATCTACGGCATAGACCTGTCAGAAGAAAGTGTTTCATTCGCCCAAAAGTACAACGAAAAAGACTTGAATAAAAGATGTTTCATACAACAAGGGAATGTTTGTTCATTACCTTATGAGGATGGATTCTTTAATGCTATCACGGCTTTTGAAACGGTCTATTTTTGGTCGCCTGTAAACATAGCGTTGTCTGAAGTGGCGCGTGTTCTCCGAGAAGGAGGTTGTTTCCTTATTAGTCTGGAAGCGAGCGACCCCGAACTTGGAAAAATGTGGACGGAACGGATAGATGGTATGGTTGTCTATACTCCGGCAGAATTGGAAGAACGGTTGCATGAAGTCGGATTTTCATCCATCAGAACAATCCGTAAAAAGGAAGAAATACATATTATAGCATATAAATAAAATAAGATATGAATGCAATAAAGAATATTACAATAGGTCACACGGAAAGACTTTACAAGCCGGTGGGTTACACCATGCTTGCCAACTTAGTGAATATAGTACCGTTTTGTCTTTCTATAGAAGCGATACGTATCATTTTCAGTGCATTTGACGGGAGCGGACAGCCGCTTGACACGACCCGCCTGTGGTGGATATTCGGCATTATGGCTGTTTATATGCTGGTCATGGCTTTGGCAGAACGGGCATCCTACCGAGCCAATTTTAGAGGAGCATACGAGATGAGCGCTTCGGGACGTTTGTCACTGGCGGAGCACTTGCGGAAACTATCGTTGGGCTTTTTGTCGAAACGTGATCCGGGTGATTTGTCGTCTATGCTTGTTACGGACTTCATGATGGCAGAAACCGGAATTTCGCACCACCTGCCCCAACTTATGGGTGCCATAGTCATGCCCGTACTGGCTTTTGCTTCGCTTGTATGGATAGATTGGAGGATGGCGGTCAGTATGTTTGCCGCCTTGCCGCTTGCCTTGCTCGTCCTGTGGGCAAGCACAAAGGCACAGCGGAAGTTAAGCGGCAGGCAAATTCAAGCAAAAATAAATGCTGGAAATCGGTTGGAAGAATACTTACAGGGTATTCGTGTAATGAAAGCGTACAATCTGATAGGTGACCGCTTTGTTAGGTTGCGCGATGCTTTTGCGGAACTTCGCCGTGCTTGCATCCGTCAGGAGGCCTTGTTAGGCCCGTTCGTCTTGTTGAGCATCACTTTGGTACGTGCTGGGCTGACAATGATGGTATTATGTGGAACTTATCTTCTGTTGGGAGGAAAACTTTCAATCCTTATATTTGTGCTGTTCCTTGTGGTCGGTTCTCGTGTGTTCGACCCGCTGACTTCCGCCCTGACAAACTTTACCGAGTTCCGCTATTTTTCCATTGCCGGTGGACGCATCCTTTCCTTGATGAACGAGCCGGAGATGAAAGGAGAACGGCAATCCCCGGCAGCGGGCGACATCCGGTTTGAACACGTATCGTTTGCCTATCAAGACAAGGAAGTGTTGCATGATATAAACATTACGCTCCCGAAAAACTCCTTGACGGCTCTTGTCGGTCCTTCGGGAAGCGGGAAAAGTACGGTGATGAAGCTTTGCGCCCGTTTCTACGACCCACAGAAAGGATGTATCTTTTTCAATGGAGTTCCGATGAACGAGATAAATCCCGAAAGCCTAATGAGCCACATCTCTATGGTGTTCCAAGATGTCTATCTGTTTCAGGACACCATACGCAATAATATCCGCTTTGGTAAAACTGACGCGACGGAAGAAGAAATTATAGCCGCAGCTAAAAAAGCCTGTTGCCATGATTTCATCATGCGGTTGCCCAAAGGATATGACACCTTGGTAGGCGAAGGAGGGTGTACCCTTTCGGGCGGAGAAAAGCAACGCATATCCATAGCCCGTGCCATGCTGAAAGACGCACAAATCATCCTGCTTGATGAAGCGACCGCCTCACTTGACCCCGAAAATGAAGTGGAAGTACAGAAAGCCATAGATGCACTCATCAAAGGGCATACTGTCATTGCCATTGCGCATAGACTTAAAACCATTAAGGGCGCAGACCAAATTATCGTGTTGGATAACGGACGGATAAGGGAAAAAGGTACGCATGAAACATTGATGCAGGCTAAAGGGTTGTATGCCCAACTATGGAACATTCAGGAACAAATCTCAGGATGGAAACTGTAAAAAGCGGCATAGAAATCAATAGGATGTCTGTTTTTATAAAGCAGGCATCCTTTCAAATAATAGATTCTTAAATGAATTTACGGAATAAAGTGTTAGTAGGATATTTTATCTTAGTTGTACTTATCGGCTTTATGGCATCAATTCTGATACACGAGCGACAACGAATATCAGAAATTGATTCACAAAACAGCGAAGTACAGCAAGCTATACGTGATATTCACAATGTCCATCGATATATCACTCGGCTTACCATGTTGGGAGAGAGTGTCATTGATTGGAACAGAACAGACTGTAGTCATTACCGTATCCAACGTCTGTGTACAGATAGTCTGTTGCAAGCATTGAAGTTTCATTGTGCAGCATATGTGTATCCAGCGCAGATAGACACTCTTCGCTCTCTACTGGCAAGCAAAGAGGAACATCTGCGGCATATCATGTCGGTATTTGAATGGCAGGAAGAAGCCGACAGCCTTTTAGTGAATCTCTTGCCAGAAGTAGCTAAACGTGCGACCAGTCTGCGCACCGTACAGCAGAAGAAAAAGGGCATCGCAGGTTTCTTCGGCGGCAAAAAGACCGTACAAGTACTTCCCTCAGCCCAAGAGTTGCACGAGTTTGGCGACAGCTTGATTGCCCTGCAACGGAAACAGGCGACGGAGATGGATGCCTACACCGACAGCCTTCGCATACGTAACCGGACATTGAACACCCAACTGAACCGTCTTGTCAGCGACCTTGACAGGCAGGCATTGGGGGCGTTCATACAGAAAGAGCGGAAGATGGCGGAGGCGCAAAGCCTATCCGTCAGGCTGTTCACCGCTACCATATCGGCAGCCATCATCCTGCTGTTCCTGTCCTATCTCACCATCCATAGGGAACTGAAACGCAACGCGGACGAAAAGAAAAAGCGTGAAAAGCTTATCGGCAAATTGCAGGAGAGCAACGCCAAGAACGAGGAACTTCTACGCTTGCGGCGCAACCTCATACAGAACGTAAGCCATGAACTGCGTACACCTTTGACCGCCATCAGCGGCAACGCCGAACTTTTGCTGAACGATGACAACAAGGATAGCCGAGTGCGCCATGCGGAAACAATAAAGACTTCGGCAGGACGCATGGCATCCATGCTGAACAGCCTCTTGGACTATTTCAGGTTGGACAGCAGGAAAGTGACAATCCTATCCAAACCATTCAGGCTAAACCTGATAGCGGATACTCTTGAAACGGAGTTTACCATGCAAGCAAAGTCAAAGCATTTGACCTTGACCGTTTGTAACTATGCGAATGAAGTAGTGGACGGCGACAAGAACCGTATTTTGAGCATAGGCGGCAACCTGCTTTCCAATGCCATCAAATTCACGGACAACGGCACTATTGCTCTGGCAACCAGATACAAGGGCGGTGTTTTTACGCTGACGGTGGAGGATACGGGTACGGGCATCAGCGAAGAACAAAAGGAACGGATATTCAAGCCTTTCGAGCGGCTGGGCAATGCCGCCACGCAGGACGGCTTCGGGTTGGGACTTCCCATCGTGAAACAGCTTGTGGAACTGATGAACGGACGTATATCGGTGGAAAGCGTAAAGGATAAAGGCAGCAAGTTCACCGTTGTTCTTCCATTGCCGAAAACCGAAGAAACAGAATCTGACGGGAAGAAAGAACAGGTGCAAGACATTATTTCAAATTACAGCGTAATGGTGATAGACAATGACCTTGTGACGCTCAGCATGATACGGGATATGCTTGTACAGAACGGCATAAGTTGTGATACTTGCCTGACGGTAGAAGAATTGACGGATAAAATGCGCGGAAAGGATTATGACATCCTAATAACCGATTTGAAGATGCCTGACATGAATGGTTACGAAGTGCTGGAACTCTTACGCACATCCGACATCGGCAACTCACGCACGATTCCAATTGTGGTTGTAACGGCGGCAGGGTTCATCACGGAGGAAGAACTGAAATCGGCAGGGTTCACCGCCATGCTCGGTAAACCGTTCTCCATTGCCGAACTACTGAATGTAGTAAGCCAATATGCCAATAAAGAGCATAGACAACTGCTCGACTTCTCGGCTTTACTCACCTTTGGCGACAGGCGACATACATTGGAACGGTTGGTAACGGAAACGGAGAAAGAAATGGATGAAGTGCAGAACGCGGCGAAAGAGAAAAACATGGAGGCATTGGATGGCTGGGTACACCACCTCAGAAGTTCATGGATGCTGATGAAAGCGGAACAGCCGTTGCAGGAATTATATGCCGTAATTCACAGCGATAGTCCAACGGACGGAGAGATAACACATGCAGTTAATGCTGTATTGGCACAAGGTAAAATGATTGTGGACTTGGCAAGAAAGGAAGCGAAACGATGGGAAGAATAATTGTTGTGGAAGACAACCTCACTTTCTCCGGCTATGTATGCAGGCTGTTGAAAAGCAAAGGTTTCCAAGCCGTCAGTGCGTCCACTTGCAACGGGGCACACAAACTGTTCGCCAAGATGTGCGAGGACGATATTGTGCTCGCCGACCTGCGCCTGAACGACGGTGACGGCATCTTGCTGTTGGATGAACTTCGCAAACAAGGGAAACGCAATCCCTACATCATCATGACGGACTATGACGAAGTGCCAACCGCCGTCCGGTCGATGAAGTCGGGTGCGGAGGATTATATCCCGAAGAAGCTAATTGAAGACAATCTCTTTCCTCTCCTGAAAACCTTACAGAAAAGGACAGAACGGCACGAAACGCCCATTCACGAGCGGCAGAGTGCGGCTTTCCGTGAAATAGACCACAAGATAAAATTGGTCGCACCAACCAACATGAGCGTGTTGGTGCTGGGCGAGAACGGAACGGGAAAGGAGCACATTGCCGAGAAAATACATACAATGAGCAAACGGGCAGGCAAGCCTTTTGTCGCTGTAGACTGCGGCTTACTGTCGAAAGAGCTTGCTGCGTCCGCACTGTTCGGACATGAGAAAGGAGCGTTTACAGGTGCGGATGCCAAACAGAAAGGTTATTGGGAGGAAGCCGACGGAGGTACGCTGTTCCTTGACGAGATAGGCAACCTGCCAGCCGAAGTACAACAGATGATGCTCCGGGCATTGGAAACCAAACGGTATAGACCCATAGGCGGCAACAAGGAAAAGGCAGCAGACGTGCGCATCATAGCCGCCACCAACGAGGATATGCAGTCTGCAATCGCCGAAAAGCGTTTCCGTCAGGACTTGTTCCACAGGATAAAGGAATACACGTTGAACATACCGCCGTTGCGTGAGTGCTGTGAGGACATCATGCCGCTTGCGGAGTTCTTCCGTGAACTTGCCAACAAGGAGTTCGGCAAACAGGTGAAAGGCTTTGACGCGGAGGCAAGGAAGAGGATGCTCGCCCATCCGTGGAGCGGCAATGTGAGAGAACTGAAAGGAACTGTACGTTCGGCGGTGCTGTTCACCGACGGGGATGTGATAACGGCTGACAAACTGAATTTTGAAGAACCTCTGCTGTCGGGAGAAGCATCCTTGTCCTTGAAGAACGTGGAAATGGAAAAGAGGCAGATAATCCGTGCTCTGAAACAGGCGGACGGCAACCGCTCGCTGGCTGCTGAACTGCTCGGCATCGGGCGCACCACACTATACGGCAAGATGAAACAATACGGCATCAAGTACAAGGAATAAGGCACGATTGCCGCAGGTCAGAAACAGGTTGCCCGACTTCGGAGAGGCAACTCGGCGGCAAGGCTTGCGAGAGTAACTCGCAAGGTTTTGAGTAACTCAAAACATACCTTGCTGCTGCCACTTTTCGGCAGTAACCGAAAAGCCTTCGGGTAACTCGAAGGACACCTTGCTGCTTTCTCGTGAAAGCAACAATCCGCCAGCAAACGGATTGGAATTTGTGCTGATATTCTGGCTCTCAAAGCATCGTTTCCCGATGCCTATGCTGCCCAAAATAAGAACGGGAATAAGGTCGGTTGTAAGTCCGAACCTTATTTGAGAACGCAGGGAACGAAAGCTGGATTTTCACTTTCCCAAAGTGCAGACCATAGCGTCATTTCGATGCCAATCTGTGCCAATTGCAGCCAAAATCCGCCTCAGACCAATAGGGAAATGCAATTTTAGGCAAACACTTCCTCGCTTGTTCATAAGTGCATCGAACCAATGGTTTGCAAAAACGATGATGAACAAAAACGGATAATCAAGAAAGCAATTCTATACAGACAGGAAACAACATAGTTTCAATGGAACGCTGATTTGCTGTTGTACTGTTGTGCAGGTTTACTGTCGTACTGGTTTACAACAGCGAAACATCAAATAGAGGTTTCAGCAATGGGGTGCAGATTTAGAGGGGGTAAAGTTTGGATGATGTAAATCGGTGGCACAATGTATTCGCTTTTCAATGTGGCGATATACCAATGTCAAACTACAGATTGGAATAAAAACATCCTAAAGTTCTTTACAATCCAAGAAAAAGTGTATTTTTGCAAGCGCAATAACCTTGAATATGTGAAATGTCAATGTAAAAATAAAGATGAATGCGTGAATTATGAGAAGAAAGATATACGATAAACTGTTGGAATGGAAGAAGAACCATAAAGGTGATACCGCCCTTCTGATAGAAGGAGCCAGACGTATAGGAAAAAGCTATATCGTGGAAGAATTCGCACGTAAGGAATATGCGTCTTACATTTTGGTGGATTTCAGTAAGGTAAATCCGCAAGTGATGGAGTTTTTCAACCTTTATTTGGATGACCTCGACATGCTTTTCATGAATTTGGAGCTTTACTTCAGGCGGAAGCTTACTCCACGTCAAACGAAAGACGAAGAAGCCCGTTCTTTAGTCATATTCGATGAAGTACAGTTTTGTCCTCGTGCCCGTGCAGCCATCAAGCATTTGGTGGCGGACCGACGTTATGATTACATTGAGACGGGTTCACTGATTTCGATTAAGAAGAATGTCAAGGACATTATGCTGCCTTCCGAAGAACACGCCATCGAAATGTTTCCGATGGACTTTGAGGAATTTTTGTGGGCTATGGGAGACGAGATGCTGATGCCTTACATACAGATGCGGTTTGACAAACGTCTTCCTATGGAGGCTTTCCACCGCCGGGCAATGGATTATTTCCGGCAATACTTGATTGTCGGGGGTATGCCGCAGGCTGTCGCCAAATATGTGGAAACGCGGGATTTTGAAAAGGTAGATGAGGTGAAGCGTGACATATTGGCTCTTTATCGCAATGACATTCACAAATATGCAGACAATCAGGAAACCAAAGTTGCCGCTATTTTTGAGGAAATACCGGGACAGTTGCAGAAACATGAAAAGAAGTTTGTTTTGTCCGCCTTGCAGAGCGAAGCCCGTATGCGTGACTATTCGCAGGCTTTCTTTTGGTTAAGTGACGCCAAAATCATTAACTGCTGTTATAACTCAACGGAGCCTAGTATCGGGCTGAAACTGAATGAAGAACGCACCACGCTGAAATGCTACATGGGCGATACCGGACTGCTCATCAGCCATGCTTTCGACGAGCGGGGAATAGTAAGTGCAGACCTTTATCGGAAGCTGATGTTTGACAAGCTGGAAGTGAACGAAGGTATGCTGGTGGAGAACATCGTAGCGCAGATGCTTCGTGCGGCAGGACACAAACTTTATTTCTTCAGCAACAGTTCACGGACATCGGCAGATGACCGCATGGAGATTGATTTCCTGATAGCCAAACCTGTAACGACCAGCAGGCATAATATTTCCCCCATAGAGGTGAAGTCCGGGCAACGTTACACACTGAATTCATTGAGAAAGTGCATAGCCAAGTATGGCTCCCAGTTATCCACACCCTACGTGCTTCACGACAAGGATGTGAAAACAGAAGATGGCATTGTGTACCTACCTTTATATATGACACCGTTGCTTTGAATGATATGGGAAAACAGCTTACATACCAAGAACTGTTGGCGGCATACAACAAACTTCTTATGGAAAATGAGCTTCTTCATAAGGAGGTAGACAGACTACAGTCTTTGCTCTGCAGCAAAGGTACTCACTTGACACAACCCATTATAAAGCGACATTTGTCTTTGGAAGAAAAAGTGGATGTGTTCCGCAATCTTTTCAAAGGACGTGAGGATGTATTCGCGCGGAGATGGTACAGCCGGACAAGCGGAAAATCCGGCTACCAGCCTGTATGTCGGAACGAATGGGATAGGCAATTGTGTGACAAGAAAAGATATAAATGTACGGAATGCCCCAACAGGGCTTTCAAGCCCTTGGAGTATGAGGATATCTATCGACATCTTGAAGGGAAGAGTTCGGACGGGCAGGATGTAATCGGTGCCTATGCCATTCTTGCCGACAATACGTGTAACTTCCTGTGCGCGGATTTTGATGACAAGTCATGCGAACATGGATACAAGAAAGATGTGTTGGCGTATGTCGGGGTCTGCAAGGATTGGAATGTTCCTTGCTCCATTGAACGCTCCCGTTCCGGGAACGGCGCACATGTTTGGATGTTCTTTGAACAGCCGTTGCCTGCATCCAAGGCACGAAGGCTTGGAAATACGATATTGACGGAAGCGACAGAAAGATACGGAAGGATGGACTTCAAATCATACGACCGTTTCTTTCCTAATCAGGACAGGTTGCCTGATGGAGGATTCGGCAATTTGGTGGCGTTGCCACTGCAAGGCAAAGCCCGCAAGGAAGGGAACAGCGTGTTTGTGGACGAAAACTTCATGGCATACGAAGACCAATGGAATTATTTGCTTGAAATAAAACGGATATCCGAAGTGGCGGTTGACGCAATATTGGCAAAACATGAAACGGCTTCGGAATTGGGCGAGTTGTCTACTACCAGCGAGTCGAAACCTTGGGAGACACCTGTGCCTCAAAAGATTACTCAAAATGATTTCCCTGCCAATCCCGTCCTCATACGCTCCAATATGCTGTATATCCCCTTACAGGGATTTTCTGCAAAGGTCGTGAACCACCTAAAACGAACCGCGTCATTCAAAAATCCGGAGTTTTATGCCAGACAAGGTATGCGATTGTCCACTTACAATATTCCTCGCATCATCTCTTGTGCCGATATGGAAGACGATTACATTGCAATGCCTCGTGGATGTGAAGATGCGGTCGTTACACTTTTGGAAGATAACCAAGTAACTTATCGTATAGAAGACAAGACCTACCAAGGGAAGAATATAACTGTAGAGTTTAAAGGCAAGCTTCGTGAAGAACAGAAAGCGGCCATAACCAACTTGACTGCCCATAACAACGGAGTATTGAATGCCACCACCGCATTTGGCAAGACGGTTACGGCGATCGGTTTGATTGCTGAGCGGCAAGTAAACACGTTGATACTTGTACACACAAAAGCCTTGCTGGCCCAATGGAAATCCCGCTTGGAAGAATTCCTGCAAATAGACTTTACGGAAGATGCCCTTCTTAAGAAACGTGGTCGTAGGAAAGTCTTTTCGCCATTCGGAACATTGGATTCCAATGGAAATTCACTGCATGGAAAAATAGACATAGCCTTGATGCAATCCTGCTTGGAAGACAGTGGGGTAAAACCTTTTGTCCGGGATTACGGAATGTTGATTGTGGACGAATGCCATCATGTGTCAGCGGTAAATTTTGAACGGATACTGAAGTATGCCAACGCTCGCTATGTCTATGGATTGACAGCCACCTCAATCCGCAAGGACGGACATCAGCCTATCATCTTCATGCAATGCGGCCCAATCCGTTATTCGGCAGACGCAAAAGCTCAAATGGCATCCCAGACATTCACACGTCTGCTTGTTCATCGCTTTACTTCTTATAGGGAGTTGACGGATGATAAGTCCACTTATGCCCGGATGGTTCAGAAAATGGCTGAAGATGAAAATAGGAACGGACTTATAATAGAGGATGTATGCGTGGCTCTGAAAGAAGGACGTTCACCAATTGTACTGACCAACCTTACCGCCCATGTCAAAACATTGGCAAACGCGTTAATACCACACTGTAAACATGTGGTTACTCTTGTCGGTTCCGAATCGGCAAAGGAGAAGCGTCAGAAAATGGAATACTTGCAAAACATGCCACTATCGGAACCGCTTGTTATAGTAGCAACCGGGAAATATGTGGGTGAGGGTTTCGACTATCCCCGGTTGGACACCTTGTTCTTGGCATTGCCTGTCTCATGGAAAGGTATCATCGCGCAATATTCCGGACGGCTGCATCGGGAATATCCGGGTAAGAAAGAAGTTCAGATTTACGATTACATCGACATTCGCGTGCCGATGTGTGATGTGATGTACAAGCGTAGATTGAGAGGATATGCATCTGTCGGTTATCAGATTAAGTCAAACGCGCCAATAGACTTGTTCAACGAAAGTCAAAGCGTTATTTTTAATGGACATACATACCAAAGTGAATTTTTCAAGGATTTACACCAGGCAAAGCGTTCGGTTGTCATTTCCGCTACAAAACTTTGGTTTGCCAAGCACTCTTCCGTACTTGAGATGCTAAAAGAACTATCGGCGCGGGGTGTGGAAGTTGTCGCTTTTATCAAAAGTAATTTGGAAAAAGAGGAAAAGCTAAAAGGCATAGGAGCAAGTATTAGGATTAATGACACATTGGCTATTGACGTTGCAATCATTGACAAATCCCTGATATGGTATGGCAATATTAACTATCTTGGTTACAACACAGATGAAAACAATGCCATACGTATTTATGATTCAGCTTTGGCAGAGAATGTTTTGAAAGTGCTTTATACGTAACGCTAAATTTTCTCTATTTTTCAGAGGAATAACTTTGGTAATAAGGGATAAAAACACTACTTTTGCAAATGAGAGAAGCGTTCTTTTGATTAGTGCAGAACATTGTAGAATATAGAAGCCCGCTGGTTTCCATATCGTTACCTGTTAAGCTGATAATCTTTGTAAGTTTCTTGTTTTCAATGAGTAAAAAGAAATGATATGTCTTGCCATATGGAAGGTCAGTCGCTTGTTTATTCCGCACATGGCGGCAATCTCCTTCAGGTAGTCATTCACCCGCTGGTTGCTGATTACGGGCAGCAGTTTTCCATTGGGGAGCTTTCCCTTGTACTTTTTCAGGATGGCAATCGGAATATCCAGCAGACGGATTAATGCCGTCACCTTGGTCTTGTGCCGTTTGCGGATGATCCAGAGGTTGCCGTCAAAACCGGTGCTGATGTCATCGGGCTGCAGCTCGCAGACGTCGATATAGGAGAGTGCCGTAAAGCAGTTGAAGATAAACAGGTCGCGGACCTGTTCAAGTCGCCGGGAGGGGAACGTGTGGCGGTAGATGGCCATGATCTCCTCCATGGTCAGATACCCGCGGTCGGTTCGTTCGAACTTGACCTTGAAGTTTCCGAAGGGATCAACGAAGAGCATACCCGTATTCTTGGCGAAATTGACCACGGTGCGGAGTCGCTGAACGAATTTCATGGCCGTGTTGTGGTTGCAGCCGTGGACATTTTCGTTGAAGAGCAGGAAATTCTCGACGAACAGGACGTTGATATCCTTCAGCGGCATGTCCGACACGGAATACTTGTATTTGATAAACTCTTTGAGCCGGCGCCTGGTCAGCTCATAGCGCCGGTCTATTTCCAGTTGGGTGTTAAACTGGCTGATGGCCTGATCGACGGTAATGCGGGCAATAATTGGCGCTTTTCCGGTCTTTTTGACCGCGTTTCTCTTCACATAGAAGAGTACCTTGAACGTGTTTTTCATAACCTCATTCTTTAGGTTGTAAAGTTGTTGTAAATAGTTAAAAATGAGGAGTATAAAACACAGACAAATTGCGACAGAATACTGCCAATTTGCGACTTTTTGTGACCTAAAATTGGAAAATAAAAATCGGTCACGAATTGGTCACAAAACTCTGTCAAAATATGGCTGTTTTGTGTCCGAATTTGGCGGACCGATGCAATAAAAAAATCTCACAATACCCTGATATTGTGAGATTTGGCTAATTTTTGTCCGGATTTGTCCGGATTAGTTGTGAACCCGCTGGGGCTCGAACCCAGGACCCCAACATTAAAAGTGTTGTGCTCTACCTACTGAGCTACGGATTCTCCCGTGCCAAAAGGGTGTGTTCCCGTTTTGGTGGTGCAAATGTACGGATTTATTTTGAATATCCAATACTCCGGACGTTTTTTTTGCAAAATCTTCCTCCCGTCGGTATGCGGGTTCGGACTTGTGTCTCGAAAGTTGTTCTGTTCCGACCGGCAGAGTGAAATTTCCCGCGCCGATTTTGTTTTGCTCGAAGAAAAAGATAATTTTGTACTCGGAAAAAGCAAATTTACTTCTAAACCTTGTGAAATATGTGTAAAGCGCTGATTATCGGAGCCGGAGGCGTCGGAACGGTGGTGACCCAGAAAATCGCTGCCAATCCGGTCTTCACGGATGTGATGCTGGCCAGCCGAACCAAATCCAAATGCGATGCCATTGCCGCGGCCATCGGAGGCAACCGCGTGAAAACCGCTGAGGTGGATGCCGACAACGTACCGCAGTTGTGCGAGCTCTTCCGGGCCTTCAAACCCGACATCGTGGTCAACGTGGCACTCCCGTATCAGGACCTGACCATCATGGATGCCTGTCTGGAGTGCGGCTGCAACTACCTCGATACGGCCAATTACGAGCCCAAGGACGAGGCGCATTTCGAATACTCCTGGCAGTGGGCCTATCAGGACCGTTTCAAGGCTGCCGGTCTGACGGCCATCCTGGGCTGCGGTTTCGACCCGGGTGTCACGGCCATCTTCACGGCCTACGCCGCCAAACATCATTTCGACGAGATCCACTACCTCGACATCGTCGACTGCAATGCCGGCAACCACGGCATGGCCTTCGCCACGAACTTCAACCCCGAGATCAATATCCGCGAGGTGACCCAGAAGGGCCGTTACTATGAGAACGGCCAGTGGGTGGTGACCGAGCCCCACGAGATCCACCGCCCGCTGCACTATCCCGAGATCGGCGAGCGTGAATCGTATGTCATCTACCATGAGGAGCTCGAGTCGCTGGTGAAGAACTATCCGACGATCAAGCGGGCCCGTTTCTGGATGACCTTCGGCAAGGAGTACCTCACGCACCTGCGCGTGATCCAGGATATCGGCATGGCACGTATCGACCCGATCCTCTACAACGGGGTCGAGATTGTCCCGATTCAGTTCCTGAAGGCGGTGCTTCCGGATCCCAAGTCGCTGGGCGCCAACTACCACGGAAAGACGTCGATTGGCTGCCGCATCCGCGGTGTGAAGGACGGCAAGGAACACACCTACTATATTTACAACAACTGCGATCATGAAGAGGCCTACAAGGAGACCGGTACGCAGGCCGTATCGTTCACGACGGGTGTCCCGGCGGCTCTTGGTGCCTCGATGTGGGCCAAGGGTCTGTGGCGCGGAGCCGGTGTCTTCAATGTCGAGGAGTTCGATCCGGATCCGTTCCTGGCCGAACTGGGCGAGCAGGGGCTTCCCTGGCACGAACTGTTCGATGTCGATATTGAGGTCTGACGGTCGCAGCGGCGGCAAACATGGGGTTCCGGAACTTCGGAACCCGGGATCGACGGACGGGAAACACTCCTGTCCGTCTCTGTTTTTGCCCTGCGGTCCGAAATGGGAGGCCCCAGGTACGGGTCCGTCGCCAAATTAGGTATTTCTACTGACCGCCGGACGGGGAAATTCCGCTATTTTTGTCGACAAAAGGATAAAACCATACCCGAACATGCGACCCGAAGAGACTGCTACACTCGCAACGCGCTACCACGAAGCGTGTGACACGCGTACCGACTACCAATCGTTTTTCGACCGACTGCTGGCCATTGCCACCGACGCTCCGTTGAGCCCCACGACGGGCGAACGGATCCGGGACTACGTGATGCCGTGGCTCGAGAGCCATTCGCTGGAGTCGTTCGACCGCTATTCCGACCGCAATTACGTGCGCACCTACCTGGGCCGCTGTCCCCGCACGCATTGGGAAGCGCTTGTCATGAGCTGGAAACGTGGCAATGCGACGACCATCCACGGTCATCCGGCCTTTGCCGGCTACCACTTTGCCGACGGTGTGTTCCGGGTCGAGATTTTCGAACCGGCCGGCCACGGAACCGCCCGCCGCATCGGGGAGCAGATCATCGACCGCCGGGAGTGTCTCTTTGCCGTCGGCGAGCCGGGACGGTTCGACAACCACCTGCATCGTATCACCTGTCTGAGCGAGACGGGCCACAGCCTGCACGTCTATTCGGACGATGCGTTGCAGGGCCAGACCTTCACCGAGACGGAGTAGGAGTGCCCGGGCCCCGACCGGTTCTCGGACGGGCCCTGCAGTCGGGGCGATGCGGCGGAGTCCGATGACCGGAGTTACCCCTCGGAGTCCAGCACCCGGAGCCGACTGCCGGCTTCCCGAGCGGAAGCTTGCCCGGCGCCGATACGTATAAATACCTATTTCTCCAAAAACCGATACACGGAAGTAGGGTTTTCGCAATGATTTTCCTATTTTTGCATCTGTTTTGAACGTTCCCGTTGACCATCCGAGCCGGGTGATCGTGTCGGGACCGAAACGGAGACGTTGGTTGAAATCCATTTGAAAACCGCTCGATGATTGACTTTCTGAAACTGCCTTCACCATGTTACGTCCTTGACGAGACGCTGCTGGATCATAATCTGGAGGTGATCGACCGCGTGCGCCGCGAATCGGGTGCCGAGATCATCGTCGCACTGAAGGCCTGCGCCATGTGGAGCATTTTCCCCGAGTTGGCGGCTCACTCCGATGGAGCGACGGCCAGTTCGGCCGCCGAGGCGCGGCTTGTACTGGAGGAATTCGGCAGTCCGGCCCACACCTATGCCCCCACCTATACGGATCACAACATCGACGAGATCCTGCGTTGCAGCAGCCATATTACCTTCAACTCCCTTACGCAGTATGAACGTTTCGGACAGCGGGCGCTGATCAACGGTCTCTCGTGCGGACTGCGCATCAATCCCGAGTATTCGCCCGTCGAGACGGATCTCTACAACCCCTGCGTGGCGGGTTCGCGTCTGGGCGTTACGACCGAACAGCTGGCTGCGCACGGCGGACTTCCCGAAGGGATCGAGGGCCTTCATTTCCACGTTCTGTGCGAATCGCGTCCCGAACACCTGCGGCTGGCGCTGGAGGCCGTCGAACGCCATTTCGGACCGTACCTCGACCGGGTCAAATGGCTCAACATGGGCGGCGGCCATCTGATGACGCACGCCGACTACGACTGTGACGCGCTGATCGCCCTTTTGAAGGAGTTCCACGTACGCCATCCCCATCTGCGGCTGATTCTCGAACCGGGCAGCGCTTTTACGTGGCGTACGGGCTATCTGGTCTCGACAGTCGAGGATATCGTCGTGAACGGCGGCGTACGCACGGCGATGCTCGACGTGTCGTTTGCCTGCCACATGCCCGACTGCCTCGAAATGCCCTACAAGCCGGCCATCGTCGGGGCGCACGATCCTGCCGAGGGGGAACCCCGCTGGCGGATGGGCGGCACGAGCTGCCTGGCCGGCGACTACTACGGCGACTGGGCCTTCGACCACGAACTGAAGGTGGGCGAGCGGATCGTTTTCGAGGACATGATCCACTATACGATGGTCAAGACGACGATGTTCAACGGCGTGGAGCACCCGTCGATCGTCATCGTACGGCGCGACGGCCGCGTGGAGGTCATCCGCCAGTTCGGCTACGAGGATTTCAAGAGCCGGATGTCCTGACCTTTCAAGAGAGAAACAAACGGAAAAACAAGATAGATGGAAAAATTTGTACCTACCTCTTATACGCTCGAATGCGTGGCTACGGGCCGCGAGTTCGAGGATACGGGCTGGATGCTCTCCGACCCGCAGTGCAAGGAGCCGTCGCTCATCCGCGCACGGTATGCCAAGAAACAGCTCGAGGTGAAACCCGCCGAATGGGGGCTGTACCGTTTTGCCGACTGGATGCCCGTGCGGCGGATGCTGCAGGGATCGTCGGCCCCGGTGACCTACCGCAGCAAGGGGCTGGCCAAACACCTGGGGCTCGAAAATCTCTGGATCACCTTCAACGGCTACTATCCGGCCATCGGCGCCACGATGACCACCTGCTCGTTCAAGGAGACCGAAGCCTACTCGGTGTGCGGACGTGCGGCCGCGGACGAGAAGCGGGTGCTGGTCGTTGCGTCGGCCGGCAATACGGCCCGGGCCTTCGCCAAGGTCTGCTCGGACAACAACATCAAGCTGCTGCTGTCGGTTCCCTATGACAACATCAATGCGCTGTGGTTCGAGAAACCGCTGAATCCCTGCGTGAAGCTGATTTCGTGCGCGGCCGGCGGCGACTACTTCGATGCCATCCACCTGAGCGACATTGCGCTGAAGGGCGACGGATTCTATGCCGAGGGTGGTGCGAAGAACATCGCGCGCCGCGACGGCATGGCCTGCACGGTGCTGTCGGCCGTGACGACCATCGGTCGCATTCCGGACTACTACTTCCAGGCCGTGGGCAGCGGCACGGGTGCCATTGCCGCCTGGGAAGCCAACCTGCGCCTGATTGAGGACGGCCGTTTCGGCAAGAACCTCATGCGGCTGATGGTGTCGCAGAACGCACCGTTCGTGCCGATGTACGACGCCTGGCAGGCCTCGTCGCGCAAGATGCTGCCCTACGCGGATGACAAGGCGCGCCGCGATGCGGAGATCATCGACGCCAAGGTGCTCTCGAACCGCAAACCGCCCTATAGTCTGGCCGGCGGTCTGTACGATGCGCTGAAGGCCACCGGCGGCGATGTCTTCGCCGTGACGAACCCCATGGCCCGCAAGGCCCGCAAGCTCTTCAAGGAGCTGGAGGGGATCGACATCTACTCGGCGGCCGGTGTGGCCCTGGCTTCGCTCATCAACGCCGTGAAGGCCGGTCGGATCGATCCGCAGGCGACGATCATGCTCAATATCACGGGCGGCGGCGAGGAGCACTTCAAGGAGCACAACGACCTGTGGTATCTGCAGCCGAGCCACGTCTTCCCGCTCGAACCGAGTGTCGACGATGTCGTCTCGAAGGTCGAGGCGCTGTTCCGCGAACCCGCAACGGGTGAAGGCCTCTGATGCAGGGTTTTCGGAGATACGACGGCCGGGACGTTGGAACGGCTCCGGACGAAAAATGAAAAAGCGGCTTATATGCCGCTTTTTTATTTGCGGTGAATGATTACCTTTGTCGCCGGCAGCGGAGACGGTGCGGAGCAGCCGGAGCCGCCTCACTGCCGCAAATACAGTATTCACCCAAACTTTTTAACCATTTATGGAACACATCCAGGTACAGTTATCCCCCGCGGGGGCACGCTGGCGCCGATGGGATCGCAAGGGCTTCTCGGCCTTTGCGAGCATGCATCGGAGCGTGTCGATCGGGGTGCTCGCTGTCGGGATGTCGATCCTGCTGCTTGCGACGCAAGGCGCATCGGCGCAGACCGCCGACACGACTGCCGTCCTGAGGACGTTGCAGATCCGCGAGGTCGGGGTGACGGGGAGCCAGACGGCTCCCACGCGCAATGCCCAGTCGCACACTCCGCTTTTCGATCGAAAGGCTCAGGCTGCGGCGCCTCTCCAGACGTTGGAGTCCGCCTTGCGCCTTGCTCCGTCGGTCGATCTTCGCGAACGCGGCGGAAGAGGAGCGCAGGCCGATATCTCCGTACGGGGAGGCTCGTTCGACCAAACCATGATTCTTTTGAACGGCATCGACTTTACGGATGCCCGCACCGGACACCAGTCCCACTCGCTGCCGGTCGATCTCGATTGCATTTCGGGCATCGAACTCATTGACGGCGTTCCCGGCGTGGGGGCTTATGCCGGGGCGGTCAACATCCGTACGGCACCGCTGCGTCCGACCTACGTGCGTTTCGAGGGCTCGGGAGGCCAGTACGGCTACGGTTACGGCAACCTTTCGGGGGCGGTGACCGGAGAGCGGTA
This sequence comes from Alistipes megaguti, assembly GCF_900604385.1. Taxonomy (NCBI): domain Bacteria; kingdom Pseudomonadati; phylum Bacteroidota; class Bacteroidia; order Bacteroidales; family Rikenellaceae; genus Alistipes; species Alistipes megaguti. The sequence goes on along the minus strand of NZ_LR027382.1, from coordinate 2,882,605 downwards.
TTCCGTTTTCGGTGCGGCATCGTACCGGCGCAGTGACGGCTACCGACCCAATACCGATTTTTCGAACTGGAACGCCTTCATGCGGGCGACGTACGATGGCCGCCGGGCGGGTTTCTTCGACCTGCAGGCCGGATGGCAGGATCGCGATTTCGGCTCAAACGGCTTCTATGCCGCCTACAATCCCAACCAGTGGGAACACACCTCGACGGCCCTGGCCTCGCTGCGCTGGACAAAGAGCGTGGGTCCCGCTGCGTTGGGGGCTGCGGTGAGCTATCGCAAGAATTTCGACCGCTACGACTGGACGCGCGGTACGGCGCTCAACCGTCACAATACGGACAATGCCGGAGCCAAACTGTGGGCCGATTACGCCTGGGCGGCCGGTACGACCACACTGGGCGGCAACTGGGCCTTCAACCACATCTACAGCACCAATCTGGGCGAACGGCTGTCGGTCCCCCGCGGAGACTATACCCGCGCCAAGGCCCGTCATACGGGCAACGTCTGGCTGCGGCACGCCCGCGCGTGGCGGCGGTTCGATGCGGCGGCATCGGTGGGGCTGAGCCTGACTCCCTACGGGTGTTCGGCGTTGTGGAGCCTCTCGGCGGGTTACAATCCCGCGGAGGGGCTTCGTCTCGAGGCCGGGGCGTGGCAGTCGATGCGCCTGCCGACCTTCACGGACCTCTATTACAGCTCGCCGGCCCAGATCAACAACCTCGATCTGACACCGGAACACGCCGTAAACTATCGCCTCGGAGTCAATTATGCGAAGCGTTGCTGGAGCGTTTCGGCGCAGACCTACTACCGCCGCGGGCGTGATATCATCGACTGGGTGTGGTATGCCGATTCGCCCGAGAGCCCCGAGGCGTGGCGCGGCAAGTGGCACTCTGAACAGTCGAGCCGACTCAATACCTTCGGTGCCGAGATTTCGGGCGGCTATGCCGTTGCGGAGGGCTTTCTGCGGCGGGTGACCCTCTCGTACGGCTATCTCACGAACGACCGCAATGCGGACGTCATTGCCAAGAGCGCCATGGATTTCATGCGCCACAAGGCGGCCCTGGCTGTCGAAGTGCACTTCCTGCGGCGGATGTCGCTGGCGCTGACCGGCTCGGTCTACGACCGCAACGGCAGCTACACGGCCTATCCCGTCGTTGGCAATTCGTCGATCACCGAAACTCGCGACTACAAGCCCTATTTCCTGTTGGACGGACGTCTTTCGTGGGAGAAGGGGTGGTGCCGCCTCTATGTCGACGCGACGAATCTGACCGATACGCGTTATTGTGATCTGGGAGGTCTGCCGCTTCCGGGCCTCTGGTGCACGGCCGGTGTGGTGTTGACCTTCGGCAGGTAATTCCTCGCAGCGTCCACCGCGCGAGTCGGTTGCGATGACCGGAGAGCGGCGGACGACTGTTCCCGGCTGCTGACTGCGGGCCGCCCGAACTTCTCGGGCGGCCCTTTCTGTTTTTCAGCAAAACGGTGTGTTTTGTTTCCGGATTGTCGTGAAAATCCCGAAGATTTCGTATATTTGAAGCAAAAGAACCTTAAACGCTCAAGATTTATGCAGAAACGTATCGTGGAGTGCGTTCCCAACTTCAGCGAGGGACGCGACAAGGAGGTGATCCGGCAAATCGTCGAGGCCATCGAGACGGCCGCCGACGTCAAAGTCCTCGACGTGGATCCGGGCGAGGCTACGAACCGTACGGTTGTAACCTTTGTCGGAAGCCCCGAAGCGGTGGTCAAGGCGGCCTTCGCCGGGGTGAAGCGCGCCGCCGAGCGCATCGACATGCGCCACCACAAGGGGGCCCACCCGCGCATGGGGGCGACGGATGTTCTGCCGCTGATCCCGATCGCCGGCATCACGCTCGAGGAGTGTGCCGAACTGTCGCGGCAGCTGGCCCGGCGCATTGCCGACGAGCTCCGCATCCCGACCTACTGCTACGAGGCGGCGGCGCTGCGCCCCGAACGGAAGAATCTGGCCGTCTGCCGCGCCGGCGAGTACGAGGCGCTGCCCGAGAAGCTCTCCCGCGAGGAGACGGCGCCCGATTTCGGGGCGCGTCCCTACGACGAAGAGGTGGCCCGCACGGGTGCCACGACCGTCGGGGCGCGCGACTTCCTCATTGCCGTCAACTTCAACCTCAATACCACCTCCACACGGCGGGCCAACGCCATCGCCTTCGACGTGCGCGAGAAGGGGCGTCCCGTGCGTGAGGGGAATCCCATTACGGGCAAGGTGGTGAAGGATGCGGCGGGCAATCCCGTCATGCGTCCCGGTACGCTGAAGGCCACGAAGGCCATCGGCTGGTTCATCGAGGAGTACGGCATCGCCCAGGTTTCGATGAATATCACCGACATCTCGGTCACGCCGCTCCACGTCGCCTTCGACGAGGTGTGCCGCAAGGCCGATGCCCGGGGGGTGCGCGTCACCGGCACGGAGATCGTCGGGCTGGTTCCGAAGCGGGCTCTTGTCGAGGCCGGCAAATACTTCCTGCGCAAGCAGCACCGTTCGGTGGGCATTGCCGAGGAGGAGATCGTGCGGCTGGCCGTCAAGTCGATGGGGCTCGACGATCTGAAACCTTTCAAACCCGAGGAGAAGGTGATCGAATACCTGCTGGAGGCCGAGGATCGGAAGAAACGGCTGGTCGATCTGACCTGCAAGGGGTTTGCCGAGGAGACGGCCAGCGAATCGCCGGCTCCGGGCGGCGGCTCGATTGCGGCCTATATGGGGGCGCTGGGGGCGGCGCTCGGCACGATGGTGGCCAACCTCTCGGCCCACAAGCCCGGTTGGGACGACCGTTGGGAGGAGTTCTCCGACTGGGCCGAGCGGGGGCAGACGCTGATGCAGGAGCTCCTGCACCTGGTGGACGAGGATACGGCCGCCTTCAACCGCATCATGGCGGTCTTCGCCATGCCCAAGTCGACCGACGAGGAGCGGGCGGCCCGCAGCGCGGCGCTGCAGGAGGCGACGCTCTATGCCACGGAGGTGCCGTTGCGCACGATGCGGACGGCCATGGAGGTCTTTCCGATCGTGCGGGCCATGGCCGCGGAGGGCAACCCCAATTCGGTCTCGGATGCAGGTGTCGGAGCGCTGGCGGCCCGCAGCGCGGTCTACGGGGCGCGACTCAACGTGCGGATCAACGCCGCCGGGCTGAAGGATCGCACGAAGGCCGAGGCGCTGGTCGGCGAGGCTGACGAACTGGCGGCCCGCGCCTCGGAACTCGAAGCCGAGGTGCTGGAGCTGGTCGAGCAGAAGATCGGTTAGACGCCGGGAGCAGGCAGACCGGCGGCGGTTCGGGCGGCAACTTCCGGGTGACGCTCTGGCGGCAACATTCAGAAGACGGTTCGGGCGGCAACTCGCGGGTGACGCTCTGGCGGCAACATTCAGAAGTCGGTTCGGGCGATACACCCTGCTGACGGTATGCCGCCGACAGTCTGGCCGTAAGGTCCGTCTGCCGTTTGGACGAAATGTCTCGCCAGCCGCGTGGCCGCAAAGTTCCGTCCGAGGTTTGGGTCTCGGATCCCGGCCAATCCGAAAATCAACGATAACCATAAAAACGAATCTCAATATGACATTGGAAGAGTTTCAAAACGACATCCGCGCGGGGATTCCGGACCGGCTGCCCGCCGCAAAACCGTATGATAGGCAGGTCAACCATGCGCCCAGGCGCAAGGATATCCTCACGGAGGAGGAGAAGGTGTTGGCGCTGAAGAATGCCCTGCGCTACTTCCCGGCCAAACACCATGCGCTGTTGGCCCGGGAGTTCGCCGGGGAGCTGCGCAGGTACGGCCGCATCTACATGTACCGGCTGCGTCCCGACTACGAGATGTATGCCCGTCCGATCGACCAGTATCCGGCTCGCTGTCGTCAGGCTGCGGCCATCATGCTGATGATCCAGAATAACCTCGATCCGCGCGTGGCGCAGCATCCCCACGAGCTGATCACCTACGGCGGAAACGGCGCCGTGTTCCAGAACTGGGCCCAGTACCGGCTGACGATGAAGTACCTCTCGGAGATGACCGACCACCAGACGCTGGTCATGTATTCGGGCCATCCGCTGGGGCTGTTCCCCTCGCATCCCGACGCTCCGCGCGTGGTGGTGACCAACGGCATGGTGATCCCCAACTACTCGAAACCCGACGACTGGGAGCGCATGAATGCCATGGGCGTCTCGCAGTACGGGCAGATGACCGCCGGGTCGTACATGTACATCGGCCCGCAGGGCATCGTCCACGGCACGACCATCACGGTGATGAACGCCGCCCGCAAACGCTTCGCACCGGGGCAGACCGATGCCCGCGGCATGCTGTTCGTCTCGTCGGGTCTGGGCGGCATGTCGGGCGCCCAGTCCAAGGCAGGCAATATCTCGCAGGTGGTCTCCGTCATCGCCGAGATCAATCCCAAGGCCGCCCGGAAGCGTTACGAACAGGGATGGGTCGATGAACTGCATGACGATCTGGATGAACTGATCCCGCGCATCCGCCAGGCTGTCAAGCAGAGGGAGGTCGTTTCGCTGGCCTACGTGGGCAACGTGGTCGACCTGTGGGAGCGGCTGGCTGTCGAGGATATCCGGGTCGATCTGGGCTCGGACCAGACGTCGCTGCACAACCCCTGGGCCGGCGGCTACTATCCCGTCGGGCTGAGCTACGAGGCCTCGAACAAGATGATGGCCGAGGAGCCGGTGCGCTTCCGCGAGTGCGTGCAGGAGTCGCTGCGCCGTCAGGTCGACGCCATCAACAAACTGGCCGCCCGCGGCATGTACTTCTTCGACTATGGCAATGCCTTCCTGCTGGAGGCGTCGAGGGCCGGTGCCGCCGTCATGGGCCGAGAGGGGCGGTTCCGCTATCCCTCCTACGTTGAGGATATCATGGGCCCGATGTTCTTCGACTACGGTTTCGGCCCCTTCCGCTGGGTCTGCACGTCGGGTCGCGAGGAGGATCTCGCCCAGACGGACCTGCTGGCGGCCGAGGTGCTCGAGGACATTCGCATGTCGGCCCCGGACGACATCCGCGGTCAGCTGGAGGACAACATCCACTGGATCCGTGAGGCCGGGCGCAACCATCTGGTCGTCGGTTCGCAGGCCCGCATCCTCTATGCCGACTGTGAGGGGCGCACGAAGATCGCGCTGGCCTTCAACCGTGCCATTGCCGACGGGCGTCTGTCGGCTCCCGTGGTGCTGGGACGCGACCACCACGACGTTTCGGGCACCGATTCGCCCTACCGCGAGACGGCCAACATCTACGACGGTTCGAACCGGACGGCCGACATGGCCGTGCAGAACGTCATCGGCGATTCGTTCCGCGGTGCCACGTGGGTCTCGATCCACAACGGCGGCGGCGTGGGCTGGGGCGAAGTGATCAACGGCGGCTTCGGCATGGTGATCGACGGTTCGCCGGAGGCTGAGCGGAGAATCCGCGAGATGCTCTTCTGGGATGTCAATAACGGCATCGCCCGCCGCAGCTGGGCTCGTAACGAGGGGGCACAGGCCACCATCCGCCGTCAGATGGAGCGTACGCCCGATCTGCAGGTGACGATGCCCCATGCGGCCGACGACGAACTGGTGCGCAACGCATTGAACAAAAACGAGTAACAACGATTATTTGATATGGAACATCATCATATCTCGGCGGAGCGGCTGACGCTGGCCCGCGTCCGCGAAATCATGGAACGCCACCTGAAGATCGACCTCTCGGAGGATGCCCGGCGACGCATTGTCCGCTGCCGCGAGTATCTCGATCGCAAGATGGAGAATCCCGATCAGCCGATTTACGGCATTACGACCGGTTTCGGGTCGCTGTGTGACATCTCGATCGGAGGCGACGATCTGGCGCAGCTGCAGCGAAATCTGGTCATGTCGCACGCCTGCGGTACGGGCGAACGCGTCCCTTCGGAGATCGTCCGTCTGATTCTGCTCTTTAAGATTCAGTCGCTGGCGTACGGTTATTCGGGTGTGCAGCTGGCAACGGTCGAACGGCTCGTCGAGTTTTTCAACCGCGATATCCTGCCTGTGATCTATCAGCAGGGTTCGCTGGGTGCCTCGGGCGATCTGGCTCCGCTGGCCCACATGAGTCTGCCGTTGCTCGGTTTGGGCGAAGTCGAGTGCGAAGGGCGTGTGAGACCCGCCGGCGAAGTGCTCGAGGAGTTGGGCTGGAAGCCCGTCGAGCTGCAGTCGAAGGAGGGGTTGGCGCTGTTGAACGGTACGCAGTTCATGAGTGCCTACGGTGTCTGGTCGGTGCTCGCCGCACAGCGGCTGAGCGAGTGGGCCGACCGCATCGGAGCCCTCTCGCTCGATGCCTTCGACGGCCGCATCGAGCCCTTCTGCGACGAGGTGCACAAGATCCGCGCCCACAAGGGGCAGCTCATCACCGCCCGCGCTATCCGCCACTGGCTGGAGGGCAGCGAGCTGATCGCGCGTCCGAAGAAGCACGTGCAGGATCCCTATTCGTTCCGCTGTATGCCGCAGGTACACGGCGCCTCGAAGGACACGATCGACTATGTGGCCGGCGTGCTTGAAACCGAGATCAACTCCCCGACGGACAACCCGACGGTCTTCCCCGAGGAGGACATGGTTGTCTCGGCCGGCAACTTCCACGGACAGCCCATTGCGCTGGTGATGGATTTTCTGGCCATTGCGCTGGCCGAGTTGGGCAACATCTCCGAGCGGCGGACCTATCAGCTGATCTCCGGAGCCCGCGAGCTGCCGAAGTTCCTGGTGGCCAATCCCGGTCTGAACAGCGGTTTCATGATCCCGCAGTATACCGCGGCGTCGATCGTCAGTCAGACCAAAGGATTGTGCATGCCGGCGTCGGTCGACTCGATTCCCTCGTCGCAGGGGCAGGAGGATCACGTCAGCATGGGTTCGAACGCCGCCACGAAACTCTGGCGCGTGGTCGGTAACACGGAGCGCGTGTTGGCCATCGAACTTTTCAATGCCGCGCAGGCCATCGAGTTCCGGCGTCCCGCCCGCACGTCGCCTGCCTTGGAGCAGATGCTCGCTGATTATCGGCAGCGGGTCCCCTTCATTGACAACGATCAGGTGATGTATCGCCACATTGCCGCTTCGGTGGAATTTCTGCGTGAAGAACGATGAAACGGCTGTTGGTCAAGAACATCGGCCGCGTGGTTGGCATTCAGCCCGAGGAACGGCTGCGGATCTGCGGTGCGGAGATGGATCGGCTCGAAACACTGGCCGACGCCTGGCTGCTGGTCGAGGGAGAGCGGATCGCCGCTTTCGGCGAAATGGCTTCGCTGGACGGTGTCACGGCCGATGAAGAGGTCGATGCCGAAGGCGGAATGCTCTTTCCCTCGTTCTGCGATTCGCACACCCATCTGGTCTATGCCGGAAGCCGCGAGCAGGAGTTTCTCGACAAGATCCACGGCCTCTCCTACGAGGAGATTGCCCGGCGCGGAGGCGGGATTCTCAATTCGGCCGACCGGCTGCACGCCACCTCCGAGGAGGAGCTTTACCGGCAAGCTATGGAACGCGTGTGGGAGATTATCGCCATGGGGACCGGCTGTGTGGAGATCAAGAGCGGCTACGGCCTTTCTACCGAGGACGAGCTGAAGATGCTGCGCGTCATTCGCCGCATCCGCCAGACGGCACCTCTCGAAGTGCGGGCCACGTTTCTCGGGGCCCATGCCGTGGCGCGGGCCTATCGCGGCCGGCAGGGGGAGTATGTCGATCTGGTCTGTCGGGAGATGATCCCGGCGGTGGCCCGCGAGGGGTTGGCCGATTTTGTCGATGTCTTCTGCGACGAGGGTTTCTTCACGGTGGACGAGACACGGCGCATTCTTGCTGTCGGTCGTCAGTATGGTCTGCGGCCGAAGATTCATGCCGACGAGTTGGCCGCTTCGGGCGGTGTCGAGGTCGGTGTTGCGTGCGGCGCCCTCTCGGTCGACCATCTCGAGCGGGCCGGCCGGGCCCAGATCGAGGCGTTGCGCGGTTCGCAGACGATGCCTACGCTGCTGCCCGGGGCCGCCTTCTTCCTCGGGATGAGTTATCCTCCGGCCCGGGAGATGATCGCTGCCGGGCTGCCCGTGGCGCTGGCTTCGGACTACAATCCCGGATCGTCGCCTTCGGGGAACATGCGCATGGTGGTCTCGCTGGCCTCGATCCGCATGCGGATGACGCCGGCCGAGGCCATTCACGCCGCAACGCTCAACGGTGCCTGTGCCATGGGGCTGAGTCGCGACTTCGGGAGCATCACCCCCGGTAAGGTGGCCAACTTCTTCGTGACGCGGCTCATGCCCTCCGTAGAGTTCTTCTCCTATGCCTATCAGACGCCGTTGATTCGGCAGGTCTTTCTCCGCGGCACCGGTCTAAGAGACCGGTTCTAGGGGCGCCGGCTTAAAAGCCGGTTCCAAGGTGGAGGGTGCCCGGGCCCGGGAAGTGGATACGGCCGCCTTCCGGTCCACAGGCATGAGAAAACCCCGGTCGCATGTGTGACCGGGGTTTTTGTCGCAAGGACAACCGTAACGCGTGATCCGATGATGCGCGGCAGGCTGCGGCTGCGATCTCAGAGTGTGAAAACGATCTCGATCGGGTAGTGGTCCGAGAGGTAGGGCACGCCGTAGTTGCCGTCGAGCGTGACGAAGCGTTCGCAATGCATCCGACCCCGGAAGTAGAGGTGGTCGATGACAATCGTATCGGGCGCTGCCCCGTATCCGTTATAGGTTCCCTTGTTGTCTGTCTGTTTGGCTTTTGCGCGGGCTGACTTCATCCATCGGTTCAGGGGCTTGAAGATCGGACTTTCGGTTGACGAATTGAAATCTCCACCCAGAACAACGGCCGATTTCCGGCCCGCTATCTCTCGGATTTTTTCGGTCAGCAGTGCTATTCCCAGCTCGCGTGCCATGCTTCCGCGGTGATCCAGATGCGTGTTGAAATAGAAGAAGCTCTTCCCCGATGCCTTGTCGCGCAGGTGAACCCACGTGGCCGTACGGTTGCAGGCTCCGTCCCATCCCCGCGATACCTGATCCGGCGTCTCGCTCAGCCAGAAGGTGCCGCTGTCGAGCAGTTCAAACCGGTCGCGCAGGTAGTAGATCGCCATTGTCTCGCCGCGGGTGGCGCCGTCGTCACGGCCGACTCCTACGCGCGCGTAGGCCGGGCACGCTTGATCGAGAAACTGAAGCTGGTCGGCCAGCGCCTCCTGGACGCCGAACAGATCCGGTGCCTCCTCGGACAACATCCGCGGAGTGGCTTCCCGGCGGTATTGCCACGAATTCGCTCCATCGTCGGCGCCGCTGTTGCGCAAATTGCAGGAGATCAGTTTCAACGTGACGGGTTCGGCCTGCGTCGGAAGCGCAAGCCCCGCTGCAAAGAGCAGCAGCAAGGTGATACGTCTCATGTGTTTCATATTCAGTTAGTGGGTTGTATGTTCAGTGGTCTGTAATCCGGGACCCGCCGCGGGGCGTATGTCCGGCAGCAGCATGGCGATGATGCCCAGCAGCGGCAGGTAGGAACTGGCCCGGAAGATGAACTCGATGCTCGTATAGTCGGCCAGCCATCCGAAAAAGGCCGAGCCGATACCGCCCAGTCCGAACATCAGTCCGAAGAAGATCCCCGAGATCATCCCCACCTTGTCCGGCATCAGATCGGTGGCATAGACCAGAATCGCCGAGAAGGCCGAGGCGATGATCAGCCCGACGAGAATCGACATCGTGATGGTCCAGAAGAGATTCAGGTAGGGCAGCGCCAGCGCAAAGGGCGCCGCGCCGAAGATCGAAAACAGAATGACGTATTTGCGCCCGTAGCGGTCGCCCAGAAAACCGCCCAGCAGTGTCCCGGTGGCGAAGGCCGCCAGATAGGCGAACAGGCACAGCTGAGACTGCTGGACCGTGACGCCGAAACGGTCGATCAGAAAGAAAGTGAAGTAGCTCGTCATGCACGACGTGTAGAAGTACTTCGAGAAGATCATTACGACGAGGATCCACATCGCATGGCGGATCTTCGTGCGCGGAAGCGTGCAAGGGGTGATCGTCCGGTTGCGGAGCGGTGTATTCGGCCCCGTGAGCATCAGGCTGTACCAGTTGCCTACGCGCAACAGCAGCACGGCGGCCAGCAGCGCTGCGCCGGCAAACCATCCCACGGCGTGTTGGCCGTAGGGCAGGACGATCAGTGCCGCCAGCAGCGGCCCGATGGCGGCACCGCCGTTGCCGCCGACCTGAAAGATCGACTGTGCCAGACTCTTGCGGCCGCCCGAGGCCAACTGGGCTACCCGCGAAGCCTCGGGATGGAAGACCGACGAGCCTCCGCCGATGAGGGCTACCGTGGCGAGAATGGCCCCGTAGGCCGAGGTGAAGGAGAGCGCCACAAGCCCCGCCAGCGAAAGGCACATCCCCAGCGAGAGCGAGTAGGGTTGCGGATGGCGGTCGGCATAGAGCCCGGCGAAGGGCTGGAAGATCGACGAGGTGATCTGGAATACCAGCGTGATGAGGCCGATCTGGGCAAAGGTGAAGCCGAAGCTCTCCTTGAAGATCGGATACATGGCCGGGATGACCGACTGGATCATGTCGTTCAGCAGGTGACAGAAGCCGATGGTGAAGAGAATCGAGTAGGTCGTCTCCGCCTTGAGCGTCGGGTGTCCCTTGAGTGTGGTGAGCAGGCTTTTCATGACGGTAGTTTTTTCGGCCGTAAAGATAGAAATTTTTGGGCAGATGACTCCCGAAAAATGCTTCCTCGTCTATTTGATCGACCGGTAGGCCGACGGGGTCATGCCGGTATGCTGCTTGAAATATTTGCCGAAAAACGACTGGTTCGAAAAGTGCAGGTAGTAGGCGATTTCCTGGATGTTCATGGTCGAGTACTTCAGCAGGTTTTTCGCTTCGAGAACCACATATTCATCGATCCATTCCGTGGCCGTGCGGCCGGTCGTGGTGCGCAGCAGCGTCGTGAGGTATTTCGGGGTCAGATGGAGCCGCTCGGCGTAAAAGCCCACGCTGCGCTCCTGCATGTAGTTGCGCGAAAGCTCCTCGATGAATGTGTTGAAATAGAAGGCATTGCGGCCGCGGGCCGTATCTTTGGCCTGTTTGTCGCCGGAACGTTGCCCGAGCTGGTCGTCGATCGCCCGGCAGATCCGGTAGGCCAGGGCCCGGAAAAGCGTGAGCAGAATCTCCTCCGACAGCGAATCGCGACGCTGCCGATGCCATTCGCCGGAGATCTCTTCGAGTGAACGCGTGATGTCCGACCACTCCTCGTCACTCAAGGTCAGATACGGATGCTCGCGAACCGCCATGAACAGGTGCAGAAGTTGTTTCATGTCGATGTGGATCCGGTTGATGAACTCCTCTTCACACAATATAAGGAATACGGAAGCCTTTTCCTGCGACTCCACCTGGACGATCCGGCCCGGCGGGCAGACAAACATCGTGTGGGAGACCAGCGTGCAATGTTTCAGGTCGGCAGTGATCCGGATCGAACCTTTGGAACAAAAAACAATGGGTCGGCCTTTCCCCTTCTCCCCGAAAAACCTTCCTTTGCACCAAAATCCAATGTAAAAAATTTCTTCGATATGAAACGTGCTGTTTTTGGAGCCCTGCTCCTGCTGGCGGCCGGCTGCTCCTCCTCGACGAATCCCTTGTCGTCGAACCCCGCGAGGACATCAATGCCGGTATTTATGTGGGTGTGATCGAGGAGCAGAACTCCGCTGCTCTCAGTTTCCCCGTCGCGGGAACCCTGATGAGAGTCTGTGCCGACGGGGGCACCCGTATCCGAAAAGGCGAACTGCTGGCCGAACTCGATCCTACCTCGGCCCGCCAGACCTTCGAGGCCGCCAGGGCCGCTTTCGGACAGGCCCGCGATGCATCGCAGCGTCTGCAGCAGCTGACGTACGCGCGTCGTTGGGCAACCGCGACGGACGGCTGCTTCCCGGAATGGTTTGTCGCGTGGCGGTGACGCCCGCAACGGCCCTCGAGGAGATCGCCGTGCCCGTGAGGGCCGTACAGCAGGCCGGCAACGGTGCCCGTTTCGTATGGCGTGTCCAGGGCGATTCGGTCGTCAGGGCCGATGTCCGCACGGGACGCTTCGTCGAAAACGGCGTCGTGATCGAAGAGGACCTCCGGGAGGGTGACCGCATCGTTGTCGACGGCATGCAGAAGATCGGTCAGGGTTCCAAAGTCGTACTGCAATGAAAAGCTCGAACAACGTCATAGCCTGGGCCATGCGGAACTTCCGCATCACGTTCCTCATCATCGGCTGTCTGTTCCTCTTCGGAATCTATGCACTGGCGCGCATTCCCAAGCAGGAGTTCCCCGAGTATACGATCCGCCAGGGGGTGGTCGTCGGCCTCTATCCCGGCGCTACCTCCGAAGAGGTCGAGCAGCAGCTGGCCAGGCCCCTCGAACAGTTCCTGATGACCTACAAGGAGGTCAAACGCCACAAGGCCACCTCCACGTCGCAGAACGGCATGTGTTACGTGATGGTCGAACTCAACGACGATGTCAACAACAAGGACGAAGTCTGGTCGAAGATCAAACACGGCCTCGTCTCGTTCAAGGCCCAGCTGCCGGCCGGAGTCGTGGCGCTGGTGGCCGCCATCACCATTCCCCCTGTCGACGTTCATCTCCATCGGGGTGATGTATCTGTGCGGCATCCCGTTCAACACGGTGACGCTGGCCGCTCTGATCGTCGTGCTGGGAATGATCGTCGACAACTCGATCGTCGTCATCGACGGCTATCTCGACTACCTCGGACGAGGCTATTCGCGCTGGTATGCCGCCGTCGAGAGCGCCCGCGAGTTCTTCCCCTCGCTGCTGCTGGCGACGGTCTGCATCTGCATGATCTTCTATCCGCTGCTCTTCACCTTGTCGGGCATGTTCCGCGACTTCCTGAATTTCTTCCCCTGGACGGTGACGATCAATCTGATGGTCTCGCTGCTGCTGGCCGTGCTGGTGATCCCCTTCCTCGAGGTGCTGATCATCCCGGTCGTGCAACCCCGTCCGGAGGGTAAGGTCTCGCTGACGGACCGTGTGCAGAACCTCTACCGGATGCTGCGTGCCGACGATCGGGTAAAGTCCGTCACGTCGTTCGTAGGCTGTTCGTCGCCCCGCTTCCAGATGAGCTATGCCCCGCAGATCGCCGGAAAAAACTTTGCGCAGTTTATCGTCAACACCGTGTCGATCGAGGCCACGGAGGAGGTCCTCGACGAGTATGCCGACCGCTGGGCCGACCGTTTCCCCGAGGCTTACGTCAAGTTCAAGCAGCTGGACTACCAGAATGTCCCCTCGCTCGAGTTCCGCTTTTACGGCGATGACCTCGATTCGCTGCACGTGGCCGCCGAACGTCTGATGGATCGCATGCGCGCTGTCGACGGCCTGCAGTGGATCCACTCCGATTACGAGGAGCCGCGGGCTATTGCCGAGGTGACGCTCGATCCCGTGACGGCCGCCCAGTTGGGCGTCACGCGCACGATGACGGCCGCCAATCTGGCTCTTGCGGCCGGCGATGTGGCCGTCGGGGCGGTCTGGGAGGGAGACTACAAGGTGCCCGTTGTGCTGAAAAACGAAGACTGCGACGGTGAACGCTCGCTGTCGGATGTCGCCGATACGTATGTCTCGTCGCTCGTCCCAGGCGTGAGTGCCCCCCCCCTGCGCCAGATCGCCTCGGTCGAACCCCGCTGGAGCGAGTCGAAGATTGTCCACCGTAACGGAATGCGCTGCATCACCGTTTCGGCCGATCTCCAGCGCGGCGTCAATGCCATGTGGAAAACGGCCGAGATCCGTAGCGTGATCGACAACGAACTCCGCTTGCCGCAAGGGGTTGCAACCGAGGTGGGAGGTGCCCGCGAATTCGATGAGGAGACCCTCCCGCCGATTATCTGCGGACTGGCCATCTCGCTGGTCATCATGGCCGCCATGTCGCTCTGTCTGTTCGGGGCGATGGTGGGGTTGTGGATCGCCGGCTTCACGATCGGCCTGACCTCCGTGCTGGGATTCATCACGCTGCTGGGCATGATCGTGCGCAACGTCATCCTGATGTATCAGCACGCCGAAGACAAGCGCAAAACGTGCCACTGGTCGGCGCGTCTGGCCGCCTACGACGCCGGCAAGCGCCACATGGTGCCCATCTTCCTGACGACGGCCACGACGGCCGTGGGCGTGGTGCCGATGATGTTCGGAGGCAGCAGTTTCTGGGCGCCGGTCGGCGTGACGATCTTTGCCGGCGGCATCGGGTCGCTGATCCTCGTGGTGACGATTCTTCCGGTTCTCTATTCCAAAATCTACAAGTAGTGATGAAAACACGATTCATAGCTCTCTTTTTGACGGCGGGCCTTCTTTCCATCGGGCAGGCCGGGGCCCGGAGCCTCACGCTTGAGGAGTGCCGTCAGGCCGCCGTCGAGCACAACCGCACGCTGCAAGATGCACGCTTCGATCTCGAGGCTGCCCTGCAGACCCGTCGCGAGGCCTTGACGAACTATTTCCCGCAGATCTCCGCTTCGGGCGGCGCCTTCCAGGCTCAGCACGGGCTGGTGCAGGCCGATTCCGGGCTGACGATCCCCCAGATGGGGACGATGAATCTGCCGATCTCGATAGTCAAGCGCAGCATGTTCGGCTGTGTGACGGCCGTTCAGCCCGTGTTCGCCGGCCTGAAAATCGTCAACGGCAACAAACTTGCATGCCTGGGCGAGGAGGTCGGGCGACTGCAGGTGCGGAAAACCGAAGGCGAGGTGCGCGAGCAGACCGATACCTATTACTGGCAGATCGTCGCCCTGAAGGACAACCTCTCGACCATCGAGGCCGTCGACCGGAGGGTCGAGTATCAATTGGCCGAAAAGAACGTTGAGGCACAGAGATACCAGACGCGCATGGAGCGCGGCAAGCGCTTGCCGACGGTCGGTGTCGGGGCCGGGTATCTCTACTACAACATGACGGAGAAGGATGTCGACGACGGGATGGTTTTTGCCCAGGTGTCGGTGCCGATCTCCGCGTGGTAGGGCGGGGCTCATGCTCTGAAAAAGGCCCGGATCCGCGAGGACCAGGCCGAAAACGACCGTCTGCAGGCCCGTGAAATGCTGGCCGTGGAGATCGAAAAGTCGTGGAGCGACCTGCAGGAGGCTTATGCCCAGATTGTGCTGGCCCGGCGTTCGGTCGACTCCGCAACGGAGAACCTGCGCGAGAACCGCAATTTCTATCAGGCAGGAACCGCTCCGCTGACCGATCTGCTCGATGCCGAAACCCTCTACACCCAAAGTCGGAACAACCTGACGTCGGCCTTTGCCGCCTATCGTACGGCGATGGCCCGTTATATGCGGGTGACGGGTCGCTAAATGCTCCGAACGGCTCCGGATGGCTCCATACGGCGGGCTGCGGGCGGTGGTCGGACTTCGGTTGGGCCGCCGCTCGTTTTTTTCGGAGGTTTTCCCTATCTTTGCCGACGTGGTACTGCGCATCAAAAACATGGTCTGCGACCGCTGCGTGATGGTCGTCCGCACCGAACTCGAACGGTTCGGCTGCCGGGTTGTATCGGTCCGGCTGGGCGAGGCCGAGATCGTGGGGGAGTTGTCGTCCGAACGCAAGGCCGAGTTGGCCGCACGGCTCGAGGCGTTGGGCTTCGAACTGTTGGAGGATCGGCGCGAACGGTTGATCGAGGCCATCAAGCGTGCCGTGATCGAACTGGTGCGCGGTTCGGAGGTGGTGCCCGACGTGCGGCTGTCGGACTATCTGCAGGAGCGGCTGCGCGTCGACTACCGTCAGATCAGCGCCCTCTTCTCCGAGACCGAGGGCCGTACGGTCGAGAAGTATTTCATCGCCCAGAAGATCGAACGCGTCAAGGAGCTGCTCGTCTACGACGAACTCCCGCTGGCCGAGATCGCCTTCCGGCTCGGCTATTCGAGCGTCGCCCATCTGAGCGCCCAGTTCAAGCAGGTCACCGGGTTGACCCCGAGCCGATACCGGCAGTCGGGCGGCGGACGAAGGCAGACGCTCGACAAGGTATAGCGTCGATCGGTTTCGGGTGGTGGCGTCGGGCCATTCATGGCGGTCGGCGCATCGTGAAGGGCGGCGTGCGGGGCTTCGTCAGGGAAAGTGCCCCGATGGCTCTCTCCCTCGAAAAATCCTGTAACGAATATCGGGAAATCTGTAACACCGCGGCGGAGAGGGTTGGTTATCTTTGCGGCGTAAAAACTACCGATTCTCATGCAGGAGTATCTCATGCCGTTCGTGGCGCTGCTCAACGAAATGTCGCCTTATCTGCTGCTCGGCTTCCTGATTGCCGGGTTGCTGCATGCTTTCGTGCCCGGGCGGTTCTATGCCCGTTATCTGGCCCGCAACAACTTCCGCTCGGTGGCGCTGGCCGCCCTGTTCGGCGTGCCGTTGCCGTTGTGTTCGTGCGGGGTGATCCCCACGGCCATGGCCATGCACCGCGAGGGGGCCTCGAAGGCCGCCACGGTCTCGTTCCTCATTGCGACGCCCCAGACCGGTGTCGACTCCATTCTGGCAACGGCCGGACTGCTCGGCCTGCCCTTTGCGCTGGTGCGCCCCGTGGCGGCCTTCACGACGGCGCTGGTCGGCGGTGCGCTGGTCGGTGCTGCCTGCCGCGACGAGGCTCCGTTGAGCTGCACCGCCTCCGCCGAAGCGCCGAAGCGGCTGTCGTTCCTCGGGCGCTGCCTCTCGGCGCTGCGTTACGGATTCGGCGAGATGATGCAGGACATCGGCCGCTGGCTCGTCATCGGGCTGCTGCTGGCCGGAGCCATTACGATCTTCGTGCCGGATGACCTCTTTGCCGTCTCGGCGCAGCACCCGCTGTGGGGCATGCTGCTCGTGCTGGCGCTCGCGATCCCGATGTATCTCTGCGCCACGGGTTCGGTGCCCATTGCGGCGGCGCTCATGCTCAAGGGTCTTTCGCCCGGTGCCGCGCTCGTGCTGCTGATGGCCGGTCCGGCCACGAACATGGCCGCCATTCTGGTCATCGGAAAGGTCCTCGGACGCCGCACGCTGCTGCTCTATCTGACGGCCATCATCGTCGGGGCCATCGGTTTCGGTTTGGCGATCGACACGCTGCTGCCTGCCGAGTGGTTTCAGCCCCTGCAGTCGACGATGATGGCCGGTCATTGTTCGCATGCCGCGGCCACTCCCTGGTGGCAGGTCGCATCGAGCATCCTCTTCGTCGTGCTGCTCGCCGCGGCTCTCTTCAAGCGCTATCGCAAAACCAAAACCAATACGGATATGAAAAACACGTTCAAGATCAAAGGCATGATGTGCAACCACTGCAAGGCCAACGTCGAACGGGGGCTGTCGCAGGTCGAGGGTGTGACGTCGGTCGAGGTCGATCTGGCGGCTGGAACGGCTCACGTCGAGGGAACGTTCGACCCGAAGAAGATCATTGCGGCCATTGACCGGCTGGGTTACGAGTACGTCGGATAGGCGTTGCCGTTACGCGATGGTCGGCTGTGCCGGAGGGCAGGGCTGACGAACGAAAAGCGCCGGCTCCGGTGATCTCCGGGGCCGGCGCTCTGTTGGTCGGGGTGTCGGGGTGTCGGGTGTCGGGGTGTCGGGACGTCGGGGGGGCGGATCAGCGGACGATGATCTCGTCGGTGAAGAGCCAGCCGCCCGGACGGTCGTTGCGCCAGGCGCGGTAGCGGACATAACGCCCCCGGGCCTCGCCCTGCCAGCCGAAGGCACGGTATTCGGGGCGTTCGGCCTCTTCGGGGTAGTCGTTCGTCAGGGTGGCCAGCGTGCGGAATTCGCGGCCGTCGTCCGAAACCGTAATCTCAACCCGCACCGGAAGCCATACCCACGCCGAAAACCACTGGATGAAGTCCGCCGTGATCTCGTGCAGAGGCTTCGTCGTGCCAAGATCAATCGTCACGTCAATATCATCGAGAAATCCCTGCCAGCGCGTACCGTAACTCCATGAACCGCGCAGGCCGTCGGTCAGAGCCGTCTCTCCGCCGGCCGCATACTGATCCCGCCATTGTGTGGCGTAGTCGACCCGGCAGCCGCGGGCCAGATGATCCGTCTCGGTGAGCGATTCGCGGCGTTCGCCCGCTTCGTGTGCGAGGTCGAAGGCGTTATAGCCTGCCCGGCGGATCCGCTCGGTGAGGTCGAGCGCCCGGCGGTGAAAATCGTCGAAATCCTTCTGCCCGGGTTGGCTCCACGCTACCTCGGCCAGCGCGAAGAGACGCGGGTAGAGCATGTATTCAGCCTGTTCGGGGGTCGGGATGTATTCGGTCCAGAGGTTGGCCTGCACGCCCCGGATCCATTCGCGGCCGGGCATCGCATCCGGCGCCGGATCGTACGCGTAGACCTTGCGCAGCGGCAGATAGCCCGAGAAGGCCTGCGGCTCGGTGGTGGGATCGTCCTGGTAGCCGTCGAAGTAGCAGTGCGACCCCGGGGTCATCACCACCTCGTGGTCCGCAGCCGCCGCACGGCGTCCCCCCTCCTCGCCGCGCCACGACATGACTACCGCATCGGGGGCCAGCCCGCCGTCGAGAATCTCGTCCCAGCCGATCAGCCGCCGCCCGTGCTCCGTCAGGAAGCGCCCGATGCGGTGGACGGCGTAGCTCTGCAGCTCGTCGACGTCGTGGAGCCCCTCGCGGCGCATCCGTTCCCGGCATTTCGGACAACTCTTCCAGCCCTGCTTCGAGGCTTCGTCGCCTCCGATGTGGATCCACTCCGAGGGGAAGAGCTCCATGACCTCCGTGAGAACATGTTCCAAAAATTCGAATGTCGCCTCGTTGCCGATGCAGAAGTCGCCCGTCGCATAGGGTTTGCCCGTGCAGCTGAGTTCCGGATAGACCGCCAGCACCTCCTCCGAGTGGGCGGGCATCTCGATCTCGGGAATCACGGTGATATGCAGCGAATCGGCCAGAGCCACCACCTCGCGGATGTCGGCTTTCGTGTAGTAGCCGCCCGAGGCTTCCGGATCGTCGCGCCGACAGTAGCGGTGGCCGCCGTCGCGCCATTGCTGCCACGTCGCGCCGCGACGCCAGGCTGCCACGTCGGTCAGCTGCGGATAGCGGTCGATCTCGATCCGCCAGCCGGCTCCGTCCGTCAGATGCCAGTGGAAGCGGTTCAGCTTCAGGCGGGCCATCATCCGCAACTGTTTCTTGACGAACTCCTTGTCGAAAAAGTGTCGCGACACGTCGAGGTGCAGGCCCCGGTACGGAAAGCGCGGTGCATCGGTGATCCGCAGGCAGGGAAGTTCCGCGCCGTAGTGATCATAGAGCTGCTGCAGCGTTTGCAGACCGTAAAAGAGGCCCGCTTCGCCCCGCGAGAGGATCTCCACGCCGCGGCGCGTGATCTCGAGCCGGTAGCCCTCCTCCGATTCGGGCAGTGAGGCGTCGTCGCTGCAGGCCAGCCGCAGTTGCGGAAAACGGACCGGTTGTCCCTCCCGGCTCGGATCGGCAAGCGGAAGGCCGGTGGTCATGATCCAGGCGGCAAGGGCCTCCGAGTCGGGAGATTCGATCTCGACATGGAGCGGGCGTTCGAGATTCAGCACGCCGCCGAGCGGTTCAGTCTCTTGCGGTTGCGGAATGATGCAGGTATCGAGCGGTGCCGTCTGTCGGCAGGAGAGGTTCAGCAGCAGGGGCAGCAGAAGCAGCCATCGTGCGGTTCGGTTCATCGGTCGGTCGTTTTAGTAGGGTAGTTACAGACAAAGATAGAAATTTTTGTCCGGTTGCCACCCACTCAGAAATAAAATTCCGACTGCAGCGCATGGATCGTCTCCTTGTCAAGACGAATCGCCCCCTCCCCTTGCAGGCCAGCCAGCCGAGTGCCGGCAGAAGCTCCTCGGCGGTGAGTGTCGTCCGGGCGGACAGCTCGGCGAGGGTGATGCAACCTGCGGTGCGCAATTCGCGGTCGATGCGACGGGCTTTTTCCGCAAGCGGGCGATTGTGCTCTTCCATGGTTTACCGGTATGGGAGATTATATTGGCGGTAAAGTTGTCGGATGATGCCGTCGGCCAGTCCCTGTCGCGGAACATCGATCGTCCCGATCCGGCAGAGGCGTGTCACGTCGGTGAAGATCCCAAGAGCCGGAACAATCACCTCCGCCCGGCTCTGATTCAGGTAGAACTGCTCCATGCGCTGCACGACATTCAGACTCCGCAGCCGCTCATAGAGGGCCGTGAGCTCCTTGGCGCGGATCGCTTCCCGGGACCGCTTTTCGAGCAGCTTGTGCACCTTGTTGATGTTGCCGCCCGAACCGATGATGACCGTCGGACGGTAGGCCTCGGCCATTCGGACCAGCCACTCCTCGAACCGTTTCCATTCGGCCGGGTCGGTCGCCCCGCTCAGGATGCGGACCGTCCCGAGGCGGAACGATTCGGCCGCCTGTTTCCGCCCCAGGGCGTAGACGACGATCTCGGTGCTGCCGCCGCCCACGTCGACATAAAGGTAGCTTTTCGTCGGATCGAGACGCTCCTTGAGTCCCCCGGCCGCAAAGATCGTCTCGGCCTCCTCTTCGCCGCTGATCGTCTCGACCGTGATGCCGCTGCGAAGCCGCACGCGTTCGAGAATGTCGCGGCTGTTGGCCGCCTCGCGCATGGCACTGGTGGCGCAGGCGCGGTAGTCGCGCACGCCGTAGGCCCGGAGCAGCGCCGCAAATCCCTGCATGGCGTCGCACAGCGCCTCGGCACGGTCGTTGCCGATATGCCCCCGCAGGAAGACGTCGTCGCCCAGACGGACGGGAACCCGCACGAAGGCAGCCTTCTTGTACTCCGTACGCTGATCCTCGTATTGTTCCACATAGTCGATCAGCAGCCGGATGGCGTTCGAGCCGATATCGATGGCTCCGAAAGTCTCTCGATTCATCATTTTTCCTGTTCCTTGTAAAAGTCGTAGAGGGCGGTCTGGCTGCGGAGGCGTTCGGCTCCGGGAGCCGCTTCAATATGGGGGTTATGCTCTTGGTCGGCCAGGTCGCGGGCCTTGACGTTGTCGGCCCACTGCAGGTCGAAGACCCGGTGGAGACATTGCAGAATCTGCCGGTCGAGGATCGGTGTGCAGACCTCGACCCGCCGGTCGAGGTTGCGCGACATCCAGTCGGCCGATCCGATGTAGGCCACCTCGTCGCCGCCGTTGGCGAAGAGGTAGAGCCGGGCGTGTTCGAGGTACTTGTCCACGATGCTGATGGCCCGGATGCGGTCGCTCATCCCCTGGACCGCAGGCTGCAGGCAGCAGGCCCCGCGCACGATCAGCCGGATCTCCACGCCGGCTCGCCCGGCCTCGTAGAGGCGTTCGATGATCCGCTCGTCGGTCAGCGAGTTGCACTTGGCCCGGATGTAGGCCGGACGGCCCTTGCGGGCATTGCGGATCTCGCGGTCGATGAGTTCGGTGAAGGCGTCGCGCATGTAGTAGGGCGAGACCAGCAGGTGCTTGTAGCGGTAGCGCTTGTGGCTGTTCATCAGAAAGCCGAAGACGTTGCGCACATCCTCGACAATGCCCCGATGGGCCGTCAGCAGACCGTAGTCGCTGTAGATGCGCGCCGTATCCTCGTTGAAGTTCCCGGTGCCGATGTAGGCGTAGCCGCGCAGGCCCGATCCTTCGTGACGCTCGATGAGCACGATCTTGCTGTGCACCTTCAGATCCTCGATCGTATGCAGGATGCGCACCCCTTCGCGTTGGAGCAGATCGGTGTGTTCGATGTTCTGCTCCTCGTCGAAGCGCGCCTTCAACTCGACGAGCACGGCCACCTGTTTGCCGTTCCGGGCGGCGTTGACCAGGGCGTTGATCACCTTCGAGTGTTCGGCCGTGCGGTAGAGCGTGATGAAGATGCTCTCGACGCGCGGATCAATCGCCGCCTCGCGCAGAAAGTCGATGAAGTGCTGGAACGGGTGGTAGGGGTAGTTGAGAAAGAGGTCGCGGCGCCGCACCACCTTCAGAATGCTCTGGAAGGGGTGAATGTCGCGATGGTGCAGCGGCTCGGGATTGGCCGTGAGCAGCTCGGGACGCACCCGCGGAAACTTCATCAGATCCTTCATCAGGTGGTAGCGTTCGCCCGGAGCCAGCATTTCGGGTTTAAGTTTCAGCTTGCCGACCAGTACGTCGAGCAGATCCTGCGGCATTTGACGGTCGTAGATCAGGCGGATCGGAGAGCCGTAGCGACGCTCCTCGACCCCTTCGGCAATGCGTTCGAAGAGACTCTTCGAGACGTCGTCGTCGATCGTCAGTTCGGCGTCTCGCATGATCTTGAACGTATGGGCCGAGATCCGGTCGTAGGTGAACATGAAGAAGATGTCGTCGATCATCAGGCGGATCACGTCGTCGAGAAAGATCACGTCGCTGTACCCCTCCTCGGAGGGGAGCACGACGAAACGCGGACAGGCCGAGCTGACCGGAATGCAGACGACGGCATAGCGGGGCGAACGCTCCTCGTCGCAGGTCATCTTCACGCCCAGATAGGCGTTTCCGTCGGGAAGGAAGGGAATCTTGACCGATTTGCGCAGGATGAGGGGCACGAGACGCGGCGAGACCACCGTGGCGAAGTAGTCGCGGCAGAAACGCTGCTGCGACTCGGAGAGGTGTTTTTCGTCGACGACGCGGATGCCGCACGCCTCCATCCGGCGGAGAATGTCGCGATAGGTCGAGACGAAAAGCTCCTGCCCGCGGTCGGCCCGGCGGCTCACCGCCTCGAGCAGGGCGGCCGGGGTATATCCGCCAAGCAGCTGTCGGTTGCGTTGCTTGCGCGAACGCTTCAGCCGCATCAGGTTGGCGATGCGGACCCGGAAAAATTCATCCTGGTTGTTGGAATAGATGCCCAGGAACTGCAGGCGCGAGAGCAGCGGAACGCTCGGGTCCTGCGCCTCCTGCAGAACCCGTTCGTTGAACGAGAGCCAGCTCAACTCGCGGTTGTTGAACGAATAGTCCATATCGGGATTTTACGATCGGGTCAGAAGTTGCAGAAAAAGCCCTTCGGCCGAGTCGACCCAGCGGCGGAACCCCGGATCGGGTTGGGGCCGGCAGGCGAGAAAGGCGTTGAATCGGTCCAGGTCGAAACGATCGGCCGTAATGCCGGCCCCCGAGGCGGCTGCATCGGCGGCATTGATCCGCTGTTCGATGTGGGCCGGGATGAGCATCATCGGCTTGCCGTGGTACATCGCCTCGCAGACCGATTCGAATCCGGCCGTGGTGACGTAGCCCCGGCAGCTGCGCATCATGTCGAGAAAAAGCCGGTCGTCGAGTCGGTGAAGAACCAGACGCCCCTCGGCGTGCCACGTCTCGGGCGAGAGCGGATGGTCCCAGAAGACGTGGACGGAACATTGGGGATGGTTGCCGCACCAGCTGCGCAGATCGCGTGCAAAGCCGTTGTTGACCATGTATCCGAGAATGAAATCCCCGTTCGACGAAACGCCGCTGAGGGCTTCGCGGCGCAGCAGCGGGGGGACGACACGGATGTGGTGGCGAGTGTCGGCCTCGTCGGGCCGGAACGAGAGGGCCAGCAGTTCCGAACATCCGCAGGCCGTCAGTCGGGCATGAAGCCGCAGCAGCCGCCCCTGGATGCCGGTGTGACGGGCGAAGGGATAGCGCGAGTGGTTGAGCAGAAACTGGTGGGCGATGCCCGTCATCGGAATGTGGATCCCGAAGCGGCGGACGGTCAGGCTGGTGAGCAGTTCGTAGAAGTTCACGATCCGGTCGGGGCATAGTTCGCGGATGCGGTCGCGGATCAGGTGCATGCTGCGGTCAAAGGCCCTGGCGCGGCGCGGCGAGAGGTTGCACAGCAGCGTGCGCAGCAGGCTGACGCTGCGGTTCGAGCGGTCGAAGGCAAACTGCGGGGCCTCGAATTCGGTGATCGGAAGGCCGATTTTCCGGACAAAGAACTCCGGCAGACGCCGCTCGGGGCTGCGCCCGACCAGCACCCCGACGATCTCGTGACCGTGGCGGCGCAGCATCGAGGCCAGCGACAGCGCCTGGGTCAGGTGGCCGCGCCCCTCCCCCTGAATGACAAAGAGATAACGCATCACCGTTCGGGTTTGTCCTCTTCGTAGCGGAGGATCCGCCACGTGCCGTCGTAGTCTTCGGCCAGAGCTGTCAGCGACTCGACCCAGTCGCCCGAATTGAGGTAGAGCATCTCGCCGATCATCCGCTGGTCGGCCTGGTGGATGTGTCCGCAGATGACGCCGTCGCACCCCTTCTGCCGGGCCACACGGACCAGATGCTGTTCGAAGTCGCTGATGTACGAAACCGACGCCTTGACCTTCTGTTTGATCCGCTGCGAGACGGAGTAGTAGGGCAGGCCGCGCCGCTGGCGGCGGCGGTTGTAGAGCCGGTTGACCCACATGAGCAGCGAGTAGCCCACGTCGCCCGCCTTGGCCAGCCACCGCATCGAGGAGGTCACGTGGTCGAAGACGTCGCCGTGAAGCACGTAGTAACGCTTCCCGCAACTCGTGTAGGTGTAATCCTTCTGAATGGAGATGTTGGCGAACTGAAGCGGCAGGATGCGGTCGAGAAAGTCGTCGTGGTTGCCCCGCAGATAGATGATGCGGGTGTCGTGCTGGAGGTCGAGCAGGCGGCTGATGAAGTTCGTATGGCGGCGTTTCCACTTTTCGCGCCGTCCGCGCAGAAGCTCCCAGCCGTCGATGATGTCGCCGCAGAGGATCAGCGTGTCGCAGGTATGGTACTTCAGAAAACGGTTGGCCTCCTTGGCTTTCGACCATTTCGACCCGAGGTGGACATCGGACATTACGATGGTCTTGAAGTGTTTGGTTTCGGACATCTCACTATTCCTGTTGACACGACAAAGAAATGCGAACGTTTTTTCGCCCGTGCGACATGAATGTGACATTGTTGTGACAAACCGGTGGGGTGGCTTCGACGGCCGCAAGGGCGTCGTGATTCTGGCCGCCACGAACCGTCCCGAGAGCCTCGATCGGGCGTTGCTGCGTCCGGGACGTTTCGACCGCCGCATCCAGATGGAGCTGCCCGATCTCGAGGGGCGCAAGGCCATTTTGGAGGTGCATCTGGCCAAGGTGAAACACGACGAGGTCGATCTTTCGATCGTGGCGCAGGCCACGGCCGGATCGTCGGGGACCGAACTGGCCAATATCGTCAACGAGGCGGCGCTGCGGGCCGTGCGGCAGGGGCGCCGCTTGGTGACGACGTCCGATCTCGAGGAGAGTGTCGAGACGGTGCTGGCCGGGGCGCAGAAGAAGCATTCGGTGCTCACCGCCGAGGAGAAGCACATCGTTGCCTGCCACGAGATCGGCCATGCGCTGGTGGCTGCCCTGCAGACCGACTCGGCGCCCGTTCACAAGATCACGATCATTCCGCGAACGTCGGGAGCCCTTGGCTATACGATGCAGGTCGACGAGGGCGAACAGGTACTGCTGAGCCGCGAAAACCTCTTCAACCGCATTGCAACGCTGACGGGTGGACGTTCGGCCGAGGAGCTGGTCTTCGGAAGCATCACCACCGGGGCCTCGAACGACATCGAGCAGGCCACGCGGCTGGCCCGCGCCATGGTCACCCGCTTCGGCATGAGCGACAAGTACGACATGATGGGGCTCGAGACGGTCAACAACGCCTATCTGGGGGGGCGACAATTCACTGACCTGCTCCTCGGAGACGGCCGCCGATATCGACCGTGAGGTGTTGCGCATCGTCCGCAAACACACCGCTGCGGCCTGATCCGCGCCGACGACTCCGTCTTTCGATCCCGAAACCGCCCGCCCGGTTTCGGGATCTTGCTTTTCCGCCGGGGATTTTGTAATTTGCGGCGGCAAATCATTCTGAACATATATGGCTGACAACTACCTGGGACGGAAGATGGAGGAGTATCGGGCGCGGGCCGAGGCTCCCGTACACCGGCCCGCCGTGACACTTACCAGACTCTTGCTCCGCAATCGCAGTTACCGGGGGTATGATCCCCGTTTTGTGGTTCGGGAGGACCAGTTGCGGACCCTGATCGAGGTCAATACCCGCATTCCGTCGGCCCGCAACCAGCAGGTGCTTCGCTTTAGACCGGTCCTTGCCGACGAGGCGCCGCAGCTGCTGCCGCTGATCCGCCTCGGGGCGGCGCTCCCCGAACTGCACCTTCCGCTGCCCGGCACCGAACCCAACGCCTTTATCGTCATCTGTTCGACGGTCCCCGAAGATCGCTATGTGGATATCGACCTCGGCATCTCGGCGCAGAGCATGCTGCTGCGGGCTGCCGAGATCGGGCTGAACGGCATCTGCATCGGGGCTTTCAACCCCGCGCGGGTGCGGGAGACGCTCGGCCTGCCTCTCGACCCGCTGCTGATTCTGGCCATCGGCCGGGGTGCCGAACGGATCGAACTGACCGAGATCGCGGCCGGCGAAAGTCATGCCTATTACCGGCGCGAGGGGGTGCACTACGTGCCGAAGGTCCGTCTCGACGATCTGCTGATCGGCCGCTGATCAGCAGATCGGTTCCAACTCCGGCTTCCTCCGTGTCGCTCTTCCCTCCGGGATTGGCGAACCTTCTGAATTCCCTTCTTTTTTTGGTGCAATATCGGACGCGAATGGTTATCTTTGCGCAAGATAAAAAGAGGTATTCATGTTAGCCTGCACGTATGTTGAAAAGGGGCGTTTCGAGCTGCTCGACAAGCCGATGCCCCGTTTGCTGGATCCGCGCGATGCGCTGGTCCGCGTGACGCTCGGCAGCATCTGCACGAGCGACCTGCATATCAAACACGGGAGTGTGCCGCGGGCCGTTCCGGGCATCACCGTCGGACACGAGATGGTCGGCGTGGTGGAGGCCGTCGGAGCCGGTGTGACCACGGTCCGTCCGGGGGATCGGGTGGCGGTCAACGTCGAGACCTTCTGCGGCGAGTGCTTCTTTTGCCACCACGGCTACGTGAACAACTGCACCGATCCCGACGGCGGCTGGGCTCTCGGCTGCCGGATCGACGGCGGTCAGGCCGAATACGTGCGGGTGCCCCATGCCGATCAGGGTTTGACCCCGATTCCCGCCTCCGTGAGTGATTCGCAGGCGCTGTTCGTCGGGGACATCCTGGCTACGGGCTTCTGGGCGGCGCGCATCTCGGAGATCACTCCCGAAGATACGGTCCTGATCCTCGGAGCCGGCCCGACGGGGCTCTGTACGCTGCTTTGCGTGCGGCTTCGGCAGCCCAGACGGGTGATCGTCTGCGAACGGGATCCCGAGCGGCAGCAATTCGTCCGCGACCATTATCCCGAGGTATTGGTGACGGGGCCGGCCGAATGCCGCGACTTTGTCCTCCGTCACAGCGACCACGGCGGAGCCGACCGTGTGCTGGAGGTGGCCGGCGGTGAGGATACCTTCCGTCTGGCGTGGGAGTGTGCACGTCCCAATGCGATCGTGACGGTCGTGGCGCTCTACGACCGGCCGCAGGTGCTTCCGCTGCCCGAGATGTACGGCAAGAACCTCACCTTCAAGACCGGCGGCGTCGACGGGTGCGACTGTGCGGAGATCCTCCGGCTGATCGAGGCGGGCAAACTGGATACCACGCCGTTCATCACGCACCGTTACCCGTTGAGCCGGATCGACGAAGCCTATTACCTCTTCGAGCACCACGACGACGGGGTGATCAAGGTGGCCATCGAACCCGATTCCGATGAAGACTCCCGGAGCGGAGGTCGGGAATGCTCCTTTTGATTCCGGAGCCCGGCTTGACGTCCGTTTTCCGGAAGAGTTTGCGGTTGTTCCGCCCGTCGGTTTATTTGATATCTTTCACGCAGCGGATCGAGGTGGCGTTGCTGGGTTGTGAGATGGTAACGTGATTGCCGGTGCAGTACCACGATATGCCCCAGTCGTAGAATTTGCCCAACTCTCCGAATGAATAGGAGGTATTGACGAGCGAATACCGGTTGTTCCACCAGTTCGTATTCACATCCGACGTGATGTAGTTCGACATCAGACTGGCCTCACGGATATTCGGAGCACGGTATCCGTCGGGACAGGGCGATTCGCCGCGTTCGATCATATCTTTCAGGGCGTTGTAGCCGCCGGTGAAGGTCACCAGCGGACCGGTTTCGAATGCGGGATAGACGCGGGCCGATTCCGAGTACTCGTCGCCGGGTTCCAGTTCGCGGGAGGTGTAGTAACGGGTCGATTTTTTGTTGACCCGCGACATGTCGAACTTGTAGACCGATGTGGAGTTATTGTTCTCCTCGACGGTTTGAAAGCGGATCGAGTATTCGGGCGTGTGGTTGACGTCGTTCATGGCGGCCACGGCTTCGGACTCGCTGGCGGGGTCCATACCCAGGTTGCGAACACAGCGGACGGTGTATCGGCCTGGTTTTGCATCGTTGCCCGTGCTGTATTGCTGGTAGGCACTCGTCGAGAGTCCCTCTTCGGCCCAGAGCATGGTGGGGTAGTTGGCCAGAGCGGAGCCACCCCAACGCGTGCTGCTGATGATGTGGCGGCGCCAATAGATCGAACCGTTTTCGTCCGTGTCATTCTTTCCGTAACCGTTGTAGCGGTCGTAGAGTTTGGCGTCGTTCGAGAGGCCCTGATCGCCGACGTAGAGCGCCGTCAACTGCTGGATCGACGCCAGATACCATTTGATTTCCGAGGCCTCGATGACGCCGTCGCCGTCTTCGTCGCGGTTGCGCATCAGACAGGTATAGCGGGCTGTCGCAATATTGTCATCGTCCTTGAGGAAGAGTTGTTCATGGTCGTTCTCGCGGTCGTAATCGAGGTAATCGTTCCACTGCTTGTAGCTGAAGTTCCCGTTTCCGTCGGTCAGTTCCCAGAGTCGGGCCGTGTTGTAGAGTCCGTTCGAGCGGGAGGTATTGCCGAAGTCCATCCGGTTGTAGGACTCGGTACCGTGGCGTTCGGTGCGGTTGTAGAACCAGAGGTGTCCTTCGGTTTCGTCGATTGTCTCGCCGCCCCAGGCCGTGCTGAGCTCCTCGTTCGTGGTGTCGAAGATCGACTGGATCGAGTGCTGACGGATGGTCACGACGCTGCCGGTCGTAGAACTGTCGCCGTCGGCGCTGAAATCCGTGTCGCAGAGGATGTGCATCGTACGGTTGGGCTGGTTGATGAACTCCTTCCAGAGCGTCGACCTTACCTCGCCCGAGATGGGGTCCTTGTCGTAGTAGTATTCGTCGACGAAGATCGTAGCGTAGATCCGGTAGCGGTTGTAGATGTCCGGACGGTCGGGGTATTGCCGCTTGAGTTCGGGATCTTCCTCCAGACGGAAGTCGTTCGGCCGGTTGTTATCGAAGAGGGTCTTCTGCTCGCGGATGTAGCTGCAGAATTCGATGACGTCCATCACCTCGTCGGGGTGGTAGCTCCGGTTGCGGTGGCTGTACTGCCCCGAGGGCTCGATCTCGTTGATGCGGAACGTCACCCACTTGTAGTCCAGACCGTTCGGGATCTCGGCGCCGTTGACTACCTCGGGCATGCCCTCGCGGCCGAACGGAGTCTTTACGTACCAGGTGACATCCTCCGAGGTGATCGACTCCTGGTCGAAGGCGAAGACACGCTGGCCGTAATGGGCGTCGAAGGTGTAGATCGACTCTTTGGCGATGTAGACGTGTCCCGTGGCGCCGGATTCATTCTCGACGTTGGTCGACACCTCGACCTGAATGTTCTCCACGCCCTTGATGGTGACGGTATAGGTGTAGTGCGTGTTGCGCTTGACACCGAAGTCGCTCAGGTCGTTGGCAATGTCTCCCAGGTGGATGTAGTAGACAACCGAAGCGTTGAGTGTCTGAGTTTTGGCCTCCGAGCTGACGTCGACATCCATGACCACTTCGCCCTTGATGACCAGATAGGTGGCCGTCTCGGGGGCATACTCCCACAATCCGTTTGTCGTATCGTAGGCACCCGTTTCATCCTTAAGACGTTTGTCGCGCAGATGGTATTGATTCTCCGGAACGCTCTTTTTGGCTGCGGGCCGGTTTTCGTAGGTGTAGAACGAGAATCCGTAGACGGGTGCCGTGACGGTGGTCTGCGTTCCGTCGCTGTTGGTGTACTTGAAACTCTCCTCGGTCTGGGTTTCGAAGTTGACCTCGGGGCTGTCGAAGAATCCGGTCTCGGCATCGTAGCCGCCCGCATCCGTAACCGGGTGCTCGACCAGGAACGAACCCTTGGGCAGGTTGACGACATGCCACGATTCGGGGGTGAAACCCTTGATTCGCTGAATGGTCTCCGTACCCCCGTTGTCGACGCGGGTTTCGTTGCCGACGGCCGGACGGATGCGGACCTCGATCTTCGAATCCATGCGGGTCAGCGGGATTTCGACCTTGCCGCCCGTCTGGGAGGTGATTCCGTTTTCGGTGATGGTGATGTTTTCGGCCAGGCCCGACATGGGGAACATGCCGTTGCGGGAGGTGATCTCCTGATTGAGCACGGCCGCCAGTGCCTCGAGCTCGGCGCGCGTACGGATGAAGCTGAACTTCTCGGCCGAGATGTTGAACATGTCGGTGTCGAGGTTGGCCACCAGGTAGAAGGTACCGCCCGTGAGCTGGGGGATCTTCATGCGGATCGTACCGCGGGTCTGATCGCCTTCGCTCATGAGGTTGTCGACCATCCAGCAGTTGACGTTGGCCGCAACGACCTCTTCCTTGGTCGAACGCTTGTTGTCGTAGTCGAAGAAGTGTCCGTAAACGCGGTTTCCGTTGCGGTCGAAGAGGAAGACATAGAGGTTCGAGACGCGCGATTCGGCAATCAGACCGAGCGTCGAGCGGGTGGTGACCTGAATTTTCTCGAAATCGGTGTGTCCGAAATCGAGCGTGGCCCATACCTCGCCTTCGGAGAGTTTCGAGGCATCGAGTTCAGGCTCCTTGACGCAGCCTGCGGTCAGCAGGCCGAGCGTCGACAGACAGAGTATTATGAATCGTTTCATACGCGCAGAATCAATTGAAGGTTATCTCGCCGCCGCCGATTTCCCAGTCGTTGACGTAGAATTCGAAGTCGCCCTTGTCGGGGTTGTACGACACCTCGACAAGCACGCGGATGAAGTCGTTGCGCTGGATTTCGTGCACGTCGCTCACCACGCCGCTCGTCTTGTCGATGGTTCGCAGGATGACCTGTTCGCGGGTACCCAGTCCCGAGACTTGTTCAACCGGGTAGAGCATGAAATTCGAGCCGCTGCCTTGGCCGCAGACCACGCCGTTGTTCCAGTTGTAATAGATGTAGGCATAACGCGACGACCACGACCATGCATTGTAATAACTGGTCGAGCGGAAGTTGAAGTTGCCGTAGCTTCCGCTGACGTTGAACGTATCGGCCGAACTGGTCCGGTCGACGGTCTTCAGACGGTAGTATTCGCTGGTGGAGGTGATTTCCTCGATGTACTTTCCGGTCTGGACATTGCGCAGGTAATAGCCCGAGCTGCTGCCGTCCCAGACGAGTTCCCAGACATAGTTGTAGTAGTAGTTGTTTGCGGCGCACTGATCGAGGATCTGCTGCGGAGTGTTGCTGCCGCTTGAAGCGTAGACCGCATCGTTCTGGTCGTAGAGATACGAATCGGCATCGCTGCGCTTGATCAGGAAGTAGGGGCCTTGTGCCTGCATGTTGTACAGCGAGGTGACGGGTTGTCCGTCGTTCTTGAGTTCGTAGCGGGTGAGGTCCTTGTTTCCGTAGTTGACCCCGATCGTGTAGGTGTAGTTGTTCACCTCGTCGCGGCTTTCGTAGATCAGTCCGTCGAAGAGCGTCGTGACTCCCATATTCTTGGTGACGACGGTATTTTCGACGAAGGGAACGAGTGCATTGGCGTCGGTTGTGACCGGAGCCCCCTTGCCGCTGTTTGCGTTTGCGACCTCATCGGTATAGTTCTCGCCGTTGGCCCTCGAGAAGAGGTAGCAGGCCGACTGGGTGAAGTTGTCGCTCATCGAGAGCTCCTCGACCGTCAGCGGCAGCTCGCTGTAGTTGCAGATGTCAATTTTCACGCGGGCGCACGTGTGCTTGAGTTCGGCGCTCATGCGGTTCGAGCCGGAGATGAGATTCAGCGTCTGCGTGGTGCTCAGCGGGATGGAGACACTCCCGGGACGTACGTAGGGGGCGTATTGCTGGTTATTCTGGTCGGTTTTGACGGGGATTTGCAGCACCAGATCATAGAAGTTGCCGCACTCCTGGCGGAAGTTGCTGATTCCGGTTGCCGGAGTCTGTTGAAAACGCTCTGTCAGGTTGCGGATCTGTTGGGCGATGCCCGATTTGCCGAACTGGTCCGATTCCGAGTAGTTGGCCACGGCGAGCAGGACGTAGGAGCCGCGGGTGAGCTTCTCGGCCAGTCCATGTTTCGGATCGTTGTAGTTGAACGTCACGCGGACCACCTTCCCGGAGGTCAGCGCGGGATCGACCTTGCCGGTAGCCTCGTTGACAAAGCCGTTTTCGGCATCCCGATCGTCGTATGTCGAGAGCGAGGCCTGCTCGTCGGGATAGATGTTGCGGTAGGCCACGAGCCGGTTTTCGAGGTAGTTGATCAGGAAGAGCGAGACGTGGCGGATGGTGTTGTCGTCGGCGTCGTTGGTCCGGGATGCGGAGGCGATCAGGGCCGAGAAGTCCGACGTCAGGACCAGACTGGCCGGTTCGCGGGGCGAGTCGGGGGTCACGGGACTGACCTCTTCAGCCTGCTGGCACCCGATGAGGGCCGCCAGGAGCATCGGAACGAGATAGCGTATGGAGAGTTTGCCGTACATGATGGTTGCTGAATTTGGGGCGTTGTCAGAAGACGATGCTGTGTGACGATTCGCGTTCGTTCCAGTCGGCGACCGTCAGATCGAGGATGAGGTTGGTTTCGGTGATCGAGATCGTATAGGTATACCGTTTTCCGGGGAGGTATTCCGTACTTTCGACCACGGAGCCGTCGCTGGCCTTGATGCGCTCGGTCACCTTGGGAATGGAGACACGATAGACGCCCTCTTCGCCGCTCTGGGTCGTGAAGCAGAACTGCAGGTTTCCGGACGATTGCTGGGGGAGGATCAGCACCCAGCCGTTGTTTTGAGCGAAGAGTTCACCCTCCGAGGTCCCGGTCCGGGTGTAGGCCATGGCCGGGGTTGAGGTTCCGGCCGTAGGGTCCGCCGAAAATTCGACACCCGAGTTTTTCCAGTAATAGATCCGTTCGGTGACGGGCGGATTGTAGCCGTTGATCCAGGAGATGCTCTCCTCGTCGGTCTCCGATCCGTAGGCGAGGATTCCGGAGGTGGCGAAGTCGCGCGAATCGGCGTTCTGAAGCCAGCACGAAGTAAGGTAGTCGGTGTTCGAATAGGTGGCCTTGACGAGGAACCGGACGGCCGCCAGACCGTGGCTGAATCGGAGTGCGACGGGCTGATTGAGGTCGACCTGCGGATCGGTCGTGTTGACGTAGTTGTAGGCCAGCAGCAGATCCTCCTGCATGTCGTGGGTCGGGTATTCGATGACGAAGGTCGAGGCCGTGGCCGACGAGATGACGTTGTCGCCGATCTGCTCGGGGTAGTAGGCGCGGAACTTGTATTGGCCGCCCTTGAACCAGTAGAGGTCGTTTCCTTCGTAGTTCCAGTCGCTCCATGGGTTCCCGTTGGCCTTTTCGGCATAGATGAGCCGGGTGCCCGCAAAGATATTGCGGTTGGTCTTCTCGTTGCCCTGGCTGTCGGTATAGGTGTAGTCGGCCCAGATACCGATGGCCTGACCTTCGCCGCCGTTCCCGGTCGGGGCGCAGGCCTGTTCGAGGGTGATCCAGTCGCGATCGGTGTAGGGATTCCCCTCATCGTCGAATTCGGGGCCCACGAGCGAGCGGGAAGAGGGAGAGTCGACGCTTTCCACCTTCCAGCTGATGGGCACGGTTCCGGCTTCGGGCATCGAAGCTCCTCCGGTATCGGGGTTGGAGCAGCTCCACGCCGCAACCGAGAGGATCGGAATCAGGTATTTGAATGTTCGTATCATGCGTGTCGGGCGTTTTTATTCGAGTTGTGAGGGATTTTCGGGAATTACCTCGACGCCGGCCGGGCTGACGGCCAGCGTGAAGACGTAGTGGCGGCCGGCTTCGAGCGTAATCTTGAGGGGCAGGTCCTTCTCCTCTTGGTTGAGACGGCCGCCGGCCGGGGTCACAAACTGATAGACGACGTTGATCGTGCCGTCGAACTCCTGGGGGATGATGCGCCGTGCGGAGCCGACGATCTGCGGCGTATATACCGCCTCCTGATCGCCTTCGAAGAAGAGAAGACGCTCATCTGCCGGATTCTCGAGCGTCCACTTAGGCTCGGGCAGCGACTGGAAGCGGCCCTTCAGCGCGATTCCGGCGAGCGTAATGCTGCGGACATAGACGCGTGTGGATTCGTACCCCGAGACGCTGCGTACCCGGAAGTCGACTTTGCAGAGTGCGGGGATCATCGGCAGGGGGATGATCCCGCCGTTGTGGCTTTTGGCCAGATCGGTCTGGGGCTCGGTGTAGTGGAGGTCGCCGGGGTCCGACGAGGTGTCCACTTCGTCGAAGACGACGCCTTCCGACGGAGTGCAGGCTGTGGCGGCCTCGAACGGTGCAAACCCGATGCAGGAGAGCGTGTACTGATCCGACGGCCAGTCCAGTTCCGGGTCGGGATACCAGAGGTTTCCGTTCCGGACGAGACGTTCCATGGCCAGATAGCTGTCGGCGCTTTTGGCTTCGGCTTTCCAGGAGGACTCCTTGTCGAGCGACCAGCCGCTGACCCCGAAATGGTCTTCGATGGAGTAGGCTGCGGCGGCGTCCTCCGGGGCGGCGTCCGAGCGTACCTGTGCCTGCATGACGGGTTCGAACGCGAGCCTTACGACGGGATCGTGATGGTCGCGGTCTTCATTCACGCAGCCGGCGCCGATCAGCGAGGCGGCAGCCGAAGCGAGAAGGATCCGAAAGAGTGGGTTTTTCATGCTTGTCAGGTCTTTAGGGCCTGCGGCGGGTATCACCCCGTCCGCAGGCAAATTGCGGAATAGGTTTCGCCTCCGCGGGCGGATTACAGGTTGATGCCGGGCTCGACGGTCACATCCTCCCAGTTCTCAACAATGGGAGCGAAGGTGATCTTTTCCAGACCGAAGAGGATGCGGTAGGTGTAGCGCTTGTTGGGCTCCCAGGTCTTGGCGTTGGTCGAGTTCTTGAGGATGAAGGTCTCCGTAGCGGCGATCTCGGCCGAAGCGGCCGTTTTGTAGGTGTAGGCGATCTCGACAACGGCAGCGTCGTTGCCCTCGAACGACTGCGGAAGCAGGATCAGATCGGTGGGTTCCGCATCCGGAAGCGTGGGCTCGGTGTAGGTCGTTCCATCCTCGGGTACGGCGAAGTCACCCGTGAATGCGACATACTGGGCATCTGCATTGCCGGTTGCCGTCCAGGCGGGAGTGCGGGTCGTCGTGCCGTCGGTCAGCGTCTCGTTGAAGTCACCGGCACCGTAGACATTCTTGATCGTGATGCTCTTGATCTTGAAGTCGATGTCGGCGCCCGTCGAGTAATCCTCCGCAGTGCCGACCTTGAAGACGATCGACGACAGTGCGTGGTGGAAGACGATGTCGACACCGTCATAGGGGTTCGTTGTCTGCGAGCCCGTGTAGTTCTTGTCCGAGCTGGTACGGTTGTAGGCACGGTCGCTGTACATCAGGTCGTACTGAGCGCCGACGGCGGGAACCGTAAAGCCTTCGATCTGCAGACCCTGGGCCGTGTGGGTGAAGGTACCTGCGGCATCGGCCGGCGAGTAGGCGGCAAAGGTCAGCTTACCGGTTTTGGGCCAGAAATAGTCCGTTGCCGGGGCCCAGGTGTTGCCCTCTTTGGCTACCATGATGGGTTTGCCGTCGGCCTGGGTCATGTAGTTGGTCAGAGCAGCGAAGTTGGTGTAGACCCCTTCGTGATACCAACCCCAGACGTTGAACGTCTCCTTCTCGGGATAGGCTGCCGAGTTGTCGATCTCGCCCGGGATGGCACGGGTCGTGGCGCCTACGGCCGGAGCTTCGAACGTGATCTTTGCGTCCGACGTACCGAACGTGTCGGCCGGTTCGTTTTTCACGCAGCCGGAGAGCACAATGCCAGCCGAAGCTGCCAAAAGCAAAACTTTTTTCATAAAATAGAACATTAAAGAGTGAATTGAAATAATATCTGTTATCCGTGTGATTATCAGATGATAATATCGGTCTCTATGTCTTCCCAGTCGTCGACGCCCGGAGCGAATCCGTCGCCGCTGCCTTCGGGCTCTTCGGGTTCGGGGATGTTGAGCACCTGGTCGAGCAGGATCCACTGGTGTTCGATGGCATCGGGTTCGGAGAATTTGTCCGTGATATCGAGCGTCGTGGTCAGGGCGCGGCCGTCGGTGGTACGGACATCGAAGGTGATCTTGAGCTGGTTGTTCGCATCGGGCAGTTTGCCGAAGGTGTGGAACGTCGTGTAGATGAAGGGCTCGTTGGTATCGAGGCCTCCGCGGTGCATTTCGAAGTAGACCGTAACGGGATCCTCCTCGCGGGCCTGCCCGTCGTTGAGCGTGGCCGACCCGGCCATGCCGGTCACCAGACCGACGGCCGAGGAGATCCACTGGGCCCCCTTGACACGGATCTGTAGGTAGTACGACAACACGATGCTCTGGGCCGTGAAGTGGTCGCCTTCGACACTGCGCAGCGTGTCGACCTCCTCTTTCGGGGAGATCGAGAGTCCGGGATGCTGGTCGACAAAGAGGTGGTCGGGGCCGTAGACGATCCGCTCCTCGTCGCCTCCGGCGCGTACGGAGAGCGATTGCCGCAGCACGGTGGAGATTTCGTTCGTACGGGCCACGGCTTCGTGGTAGAGGTGGCTTTGGTCGATGATCGTCGTCTCGGTGCCGAAGTTGTAGGTCAGCAGCCGGTAGTCGCCGGGTTCGGCTACGATGTAGCCGTCGTAGTAGACGCCGCGGGCATCGGTATGTCGGTTGCGCAGATAGCGTTCGGCGGCGATTTGACCGGTTGTCAGATCGTAGAGGGCGACACGGAACATTTCGGGTGTCGCGTAGTCGGGTTTGACGAGCGAGGGGTTGTAGAATCCCGTCGTGACGTTCTTGATCTCCTCGTCGATGTAGACCCGGACGTAGTGCGTATTGCCGGCGTCCACGAGCGGACGGCGTTCGCAACGGGTCGTAAGCAGGGCCGTCGCGAGCAGGGCGGCGGTCGCGGGCAGTAAAGTGATCGAGCGTTTCATCGGTTACCTCCTTTCACCTTGGTTTTGACGAGCAGGGGCACGCTGAGCGCCACTTCGATCTTCGTGGGACCGAAATAGTGCCAGACACCCGATTTGTTGCGGTCGCGGATCAGCAGTTCCCAGTCGTCCGTGGGGTTGTAGTGGCGATAGGGGATGCGGGCATATCCGGCCGAGATGGAGAATTCGAGATTGACGCGTTTGGCAATGGGCATGGAGTACCCGTAGGTCAGTCCTGCGCTGAAGAACTCGCCCTGATAGCAGAAGGTCCGGTTGGCCTGCAGGTCGAACTTTCCGCCCATGCCGTAGACGCCGAGGAAGTGGCCGACCAGTGCGTCGCGCTGTACTCTGCGCGGGGTTTCGGGCCGGGTTTTGGGCTTGAACCACCAGCGGAATTCGCCGCCGAAGGAGAGCAGCTGCAGACAGTAGCGGTTGCTGCCGGTGAGCCACCAGGGGCAGTGGTGTTCGTAGAGGATCGAGAATTTTTCGTTGAAGGGAACCTCGATTGCAAAGTTGAGCGCCGTTGCTGCATCATACAGCATATTGGTCTTCAGCGCCACGATGGTTCGTTTCTTCCAGGCGGCCGTATCCTGCTGCCCGATGCCGGCAAGGGGCGTGAGCGGACTCTTGGCGGGCTCTTCCACGGCGAACTCCACCGGTTTGCCTACGGGATTCTGCTGAGGCTTCTGCCAGATGCAGATCCAGGTGGCCAGACGCAACCGGGGCATGTGGTTGCGGATAATATATTTATAGGTGTAACCGTTGTCGAGTTGCTGAAGTCTCCATTTTTTGGTATCGTTGCGCACGGGAGCTTCGAGGATGGCGAGTACCTTGTCGCGGTCGTTACGATGGTAGTTGGCCTCGAGTTCCCGGGTCAGGCCCTCCCAGTTTTCGTTCATCGGGCAGAGCCGGATGCGGTCCGCGTCGAAATTCCGATCTGCAGGAATGTGCGCAAGGACGAAACGCCGGGCGGCTTCGGCACGTTTGCGGGCCAGCCAGACGTTGTGCTCGTAGACGCCTTCGGGAGAGGCGTAGGCATAGATGGTGATGCTGTCGATGTGCGGTGAATTGGCCAGATAGTGCCGAATCCGGTCCATCTGCCACCGGTTGTCGAGATATTCGTCATCAAGATCGATCCGGTCTCTCCAGTAGTAGAGAGCGAATCGGTCGACGATACACGATGAGTCAGCCTTTATCGGGTCGGAAAAATTTCCCCCCCCCTCCACGGGATGGAGCCGGTATTTCCCGACTCATGGCCGGAAGAGCAAGACCCACCAGACAAATGAGTGCAAGTGTCGTATTGATCCGCATAAGAAAGTAACTTCTTCTCCGGAAATACTGAGCCACTGTCATTCATCACGCATCCCGGAGGAAATTACCTTTTCTCTCGGGCTGAGTATAGGTCTCGGAGGTTTAGGACTGCAAAGATACTAAATATTCCTGTAATGATCAATTTTTTCTTCTCCTAAATGGCCCTTTTTCATATTAATACGAAAAACAGGCCATAAAATGAAAGAAAAAGTTGCGAAAGGTTTCGAAAGAAACCGTTTGAAGGATTTGAATGGCTCTGATTTGGGCGCCGGTCTGTTCCGCGGTACCGCTGTCGGGCCCCGCTGCGGGATATTCATCCGGTTCCCGTGCACCTAAAAGGCGGGCGCTCACCGAAGGCCCGGATCTCGGACTCTTCGCATGAGCGCCCGTCAGAAAACGTTGGTTATGATCGTTTTTCAGAATTTTCGGGCCAGTTCGGCGGCCTGTCGGCATCCGTCCGTACGGTCGATGTCGCCTTCGTTCAGCACGCCCGGGATGAGCACTTCGCCGACCATCTCCCATTGGAGCAGTGCTGCGGTGCGTTCCATCGGGATCCGCACGCCGTCCAGCACCGACATCTCCTTCTCCTCGCAGCAGGCGATCAGGGCGCATTTTTTGCCGGCGACGGACTTCCCGCCCACGACGAGCGAGAAGAGACAGTCGATCACCGCCTTGATCTGTGCCGGAATGGAGTACCAGTAAACGGGCATGGTGAAGACGACGGCATCGGACGTGAGGATCGACGAGGCGATGGCATCAAACTCTCCGTTGAACGAGCAGGCCTTGCCCGTCTTGTAGCAGGTCATGCAGGCGTGGCAGCCGCCGATCTTGAGGAAGGCGGCGTCGAAACGTTCGACCGAGTGCCCGAGTTCGCGGGCTGCGCGGATGAAGGCATCGCTCATGGCAAAACTGTTGCCGTTTTTGCGGGGACTTCCCGTGATTACCGTCATTTTCATGGGGCTCTTATTTTTGAATGGTATCCGAATTCTGGTTGTAGGCCTTGGCCACGCAACGCCATTCACCGTCGATCTTCATCAACAGCAGGTAGTCCGTGAAGTCGATGCGTCCGCCCCATTTCTCCTCCAGCACGCGCACGACGGCCAGTGTCTCCTCGACGTCGAGGACGTCGATGCGCGCCTTGAACGACTCTCCGGCCGGTACGGTGTCAACGTTGTGGTAGAATTGCTCGATGGAGCCGTGTTCGAGCCGGCCGTCCAGATAGCCGAACAGCACGGCCTCGTCGATAAACAGTTCGCGGGCCGGGCGGCTGTTGCCTTCGGCGACGCTCTGCACGAATTTTCGGGCGGCCGCTTCGACGGCCCGATACGTTTCGATGCTTGCTCTCATGGGAAACAGGTATTGGTTTTACACGGACAAAATTACGCAGAACCGGCCGGCGAATCAAGTACCGAAAAATGTTTCGGCTACTGAAAAATTATTCGGTATATCCCTGATATCGGGGGATATTCCTATCTTTGCGTTGAGAAAAGAAGGAGTGCCATGTACGAACGCAAGATACCCGTAGATCTGGATTGCCCGCTGCGGCTGACGATGAGCCTGATGGACTCGAAATGGAAGTCGTGTATTCTGGACGAACTGCGCCACGGGGCGCTTCGCCCGAGCGAGCTGCACCGGAATCTTCCCGAGGCGACCCCGCGGGTTCTGGACCTGCAGCTCAAGGAGCTGGTCGAGGACGGTCTGGTGACCAAGACCATCTATGCCGAATTGCCGCCGCGTTCAGAGTATGCGCTTTCGGAGCTGGGCGCAACGCTGCTGCCGATCATCGACTCGATGATCGAGTGGGGGCAGCGCAATGCCGCGCTCTTTGAGCGTAAATACGGCCGACAGCGGCTGTAAGTTGTTGCGGTTCGGGGGGGGGACTGAAGACCGTCAGGACGGAAAATGGTATTTTCCGCCTTTTTTTTTGCACCATGTGACGCTTGATTGTGTGTTTTTGTGCGAAATCCATATTACCACAGTATGTTTAAAACCATAGTTCGCTTTGCGGTTACGAAAAAGCTCTTCATCGGGTTGACGATGCTTTTCCTGCTTGCGGGAGGCATCTATGCGATGTTGACGTTGCCGGTTGATGCCGTGCCGGACATCACCAACAACCAGGTGCAGATCGTGACTGTTTCACCGACGCTGGTTCCCCAGGAGGTTGAGCAGCTGATCACCTTCCCGATCGAAGTGGCAATGAGCAACATCATGAATGTCGAGGAGATCCGTTCCGTGTCGCGTTTCGGGTTGTCCGTCGTGACGGTTGTCTTCAAGGAGAGCATTCCGATCCTCGATGCGCGCCAGTTGATCAACGAACAGATCCAGACCGTGGCCGGCGAGATCCCGCCCAAACTCGGCACGCCGGAGATGATGCCCATCACCACGGGTCTGGGCGAAATCTACCAGTATACGCTCGATGTGGCTCCGGGCTACGAAGACCGTTACGACGCCATGGAGTTGCGTACGATCCAGGACTGGATTGTCAAGCGACAGTTGTCGGGCATTCCGGGCATTGTCGAGATCAACAGTTTCGGCGGTTACCTCAAACAGTACGAGGTGGCCGTGGATCCCGATGCGCTCTATTCGCTCAACATCACCATCGGGGATGTCTTCGAGGCGCTGAGCCGCAACAACCAGAATACGGGCGGCAGCTACATCGAAAAGGTCAACCGGGCCTACTACATCCGTTCGGAGGGAATGACCTCGTCGCTGGACGACGTGCGACAGATCGTCGTGGCCAACCGCGGCGGCATCCCGCTCCATGTGAGTGATGTGGCGACGGTGAAGTTCGGTTCGGCCAAACGCTTCGGCGCCATGACGCGCGACGGCAAGGGTGAATGCGTGGGCGGCATCGCCATGATGCTCAAGGGTGCGAATGCCAACGTGGTGACCCGGGAGTTGGAGTCGCGGGTCGCGAAGATCCAGAAGATACTGCCGGAAGAGGTCACGATCTCGCCCTATCTGAACCGTTCGGAGCTGGTCAACCGCAACATCTTGACCGTCATCCGCAACCTGATCGAGGGGGGGGGAGGCGATCATCGTCTTCATCGTGCTGATCGTCTTCCTGGGCAACGTCCGGGCGGGCATGATCGTGGCCTCGGTGATCCCGCTGGCGATGCTCTTCGCCTTCATTCTCATGCGTCTGTTCGGGGTTTCGGCCAACCTGATGAGTCTCGGCGCCATTGACTTCGGTATCGTGGTCGACGGTTCGATCGTGATTGTCGAGGGTATTCTGGCT
The DNA here is from genome assembly GCF_900604385.1 of Alistipes megaguti. NCBI lineage: Bacteria > Pseudomonadati > Bacteroidota > Bacteroidia > Bacteroidales > Rikenellaceae > Alistipes > Alistipes megaguti. The sequence goes on along the minus strand of NZ_LR027382.1, from coordinate 2,841,091 downwards.
CACCTCTACGGCCGTCAGAACCTCGGCCGGACGCGGGCAACGTGGTGCGCTCGGCAACCTTCGCCGTGATCATCATCCTGATCGTCTTCTTCCCGATCCTGACGCTGACGGGCATCGAGGGCAAGTACTTCACGCCGATGGCCAAGACGCTGGTATTCTGTATTATCGGAGCGCTGTTCCTCTCGCTGACCTACGTGCCGATGATGTCGTCGCTCTTCCTCAAGCGGCGCATCCAGGCCAAGCCGACGCTTGCCGACCGCTTCTTCGTATGGCTGAACCGCATCTACCAGCGGTGTCTGAGTGTCTGCCTGCAGTTCCGCTGGGCGACGGTCGGCGTGGCGGTGGCGGCCTTCATCGGGAGCCGGAAGCTCGCTCACGCGTCTGGGCGCCGAGTTCATCCCGACGCTCGACGAGGGGGACTTCGCCATGCAGATGACCCTTCCGGCCGGAAGCTCGCTCACGCGGAGCATCGCCGTCTCGGAGCATGCCGAGCAGATTCTGATGGACAACTTCCCGGAGATCAGGCATGTGGTGGCGACGATCGGTACGGCGGAGGTTCCAACCGACCCGATGGCCGTGGAGGATGCCGACGTGATGATCGTCGTGAAGCCCTTCGAGGAGTGGACCAGCGCAAGGTGGCCGACCTGAACCTCGACCGGCTCTTCATCCGCACATCGGACGGCATCCAGCTTCCGGTGAGCGAGGTGGCGACGATCGATCTGGTGAACGGTCCGCTGCAGATCAACCGCGATGCCACGAAACGGCGCGTGGTGATCGGGGTGAACGTGCGTGATGCCGACATCCAGCAGGTGGTGGCCTCCATCCGGGAGAGCCTCGAGCGGAACGTCTCGCTCAAACCGGGCTACTACTTCGAATACGGCGGACAGTTCGAGAATCTGCAGAATGCCATCCGCACGCTGCTGGTGGTGATCCCCGTGGCGCTGCTGCTGATCCTGCTGCTGTTCTTCGCCTTCAAGAGCGTGACCTACACGCTGGTGGTCTTCTCGACGGTGCCGCTGTCGATCATCGGCGGCATTCTGGCCCTGTGGCTGCGCGGACTTCCGTTCAGCATCTCGGCCGGAGTGGGCTTTATCGCCCTGTTCGGCGTGGCCGTGCTCAACGGCATCCTGATGATCAACCATTTCAATGCCTTGCGTGACATGACACCCTATCCACTTTCGACGCGCCGCGTCATTGCACGCGGTACGCAGCATCTGCTTCGTCCGGTCTTCCTGACGGGTCTGGTTGCCTTGCTGGGCTTCGTGCCGATGGCCGTGGCCACGACGGCCGGAGCCGAGGTGCAGCGCCCGCTGGCCACGGTGGTGATCGGCGGACTCTTCGTCTCGACGCTTCTGACGCTCTTCGTCGTTCCGGTCTTCTACCGGCTGGTCGGTGAGGCGCCGCACGTTCCTGCGCCGCTTCTTCCCGATGCTGTTGCTGCCGATGCTGCTTGTGCTGCCGACCGAGGGGCACAGCCAGCAGCGGGTGACCCTCGATGAAGCGGTCGCCATGGCCGTGGAGAACCATCCCCGTCTGCAGTCGGCCGAGGCGTCGATCGAACGCAGCCGGGCCATGCGCGGCGAGTCGTGGGAACTGGCTCCGACGACGGTCGACTACTCCTTCGGCCAGCTCAACGGAACGGAGCGCAACGACCGGGAGATCAGCATCACCCAGTCGGTGGGCTCGCTGCTGACCCCCTTCTACAAGAATGCGCTGGTCCGCCGGCAGATCGAAACCGGAGGCCACTGCAAGGAACTGGTTCGCCGCGAGGTTGTGGCCGAGGTCAAGCGGGCGTGGTCCTACTACCTCTATACGCAGGAACTGTGCCGGCTCTATGCCGACCAGAATACGCTGGCCACGGAGCTTTCGCGCACGAGCCAGCTGTGCTACGAACAGGGCGACATCACGCGCCTGGAGTTGAGCATGACGGCGACGATGGCCGCCGAGATGCGCAACAGGCTCTTCCAGGCCGAGAAGGAGCACAAGGTGGCGGCCGATCTTCAGCGCAGCTACTACGACTCGCAGGTGTGCGAAGCGGAGGCCCGGGTCAAGGTGGAGAAGAGCCGCTTTTTCCCGGAGTTCTCGCTGGGTTACCAGCGGCAGAACATCCTTCCGGACAAGGGGCTGAACGCCTATGTGGTGGGAGCATCGTTCCCGATCTTCTTCAATTCGCAGCGCAGCCGGATCCGCCAGGCGAAGGCCGATGCCCGTATCGCCCGCAACGAGACGGAGATGAACCTGCGCACGGTGACCAGTCGGGTGACCGAGCTCGAAGCCTCGCTGCGGCGTTACGGCGAGAGCCTGCGCTACTACACGGAGTCGGCGCTTCCGGAGGACGAGACGCTCATCCGCGCCGCCAAGCTCCAGTTGGCCAACAGCGAGACGAGCATTGCCGAATATATCCTGAGTCTCAATACGGCACTTGAGATCCGCCGGGGCTACGTCGAAACGCTCAACCAGTACAATATTGCCGCACTCGAATACGAATTATACCGCTAAAAACAAGTCTTATGAAAAAGATATTTCTTCCCTTGACCCTGCTGCTCGGGGCCTGCTCGAATTCGGGGACCTCGTCGACGGCCGCCGATCCGGCCTCCGCGGCCGTTCAGACGGCCGATACGGTCGAACTTGCGGCCGCCGAACCGGCCGACGCCGCGGTGGATGCGGCGTCGGGAGCCACGTCGGTTCCGAATGAAACGCTCTTCAATGGAACGCTGGCCATTCCGCCGCAGCACCGTGCCACGGTGACGCTGACCATGGGTGGATCGGTCCGGAGCACCACGCTGCTTCCCGGCGCCTATGTCAAGCAGGGCGACGTGTTGGCGACGCTCGAAAATCCGGAGTTCATCACCCTGCAGCAGACCTACCTGGACAGCCACGCGCAGTACGAATGCCTGCGTACGGAGTATCTGCGTCAGCAGACGCTTTCGCGCGAGGAGGCCTCTTCGCAGAAACGCTACCAGCAGAGCCGTGCCGAGTATCTCTCGATGCGCAGCCGCATGGAGGCTGCCGCCGCTCAGCTGGCCTTGCTGGGTATGGATACGACCCGTCTGCTGAGTCGGGGGGATTGCGCCGCTGCTGGAGGTCAAGGCGCCGATCAGCGGCTATGTGGCCGACGTGAAGATGAATATCGGCCGCCATTTCGACGTGGGCGAGCCGCTGTGCGAGATTGTCGACAAGCGCGAAATGATGCTCCGCCTGACGGCCTATGAGAAGGATCTGCCGCATCTGATGATCGGTGATCAGGTCGAGTTCCGCGTCAACGGCATGGACCTTCAGACGTTCCATGGTATGGTTGCGATGATCGGTCAGCAGGTCAACAGCGAAAATCGCTCGATCGACGTCTACGTGCGCATTGCGGAGCAGAATCCGCAGTTCCGCCCGGGCATGTACGCCACGGCCCGCATCCGGGCCGCTGATGCGGATCGGCTCCTCCATCGGTGCCGTCCCGGATCTTTGCCGACGGTTCGGACGGGAGCGCAGAAACGGCCGTACATCGTGATGAAAAACCCGGAAAGGTTCTCCGAGAGGAAGTCTTTCCGGGTTTTTCGTTCGGGCGGGAGGGTTCGCGGCCGCGGCTCACTCCACGACCACCTCGTCGATGAAGATCCAGCACGGAGCGCCGGCACTGCTGTGCCAGGCGGGATTGACCTTTTCGCTGCGGGCCTCTACGCGGATGAACCGCACCGGACGTCCGCCGACCGGACAGCTTACCTCTTCAACGCCCTTGTCGTATTGTCCTTCGGGATTGACGAGTTTCCGTCGCAGCAGTTCGGTGAACGACTTACCGTCCTCGGAGATGCTGAAAGTCACCTCGCGCGGGCGGAGCACCCAGTCCGAAATGTCATACATCCAGCGGGTGCGGATGCTGTCGATCGTCGTCGGCCGTCCCAGATCGAGGGTGAAATCGGCATCCTGCTTCTCGAAACCCTGCCACTTTTCGAAGCAGCCGTCCGTCATGGCGAAGTCGCCGCCTCCGTCGTGGTTGGTCGAGTAGGGCAGTGCATAGGAGACCGGTTTGCAGAGGGCCTTGTGGAAGTGAATGGTCTGTTCGGCCGGGCAGTCCGGGGCGTCGGCGAAGATCTGCGCACGCACGGTGCAGTCGCCGCTCACGGCTACGGGACCCTCGTAGACGGGGCTCTCCTGAGTCGGTTCGCTTCCGTCGAGGGTGTAGTGGATGGGTTCGTCGGTCTCGGCCGAGATCCGGATGCACGGTTTCCCCGCGGCGTCGGGGACCAGCGCGATCTGCAACTCGCGGCTGGGTGCTCCGTACGGAATGCCGTAGAGGGAGAGCAGTCCGAGGTGACGCTTGAGGCGAGCCTGGAAATCCTCCCAATTGCGGTCGGCCTGAGCCGTCCAGCCCATCTCCGCCACGGCAATGGCGCGGGGATACTCCTTGTAGTAGAGGATCTGCTCGTTGGGCGTGCATTCCGACCATTGGCAGGCCTGTACGCCCAGAATATGGGCGCGGGCTTCGGGTGTAAGATCGGCTTCGGGCGCGGGGTCGAATCCGTAGACGCGCTTCAGCGAGAGGATGCCCTCCGACGTGTTGGTGACCCGGTTGTACGACTGCGGGTGGTTGAGATAGAGGTAGGACCCGGGGGCCATGACCACGTCATTGCCTCCGCGGGCGGCCTCAAGGCCGGGCAGCACGCCCCGCCACGACATCACGGTGGCCGTGGGCGAGAGCCCTCCCTCCATGATCTCGTCCCAGCCGATCATGCGTTTGCCCCGGCTGTTGACGAATTTTTCGAGCCGGTGCATGAAGTAGGCCTGGAGTTCGTTTTCGTTGGCGAGCCCTTCGGCCCGGATGCGGGCCTGGCATTGGGGACACTTTTTCCAGCCCTCCTTGGGGGCCTCGTCGCCTCCGAGGTGGATGTATTCGAAGGGAAACAGCGCGCAGACCTCGCCGAGAATATCCTCCAGAATGGCATACGTGGATTCCCGGCCGGCGCACATGACGCCTTCGCTGACTCCGCCGTGCATCCAGACGGCGAGCCGTTTGTCCGGGCGGCAGAAGAGCTCCGGCAGAGCATGAATGGCCGCCGTGGAGTGGCCCGGGAGGTCGATCTCGGGAAGGATCTCGATCATCCGTTCGGCGGCGTAGGCCACCACGTCGCGGATCTGCTCCTGGGTGTAGAAACCGCCGTAGGGGTGTACGTCTTCGGTCGGGAAGGCGAGCTTTTCGTTTTCTGGGAAGCCGATTCCCTCCCGCCAGGCGCCGAGACGGGTGAGTTCGGGATGGCTGCGGATCTCGATGCGCCAGCCCTGATCATCGGTCAGATGCCAGTGAAAGCGGTTGAACTTGTACATGGCCATGACGTCGATGAAGCGCTTGATCTCGTCGACGGTGAAGAAGTGCCGGCTGACATCCAGATGCAGGCCGCGCCATCCGAAACGGGGCGAGTCCTGAATGTCGATTCCGTGCAGCGTGCAGGACGGCGACGCCTCCTCCTGCCGGGGAAGCAGCTGCCGCAGGGTCTGTACGCCGTAGAAGATGCCGGCGGGCGATGCCGCCTCGATGTCGATTCCCTTGCGGCCGATGCGGAGCCTGTACCCCTCCGACTGTAGGGAGTCGGAGGTCAGGGTGAGCCGCACTTCCGCCTTCCCGTCCGGGGAGCTGCTCACACCGGTCAGATCGTGAATCATCCGGGAAGTGTAGTCGGCGATGAAATTCAGTTTCGCGTCTTGGCAGTCGATGCCGTACCCGTCGCGGAGCGTGTAGGTCGAGGTGTGAGAGGAGACCTGCGAGGGGAGGGGCAGCAGAGCCGGGGTTTCGACCGTCTGCGTGCAGCTTGAGGCCAGAACGGCCGAGATCAGTAGGGTAAGGAGGGTTTTGCGCATGGGTGAAGGTGTTTTGAAAGCCGGGGTTCCGCTGCTGCGGCATGACCCGGAGTGAATGGTCTGTGATTCGACGGAATGGTAGTTAGCGTATTTTTTGGTTTTTCGGATTAAACTCCAGTTGCAAGTCGTGCGGCTCTGTCCGTCGGAGCCGGCAGACGGAACTTTCATCCGGGGGCTACGACCGGGGATCTGCGGATCGGAACCCTGTCCGGGAATCGGCTCCGGCGACGGTCGACCGCGGTCTCAGAGGCCTGCAGACCCGAATCGATCCCGTTGCGACCCGAATCGCCCCGCTCGGACAGGTCCGTCATCCGCATTCTCCGTGCGGCCGGACTCCCCGTTGAATCTCCTTGCAATCCGATGCCCGGAACGAGCTTTTCGGAGGCGGTTTGCGCGCAAAACGACGGATGGATTTCGGGCCTTACCGTAAGGTCCGGGGAGCCGTGCAAATTTAAACATAAAATTTGTAATTTTGCCTGAACTTAAAACTACCCCCCCCCTTGAATACGCCATATCCAGCCTCAGAAAATCGCTCCGCGACTCACGGATACGGACTTACGGGTATGTCGCCCGTGGGGTTGCAACGGCCATTTTTGCGCTATCTCCGGTTTTTTCTTCCGCTCGTCTGCGGCCGGCGGCTTCCCCGCATTTTCCGGCACGCCTCCGATGCCGGCTGCCGCACCGGCCACTCCTTGACAGACACACGGCGCGGAGTCGTTGCGCACACCTTTCGCCCGGATGTCCGTCGGATTTCGGGAGGGGGGGGTGCAAATCGTCTACTCAAAAACGAAAACCAACCATGATAAAGAGCGTAGCAACCATCCTTGCCGGCACGCTGCTGACCGCGACAGCCTGTACACCGGCCTATCGGAATCCGGATCTCCCGGTGGAGAAGCGGGTTTCGGACCTTGTTTCGCGCATGACCGACGAGGAGAAGATCGGACAGCTTCTGTGCCCGCTGGGCTGGCCCATGTATGAAAAGCTTTCGGACAGCACCGTGACGGTCTCCGAAGCCTACCGGGAGTTCATCGACAAACAGCACGGCGGCATGCTGTGGGCGACGTTCCGGGCCGATCCGTGGACGCGCAAGACCCTCGAAACGGGCCTGAATCCGCGACTGAGCGCCCGGGCCTACAACGAACTGCAGCGCTATGCCATCGAACACAGCCGACTCGGCATCCCCGTCATTCTGGCCGAGGAGGCTCCCCACGGACACATGGCCATCGGCACGACGGTCTTTCCGACCAGCATCGGCATGGCCTCCACGTGGGATGTGGAGGCCGTCGAGCAGACCGGTCGCACGATTGCCGCCGAACTCCGTGCACAGGGCGGCCATATCGGCTACGGACCGGTGATCGACATAGCCCGCGAGCCGCGCTGGTCGCGGGTCGAGGAGACCTATGGCGAGGATGTCTTCCTGACCTCGGAGATGGCTTCGGCCATGGTGCGCGGGACGTCGCCGCTGCACAACGGCTGGGATCGGGGCGTGATCTCCACGCTCAAGCATTTCGTGGCATACGGCATTCCCGAGGGGGGACATAACGGCAATCCCTCGCAGGTGGGCGAGCGCGAGTTGCGGGAGAATTTTCTGCCGGCCTTCGAGTCGGCCATCCGCTCCGGCGCGCTTTCGGTGATGACCTCCTACAACGCCATCGACGGAGTTCCCAGTACGGCCAACGAGCGGCTTCTGCGGGGCATTCTTCGCGAGGAGTGGGGCTTTGGCGGATTTGTGGTCTCCGATCTGGAGAGCATCACCGGCCTGTGCGAGAGCCACCACGTGGCCGCCGACCGGCGCGAAGCGGCCGAACTGGCCCTCCGGGCGGGAGTCGACGTGGATCTGGGCGCCAACTGCTATCCGTTGCTGAAGGAGAGCCTCGCCGACGGACGGATCAGTCGCGATGAGCTGGACGAGGCCGTTGCGGCCGTCCTGCGCATCAAGTTCCAGTTCGGCCTCTTCGACCACCCCTATATCGACGAATCGCTTGCCGACACGCAGGTCCGCACCCCGAAGCATGTCGCCCTGGCGCGCCGTCTGGCCGACGAGAGTGTCATCCTGCTTGAAAACCGGGGTATCCTTCCGCTGAAGGAGGGAATGCGCATCGCTCTCGTCGGGCCGAATGCCGACAACACCTACAACCAGCTGGGCGACTATACGGCCCCGCAGGATCCCGACCGCATTGTCACCATGCGCGAAGGTCTCGAGGCGCGTTTCCCGGGGTGTGTCGAGTATGTCAAGGGGTGTGCCGTGCGGGATGAATCCTTCGACGAGATCGCGCGGGCCGTGGCTGCAGCCCGACGCGCCGATGTGGTGGTTGCCGTCGTGGGGGGCTCCAGCGCCCGGGACTTTCGGACCAAATACATCGACACGGGAGCCGCCGTAGCGGACAGCGAATCGGTCAGCGACATGGAGGCCGGCGAGGGCTTCGACCGCTCGACACTGGATCTGCTGGGGCTTCAGAACCGCCTGCTTGAGGCGCTCGAGGCAACCGGCAAACCGCTCGTGGTGGTCTACATCGAGGGTCGTCCGCTCGACAAGGGCTGGGCGCGGGAGCATGCCGATGCGCTGCTTACGCTGTGGTACCCCGGTCAGGAGGGTGGTCACGCCCTGGCCGACGTGCTTTCGGGCGATTTCAATCCCGCCGGACGGCTTCCAATCAGCGTGCCACGGAGTGTCGGCCAGCTTCCGGTCTACTACAACCGCCATTTCCCGCTCGGTCACGACTACGTGGAGTGCCCCTCCTCGCCGCTCTACGAGTTCGGCTACGGACTGAGCTATACGACCTTCGAATACTCCGATCTGACGATCGAGAAGCGGGGCGACTCCTGCGCCGAGGTAAGTTTTACGATCTCCAATACGGGAGATCGGGCCGGAGACGAGGTTCCCCAGCTCTACGTGACCGACGAGGTGGCCTCGACCGTCCGACCCGTGAAACAGTTGCGGGCCTTCACCCGGGTGTCGATCCCCGCCGGAGAGAGCCGCCGGGTGAGCTTCCCGCTGGACGAAAAGGCCTTTGCGCTCTGGGACAACCGCATGCAGCGGGTCGTGGAGCCCGGCGAGTTCCTCATCTCCGTGGGAGCCTCCTCGGAGGATATCCGACTTCAGGGTAAACTTACATTGTAACCGATATGAACCACAGAAGCTTTTTGACTCTGGCGGCAATCCTGACGCTGATGCTTCCCGGTTGCCGCCGGGCCTCGGACCGCTGCCGACAGGTCGATCCCTATATCGGAGCGGGCGGACATGGCCATGTTTTCGTCGGGGCGAACGTCCCCTTCGGAATGGTGCGCCTGGGCCCGCATCAGCCCAACCGGGGCTGGGACTGGTGCTCCGGCTATCATTACAGCGATACGGTGGTGCTGGGATTCAGCCATACGCGACTGAGCGGCACCGGCATCGGTGAGGGGGGCGACATCCTGCTCTTCCCGTTCGACGCCTCGCGCCCGCACTCCGGAGGAGGCGGTCGGCCCCATGCCCGTCTCGACCACTCGAAGGAGCGGGTCGCTCCCGGCTATTACCACCTCGAGATGCCGGAGAACGGCATCCGGGCCGATCTCACGGCCACCGCCCGAACCGGCATTCACCGCTATGCCGTGACCTCCGACCGCACCGGACTTCTCGTCGACCTGCGTACGGGAACGGGTTGGGATGCCGTGACCGGCAGCGCGCTTCGCCTCGTCGACGACCATACGGTCGAAGGGTGGCGCCGCTCGACGGGCTGGGCCCAGGACCACTGGTTCTACTTCCGGGCGGAATTCAGCCTGCCGATCGCCAATGCCGACAGTCTCCGGCAGCCGATGGAGTCGGACAACGGCGTGATCGCCCGTCTGCTCTTCGACACCTCGGCCGACAAGGTGCTGGAGGTGCGCGTGGGACTTTCGCCTTCGAGTTGTGCCGGGGCGGGGGAGAACCTGCACTGCGAAGCGGACTGGGCGCAGGATTTCGACGCCATCCACCATTCGGCGCACGAGCTGTGGCGGAAGGCACTCTCGGCCATCGAGATCAAGGGGCTCGATGCCGAGCAGGAGAAGGTCTTCTACACGGCCTTGTACCATGCTTCGTTCGATCCGAGCGTATTCGGCGATGTCGGGGATCCGGAGCCGGAATACAGCGTCTTCTCGCTGTGGGACGTCTACCGGGCCCAGTTCCCGCTGCTCACGCTCATCCGGCCGGACTTTTGCCGGGAGTTGGCCTCTACGATGCTCCGGATCTACCGGCGGCAGGGCAAGCTTCCGGTCTGGCACCTGTGGGGCAACGAGACCGACTGCATGGTCGGCAATCCCGGGGTGATAGCCCTCTCCGACCTCTTCCTCAAGGGACTTGTGGCCGACAGCCTCGGCACCCTCGAGGCACTCCGGGCCTCTTCACTCCGCGACGAACGCGACATGGACAACCTCCGCAAGTATGGATTCTGCCCCTATGACAAGAGTACCGGGGCGGAGACCGTCTCCAAGGGGCTCGAATATGCCATTGCCGATGCCGGCGTGTCGCGCGTTGCCGCCGTGCTGGGCGATACGCTGACGGCGGGATATTTTGCCCGCCGCGCCCAGTCGTATCACTGCTACTACGATGCTGAAACGGGATTCGTGCGCGGCCGGGCCTCGGACCTGAGCTGGCGGAGTCCGTTCGACCCCTTCAACGTCAGCCACATGACGGGCGATTTCACGGAAGGTAATGCCTGGCAGTATACGTGGCTCGTGCCGCACGACGTGTACGGCTGCATTGCGATGCTGGGCGGTGAGCAGACCTTTGCACGCCGGCTGGACGAGTTTTTCGTGACCGAGGGTGATCTGGGCAGCACGGCGTCGGACGTAACGGGGCTTGTGGGGCAGTATGCTCACGGCAACGAACCCAGCCACCACATCGCCTACCTGTACAATTACGTAGGCGAGCAGTGGAAGTGCGCCGAGAAGGTCCGCCATATTCTGAAGGACCTTTACTATGCCGACCAGACCGGTGTCTGCGGCAACGAGGATTGCGGACAGATGAGTGCCTGGTATATCCTCTCGTCGCTGGGTCTCTATCAGGTGGACCCGTGCGGCGGTGATTTTCTGATCGGCAGTCCGGCCGTACGCCGGGCCGAGGTTCAGGTGGGCAACGGACGTACGCTGCGCATCATTGCGTCGAACAATTCACCGCGTAACATCTACGTGGCCTCGCTGAAGGTCAACGGCCAACCCTGGACCCGCTCCTGTATTCCCTACGACGTGCTCTCGGCAGGAGCCACGCTCGAATTCACCATGAGCCCCGAGCCGACGGATTTCGGCAGTGCACCGGACGACAGACCATGAATACCCGCTTACTGACAATCGCCATTTTTGCCTCTGCGGCCGCAACGGCGCAGACGCCGGAGGAACTCCCGTGCTGGAGAGACCTCAATCTGTTTACACAGGGCGGTGAGACCGCCCGTACCGAACTGGTGTTTCACCCCACGCGCCAGGAGGCCCTGAACGGGTCGGTGCGCAGCTCCTCCTGCTACCTCGACCTGTGCGGCCGATGGGATTTCCGCTACTACGACGACAGCCGCGACTGCCCGGAAGGGATCTTTGCCGAGCCGGAGGGCTGGAGTTCGATCCGTGTGCCGGGCAACTGGGAGGTCCAGGGATTCGGCACGCCGATCTACGTCAATACGGTGTATGAGTTCAAGCGTCGCGACGTCACGCCGCCCGAGTTGCCGGATCCGAATCCGCTGGGGGTCTATCGCCACCGGTTCGAGGTGCCCGCGTCGTGGCAGGGACGCCAGATCTACCTGAACTTCGACGGTGTGAAGGGCGGAGCCCAGTATTACGTGAACGGGACTCTTGTGGGCTACAACAACGATTCGAAGGATCCGATCCGCTTCAATGTCACGAAGCTGCTGCACGCCGGCACCAACGAGATCGGCCTGAAGGTCTACCGCTGGAGCACGGGTTCCTACCTGGAGTGCATGGATTTCTGGCGGATTTCGGGCATCGAACGCGAGGTCTACCTTTCGACGGAGTCGACCGATTCGGGGTTCGATTTCGAGGTGGTCTCCACCCTTGCGGAGGATCTGCATACGGGCGATTTCCGACTCCGACTCCGCTCGCGCGAACCGGTCAGCTTCAGCGCCGAACTGCTGGATCCCGAGGGGCGGACGGTGGCCGCATTCGAACCGCAGCGGCTTGACGACAGCCTCGAACTGTCGGCGACGCTGGAGCGGGTTCTTCCCTGGAGTGCCGAAACTCCGAACCTCTACACGCTGCTGATGAAGGTCGATGAAGAGTGGACCCGCTTCCGGGTTGGGTTCCGCCGCTTCGAGATCACGACGATCGAGCAGCAGGGACGCACCTTCCCGGTCTTCCTGGTCAACGGACAGCCGGTCAAGTTCAAGGGCGTCAACCTCCACGAACACGACCCCTGGACCGGCCACTACGTCACGCGCGAACTGCTGCTGAAAGACATGAAGCTCATGAAGATGCTCAATATCAATGCTATCCGCACGGCGCACTATCCCCAGCAGCGGGAATTTTACGAACTGTGCGACAGCCTGGGCTTTTACGTCTACTCCGAGGCCAACATCGAGTCCCACGGCATGGGCTACGAACTGACCCGGACACTCGGCAATGCCCCGGAGTGGTACGGCAACCACCTCTATCGCGAGCTGAACATGTACGAACGCGTACGGAACTATCCGTGCGTGACGATCCTTTCGCTGGGCAACGAGGGTGGCAACGGCTACAATTTCTACCGCCTTTACGAGGTGATCAAGGCCCGCGAGAAGCAGGGTATGAACCGCCCGGTCTGCTACGAACGGGCCGAGTTCGAGTGGAACACCGACATGCTTGTACCGCAGTATCCCGGCGCGGAGTGGTTCCGCCGCATGGGGGAGGAGGGTTCCGACCGTCCGGTCGTCCCCTCCGAATATGCCCATGCGATGGGCAATTCGACCGGGTCGCTCGATCTGCAGTGGAAGTCCATCTACCGGTATCCCAACCTGCAGGGGGGCTTCATCTGGGACTGGGTGGATCAGGCGCTGGCGGCCCGGCGTGCCGACGGACGCTTCTTCTGGGCCTACGGCGGTGACTACGGCAAGAATACGCCGAGCGACAACAACTTCCTCTGCAACGGACTCGTCCTGCCCGACCGACGGTTCCATCCGGGAGCCTTCGAGGTGCGCCACGTCTACCAGAACGTCGAGATGACCCTTGTGGAGGAGAACGCCCGGGAGTGGGCGCTCGACGTCCGGAACCGCTTCTATTTCCGGACACTCGACGGACTGGAGCTGGAGGCCCGGGTGGTCTGCTCTTCTCCGCGCGAGGGACTGAGCCGCGAACTTCTTGTCCGTACCTTCCCGCTTTCGGCCACAGCCCAACAGTCGCAGACCATCCGCATCCCGAAGCCCGACAGCCTGCCGCAGGAGGGGCTGTTGTGCCTGAATCTCGACGTGCGTACCTCGCGGCAGGAGCCGCTTCTCGATTGCGGCACGCTGCTGGCTACCGAGCAGCTCGTTCTGCGTGAGGACAACACGCCGGCGAAGGCTCCGGCCGCACCCGTCAAGGAGCGCCTTCAGGTCAAGAAGAGTGATGGCAGTGTGCGGATCCACGGCGATCGGGTGGATTTCCGCTTCGAAAAGGGCGTCGTCACGTCGCTTGCATTCGACGGCGTGGAGAAACTCGCCTCGGACTTCGGCATCCGGCCCAACTTCTGGCGCGGCCCCACGGACAACGATTACGGCAACGGACAACCGGCCCGGTCGCAACTCTGGAAAGAGGCCGGACAACACCCCGAGCGATGCACCTGGCGTGTGAAACGAAACGGTGACAGGGTCGTGCTCACGGCCGTCTATCCCGTCGGAGCACATCGCTATACGGTTATCTATACCGTCCGTCCGGATGCCGCGGTCGAGGTCTCGGCAACGCTCGCCTGCGCCCCCTCCGAGTCCCGGATGGATATCCCGCGCGTGGGTCTTCGACTGCGGGTTCCGCTGCTCGACGGCGAGCCGGTTCCGGACCCGATCCGCTATTTTGCCCGCGGGCCCCACGAGAACTACCGCGACCGCTTCAGTTCGGCGCGTCTGGGCCTCTACGAGAGCACCGCTTCGGCAGAGTACTTCCCCTATGTACGGCCTCAGGAGAACGGCCACCATATCGACTGCAGCTTCCTGGAGGCGGGAGGTCTGCGCTTCACGGCCGTCGGCGCCCCCTTCGAGTTCAATGCCCTGCGCAACAGCGTGGAGGATTTCGATGCGGAGGACGCCGTGCAGTGCGACTACCAGTGGCCGAACTACACCTCCGACGAACCGCATGATCCGGCCCAGGCGGCCAACCGCCTCCGCCGCCAGACCCATATCAGCGACATCACGCCGCGCAGCTACGTGGAGGTCTGCCTCGATGCGGCGCACAACGCCGTGGGCGGCTACGACAGTTGGGGTGCCCGTCCCGAGAAGTCGCGCACGGTCTGGGATGACAGAGATTGGTCGTTTACCTTTATAATTAGTTCAAAATGAAGAAGACAGTGCTTTATGCGGCAGTTCTGACGTTTTTAGCCTCCTGTGCCGAAGATGCCCCGACGCCCTACGGAGCCGTGCCGTCGGCCGCTCAGGTGGAGTGGCAGAAGATGGAAACCAACATGTTCGTGCACTTTGGTCCCAACACTTTCTCCGGCCGGGAGTGGGGCAACGGCCAGGAGAGCACCGATCTGTTCAACCCTACGTCGCTCGATTGCCGGCAGTGGGCCCGTACGGCCAAGGCGGCCGGCTTCAAGGGCATCATCATCACGGCCAAGCACCACGATGGATTCAGCCTCTGGCCCAACCCGACCAGCACCCACACGGTGGCACAGAGCGCGTGGCGCAACGGCAAGGGGGACGTGCTGCGTGAGTTGTCGGATGCCTGCCGGGAGTACGGTCTGAAATTCGGCATCTACCTTTCGCCGTGGGACCGCAACCATCCCGCCTACGGGACCGATGCCTACAACAAGGTCTTTACGGATGCGCTGGACAGTTCGCTGAGCCAGTACGGACCAGTCTTCGAGCAGTGGTTCGACGGAGCCTGCGGCGAGGGCCCCAACGGCAAACGGCAGGTCTACGACTGGGAAGCCTTCAACGAACACGTGTTTGCCAACCAGCCTCAGGCAATCATCTTCAGCAACATCGGCCCCGGCTGCCGCTGGGTCGGCAACGAGGCGGGGAAGGCCGGCGAGACCAGTTGGTCGACCTTCACGCCGGAGCTCCACGGAGCCAACCGCGGGGCCCTGCCCGGAGATTTCGAGACCTACCTGGGCGAGGGGGATCCGGACGGAGCCTGCTGGATCCCTTCGGAGACGGACGTGTCGATCCGTCCGGGATGGTTCTGGCGTGAGGAGGAGACTTCGCGCGTACGGAGTCTCTCCAATCTGCTGGATCTTTACTATTCGAGCGTAGGGCGCAATTCGCTGCTTCTGCTGAATGTTCCGGCCGATACGCGCGGACTGATTCCGGCGGTGGATTCGATCCGTCTGATGGAGTTCCGGGCCGCCCTCGATACAATCTTCTCGGTCAATCTGGCTGCCGGAGCCAAGGCCGAGGCCTCGACCACGCGAGGCCGGAAATACGCCGCCTCGCAAATGCTCGACACGGATTACGACACCTGTTGGGCCGCCCCGGACGGCGTGACGGAGGCCGTGCTGACCTTCCATCTGGACGGCGTGAAGCGTTTCAACCGGGTGCTGCTGCAGGAGTATATACCCCTCGGCCAGCGGGTGAAATCCTTTGAGGTGGAGGCCCGCGATGCGGCCGGGAACTGGAACGTCATCGCCACGGCCACGACGATCGGCTACAAGCGGATCCTGTTGGTCGATGAGACGCAGACCGACGCGGTCCGCATCCGCATCACCGGCTCCCTTGCCTGCCCGCTGCTCAACGGTTTCGGGCTCTATCTCGACCGCATCATGCACAGCGACGAACCGACTGCCGCAGACGACCGTCTCTGTATGGCCGACGGCTTCCGAGTCGTGGCTCCGCAGGAGGCCGAGGCTGCGGTTGACGGCCTTTGGGACGAGTCGCACAGTGTGATTCTTTCGGCCGACAAGACGGGGCGCTTCCCTTCGGTGACGGTTGATCTGGGGCGTGAACGGGAGTTCCTGGGAATTGCCTATACGCCGGCCGAGGGCGGTCGCGGCGGCTGCATGATGGAGTACCGGTTGGAGGTCGGCCCGGATGGCGAGTCATGGACGACGGTTACCGATGGAGCACAGGTCGACAATATCGTCAATAATCCTACTATGCGTATTTTACGCCATAAGTCGATGTTGAACGCTCGCTGGATCCGAGTCACGCCTTTGCGTTCGAATTTGGCTGAGACGGTATCTGTCGGAGAACTGTTACTCGTTGTAAAATAGACAATTACGCATCCGTTGCTTCCTCGTCTGGACGGATCCGGGAATGATCCGGATCCGTCCGGGCGTCAGAACACCGGGATAGTTAGCGTAAAAATGAACATTTTCTATGAATTACCTATATTTTATGTGATTTTGTATCAGGTATACAGTAAGATGGCGATCTTTCGATGGGGAAAACCCTTGCTGTGACTACCCGATTCATAACCTATAACTTATTTATTAACCAACATTCTGATTATGGGTCTATTTATTCAAAATCAACGCTTTAGCTTCACGAGAGGGGGCGCGCTCGCCTTCATTGCGGCCCTTCTGTTGGCAAGCAGTTCAGGCTTTGCCCAGAACCGAACCGTCACGGGAACGGTTAAAGATGAAACGGGGAATCCTCTTGTAGGTGCTGCCGTATTTGTCGAGGAAAACGCCTCCATCGGAGCGATTTCCGACGCAAATGGAAACTATTCGATTTCGGTGCCTGAGTCGGCCGTGAATCTGGTCTACTCTTTATCGGCATGAATAACGTGGTCGAACCGATCAACGGTCGGAACGTTATCAATGTCACCCTGAAGACCTCCTCGATCGTCATGGAGGCGGCGGTTGTGACCGCCATGGGTATCACGAAGTCCGAAAAATCCCTTTCCTACAATGTTCAGCAAATGGAACTCGAGTCCGTATCTCCTACGGGTTCATTTGTGAATTCACTCAACGGAAAGGTGGCCGGTGTGACTATCAATTCCTCTTCCACTGGCATCGGAGGTTCCACCCGCGTCGTCATGCGAGGAACCAAATCACTTTCCAATAACAACAACGCGCTCTACGTCATCGACGGTATTCCGATGGCGAACGTCACGGCCGAACAGCCCCAGGGACTCTACGAGCCGGTCAGACGGGAGACATCCTGAGCTCGATCAACCCGGACGACATTGAGAGCATTTCGGTGCTGAGCGGACCTTCGGCCGCCGCGCTCTATGGTGCATCGGCCGCCAACGGTGTTGTGATCATCAACACGAAGAAGGGAGCCGCCGAGAAGCTTACGGTCAATTATTCGAATACGACGGAGTTTTCGCGGGCCTACGTGATGCCGTCGTTCCAGAACACCTACGGCGCCACGGAAGAGGGTTCGTACCAGAGCTGGGGAGCCAAGCTGGATACGCCTTCGGACTACGATCCCCGTCGCTTCTTCAAGACCGGTATCATCGAGAGCAACTCGATCAGCCTCTCGTCGGGTAACGACAAGAACCAGATCTACGCCTCGCTGTCGGCGACCAATGCCAGCGGTATCATCCGCAACAACGACGTCGACAAGTACAACGCCTCGGTGCGCAACACGACCAACATGCTCCATGACAAGCTGAAGCTGGACATCAGCCTGACCTACTCGAACATCAAGGAGCAGAACATGATCTCGCAGGGACAGTACATGAACCCGGTAGTACCCGTATACCTGTTCCCGGCCGGCGACGACTTCTCGCGGCTCCTGGTCTACAAGCGTTACGATGCCGAGCGCAACCTTGAGACCCAGTACTGGCCCTACGACAACAACATGTCGATGCAGAACCCCTACTGGATCACCGACGCCCAGAAGTACAACAACGACAAGCACCGTTTCTCGGGAACCGTTCAGTTGAGCTACGAACTTGCCAAGGGTATCAATCTGTCGGTACGCGGCAAGTACGACCGCAATACGGAGCAGCACGAGCGTCGTTTCAATGCGGGAACCATCGACCTCTTTGCTTCGAAATATGGTTTCTACAGCCGCAGCACGAACGAGACCACGCAGAAATACGGTGAGGTTCTGCTCAACATCAACAAGTATTTCGGATCGGACCGTCAGATTTCGTGGTCGGCCGTAGCCGGCGGTAATGTCGACTACCTGAATTACGAGACGGCGTATGTCGGCGGAAAACTCGCCTCGGTGGCCAATCTGTTTACCTACGACAACATCGATCGCAAGCATGCCGAAACGAGTCTGACGCAGGAAGGATATACGAAGGAGAATATCGCCGCCTTTGTCAATACGCAGGTCGGTTACAAGAGCATGGTTTATCTCGATTTGACGGGGCGTTTCGACTGGGCGTCGACCTTTGCCGCATCGGACAACAACCCGTTCTTCTACTATTCGGCCGGTCTTTCGGGCATTGTGACCGAGTTCCTTCCCATGCTGAAGAGCAAGACGCTTCCCTACTGGAAGGTTTGGGTTTCGTATTCGGAGGTCGGTAACTCGCCCGAGGCCCACCTCACCATCCCGACCTACCAGATCAAGGATGGCAACGTGACCACGAAGACGCGTTATCAGTGGACCGACCTGAAACCGGAGCGCACCAAGTCGCTGGAGGTCGGAACCAACATTCACCTCTTCGACAGCCACCTGCGCCTGTCGGCTACCTACTACCGTTCGAAGATCTTCAATCAGTTCTTCACCTTCTCGCTTCCCTCGTCGTCGAGGTGGTCGTCGATCATCGCCAATGCCGGTAACGTACAGAACAGCGGTGTTGAGTTGAGCGTCCGCTACAACAACACCTTCGGCAACCTGCACTGGGAGACCTACGCAACGGCATCGCACAACAAGAACGTCGTGACGGAACTCGTCAAGGAGTTCAACTTCCCCGGGCTGGGCACCTATTCCATCGACAAACTCGAACCCTCGAGCAAGACCGGCGTCAAGACCGTGATCTACGAGGGCGGATCGATGGGCGCTCTCTACGTGACCTCCATCAAGACGGACCCGACGACCGGGGCCCTCATTCAGAACGGAACGGGCGGCATCTCCGTAGACAGCAGCGACGCCGGTTACATCTATGCCGGCGACACGAATCCGGATGCACTGCTTTCGTGGGGTAACAACTTCCGCTGGAAGGGCTTCAATCTGAACTTCCTCTTCAACGCGCGCATCGGCGGTATCGTCGTATCGAAGACCCAGGCCGTGATGGATTACTACGGCGTATCGGCCGCCACGGCCGAGGCCCGCGACCGCGGTTACGTCGAGCTGGGCGGCATGCGCATCAGCGACGTGAAGGGCTACTACCAGACCATCGGATCCGACGGTACGGGTACGGGTGCCATGTCGATGTACGTCTATGATGCCACGAATATCCGACTGGCCGAGCTGTCGCTGGGATACGACTTCCCCGTTCAGAAATGGTGCAAGTGGTGCAAGGGTCTCAACCTCTCGCTGGTAGGCCACAACCTGCTCATGCTCTTCAACAAGGCTCCGTTCGATCCCGAGATCACCTCGAGCACCGGAACCTACGACCAGGGCATCGACTACTTCATGCAGCCTTCGACTCGCAACATCGGCTTCTCTCTCAAGTTAAAATTTTAATTGCAGCGCAATATGAACAGCAATATATTAAAAGGTGCGACACTGGCAACGCTGCTTTGCACGGTCCTGACCTCCTGCGAGGACAAGTTTGTCGAGTACAACACCAACAGTTATGAAGCAACGTACGATCAGATGCTTGCGGATGACGGCTTCCTGAAGGCCTACATTACGCAGATGGAGCGTTCGGTCATCCTGTACAACGACGGTACGCATCTGGATTCGGACTATCAGATCGCCTACAACCTGTGCGCCGACACGTGGGCAGGTTACTTTGCACCGACCGGTACGTGGAACAATGGTGTACATAACGGCAGTTACAGCCTTATCGACCAGTGGTGTGCGGCCCTCTTCGACTTCAAGTATGCCGACACGATGAACGCCTGGAGCGAGCTTCGCCAGATTGCCGAAGAGGCCGGTCGTACGCAGGTGATGGCCCTGGCCAACATCATCAAGGTGGCCTCGATGCATCAGGTTGCGGACTATTACGGCCCGATTCCCTACAGCGAGGTCGGCACGACCATTACGCCGAAATACGACTCGCAGCAGGAGGTCTACAATGCCTTCTTCACGGAGCTGGATGATGCGATCGACGTGCTTACGGACTACTACAATGCCGGCAACAAGACGCTTCTTTCCGATATTGACCTGGTGTATGGCGGCGACGTCAGCAAGTGGCTTCGTTTTGCCAACTCGCTCCGTCTTCGTCTGGCCATGCGTATCTGCTATGCGGACGAGACGCTGGCGCAGGCCGAGATTCAGAAATCGCTCACGCATTCGATGGGGCTCATCGAGGATAACAGCCAGAATGCGCTCATCGCGTCGATTCCCCACCATCCGGTCTATCAGATCAACGTCAGCATGAACAACGGCGACTGCCAGATGGGCGCCTCGATGGACTGCTACCTGAACGGCTACAATGACCCGCGCAAGTTCAAGTATGCGAAAGCCGCGGAGGACGGCGAACTGCACGGAGTCCGCAACGGCATTATTACGACCTCGTGGACCGACTACCGGAATCCGTCGGGCCTGGTATCGGCGCCTGCCGGAGAGAACTACCACCTGACGTGGATGAATGCCGCCGAGGTATGGTTCCTGCGCGCCGAGATTGCGCTGCGCGGCTGGTCTTCGGAGAATGTTCAGACCTGCTATGAGAAGGGTGTTACGGCCTCGTTCGATGAGTGGGGGGCCGGAAGCGCCACCGAATATCTGAGAGACGACACGTCGACCCCTGCGGCCTTCGTGGACAACGTAGCCAATAACGGAACGGCAGCCCCCTCTGCGATCACGATCGCATGGGAGAACGATGCCTCGACCGAGGTCAAGCTGGAGCGTATCATGACGCAGAAATGGCTGGCGCTCTTCCCGAACGGATGCGAGGCGTGGGCCGAATACCGTCGTACGGGTTATCCCGGACTGCTTACGGTGGTCAACAACCGTAGCAACGGAACCGTTGATACCGACCTTCAGATCCGCCGTGCGCAATATCCCGTAGCCGAGTACACGAACAATGCAGCCGGTATTGCTACGGCTCTTACCGCTCTTGACGGAGCCGACAATGGCGGTACAAAACTCTGGTGGGACAAAAAAATTAGAAACTAATTATGAAAAAGCCAATATTTTTTGCAATCGCCTGCTGTATAGCAACCTTAGCCTCGTGTACCGACGAGGAGCCGATCGAGGTTCAGAAGATCGCCTCACCGGGGAATGAGGTCCTGCCCGAATCCTATTACGAGAATCTGCGGGCCTGGAAGAAGACTGATCATCCGATTTCGTATATGTATCACGCAGCATATGCACCGCTGGAGGGCTCGTCCAGTCTGAACAAGGACTACACGTCGATCGGCGACCGTCTGATCTCGCTTCCCGACAGTATGGATGTTGTCGACCTGTGGATGGGCGTGCCGATGGGCACCGAGACGGATGCTTACTCCCCCGATGGTTACGACTACGCTCCGCAGGCCTATGCGGACATGCAGTATTGCCGGGAGAAGAAGGGTATCAAGTTTGTGGCCCATGCCGACATGTCGAACTATGGTCACGTCTTTACGATTGATTATCCGAACGAAGGACAGTACGTGGATTACGACATGAACTCCGACCAGAGTGAGACGTGCTTCCGTGCCTACGGAAAGTGGTGGGCCCCGAAGGCCATCGACCGCAACATCGACGGTGTGGACTTCGACTTCGAAGGGTGGAGCCAGCAGCGCTGTACCTGGACTATCCAGGAGGCCAACAAATACATCGGCCCCAACAGCGAGAATCCGGACATGCTGCTCATCGTGGACTATTTTAGCGGCGCTCCCAGCGGAGATATCAGGAACAACATCAATTTCCTGGTTCGCCAGGCCTATTCCGCGCAGACGGGCATTACGAGCAACAGCCGTCTGAGCGCTCCGTCGGGCTTCACCGAGGACATGATTGTCCTCTGCGAGCAGTGGAACCAGGGTTCGAACAAGTCGAACGGCGGTAACAAGTGGAGTGATCCTGCGCCCGATGGAAGCGTGATGTACTCGCTGGAGGCTTACGCCCGTCTGTCGCAGACGCGTTACCGCGGTTTCGGCGGCTTCTACCTCGACGGAGACTACTATTTCGTCAAGGGCCCGTATTACAACCTGCGCCGATGCATCCAGATCGCGAACGAGCCGGTGGTCGAGGAAGGAGAGCAATTCTTAACAGGCAACTTAAAACCATAAGCAATCATGAGAATACATAAATCATATCTGCCTTCGGTACTGGCCGTACTGGCCGTATTGGCCATGTCGGTCACGGGATGTGACACCTACCAACCGATGAATGGAGATACGAGCTATCTGTACATGACGGGAACGGACAACAATGCGGTAACGACCATGACGGTCGACCAACCCAATTCCACGTGTGCGATTTCGGTTTCGGCAGCGTCGAAGGTCAAATCGGATCTGACGATCGGCCTTGCCATCTCGGACGAGGCGCTTGAGGCCTACAACAAAACGCACGGGACCGTATATGAGCCCGTACCGTCGGAGTATGTCGCACTGAGCAGCAATACGGTGACGATCCAGAAGGGCTCGGCCATCTCCAACTCCACGGATATCATTATCAAGGATGTAAGCAATCTGGATCCGGGTGCGACATTTGCCGTGGCTGTCTCCATCACTTCCGTATCGGGAGCAGACAGCGAGGTTGTCGACGCATCGCGAACCATTATCGTCCGTCTTACCCGCACGTTCGACTTCTGGTCGTTCTACATGGGCAATTCGGGTCAGCTTTCCGGCTTGAGTGTGTTCGACGAGCCGATCGGTCTGACCACCTATACGTATGAGGTGAAGTTCTATCCTCACAATATGAATTCAAGCAGCGGGGACAATCCTGAGCGTTTGATGACGTTTGCGCAGGCAGACGGTTCTCTCAGTGCCCTGTTCCGCTTCAACGAAAAGACAAATGTCGAGGGTGAGAACAACCGTACCTGCAACCGTCTTCAGGTGAAGATGCCCGTAACGGGAGAGCTGATCTCCAATACGGTCTTCGAGAACAACAAGTGGTACCTGCTTTCGGTAACGTTCGACGGCTCCACCGCCCGTCTGTATGTCAACGGTGTTGAAGATACGAGTTCATCGGAGACCAGTTCGCTGATCAATTTTGCGCAGCTCGAGTTGGGTATGTCGTGGGGCGGATATGACTCGTCTCAGTGGTTCGATACCCGCATCTGCGAGATTCGCGTATGGGATCGGGCCCTCTCCGCCACGGAGATCCGTTCGGGACTGTGCGCCGTCAATACCGCATCCGAGGGTCTGAAGTGCTACTGGAAGATGGACGAAGGCGAAGGCCACGTGTTCCACAACAGTGCCACGACCGGATCGGGCTATGACCTTGACTGGTCGAAATGCATGGCCGACAGAGATGGTGACGGTACGAACGAGGTGTATGACAAGAGTTCGGCAGCTGAGGGCGCCTGGCTTAAGGATGAGAACAACCGCTGCTCGCAGTAAGAGTTCGTTCCGTCATTTTCCATGGAATCTACTTGCGAACTATTTGAACAGATAAAATGAGACAGTTCAAGATTTTCTCGATCGCTGTCTTGGCAACGATGTCTCTTGTTTCGTGCAAGGGCGATGATGATCCGGTGGAAGAGTCGCTTCCGGAAGAGACGATTTCGGGAACCACCGTCTACGATAAGACCGAGCGTTACGAGGATATCGACTTTACCAGGTCGACGCACAACGATAATGACAGTGCGACGGATAACGTCATCTTCGACAATACGGAGAATATTGTTTGGGACTAATCGAACCCGTCTGAGATGAACGAGGGGAGTGGTGCCGATCTATGTGCCGCGCCCCTTTTTTATTCTTGAAATCATGAGCATAAAACGATTCATAACAGTTACAGCATGGGTGGCCCTGGCCTGGCTTGCGGGCTTCTGTGCGAAGGAGGAGGACCAGCCGCGTGTAAGCGGCGAGGTGACGGGCCTTGCACCGGGTGAGGCGTATGCCATTGCCATCACGAAACTCAAAAGCGGTACGACCATCGGCCACAAGCGCATTCTGCTGACGAACCGTGTCAGCGCCGTCACCGTGAAGCTCAGCATCACGGGTTTGCTGGCCTGCCCGGTACTTAATGGCTTCGGCCTCTATGACGATACGGTGAGTGGATTGACCGACAGTGATCTGGATAAATGATGAGGATTCGAAAAATCGTGTTTTGGGCCGTCGTCCTGCCCGTTTTTCTGCTGACGGCCTGTGGTGGAGAGAAGAAACCGAAGGCCTACACGTGCAGTCCGGAGGTCGAGGCGGATCTGGGGACCATCAAGGAGGCCAAAGGGCCTGTTTCGTTTGTACTGAAGATCAAGAATACGACCTCCGAACGGATTGTTCCCTATACGACGGCCACGCGGTGTGTCTGCCTGAATGCTCAGGCCGCGCGGACACCAGTCGAAGCGGGCGGTGAGGTCGAGGTTCAGGCGGTCTATAATCCCGCCGGAGTTTCCGGGCGCTTCATGGAGGAGATTCAGGTCTTCTACGGGAACGGCAGACCGGTTGCGCCGCCGTACCGCTATCTGAGTGTCATGGTGAAGGGGCGTGTCAAGCCCAAGCCGCATTCGATCGAGGAGGATGCTCCCTATATCTTTGGACAGGGGCTCCGCATGAGCCACGAGGTGCTGGTTTTCAATCCCTTCCGCGAAGGAGAACGGGGCCGCGTCCGGCTTCGTGTGGCATCGACACTCCGCCATCGGGCCCGCGTAACGTTCGAGATTCCCACGGGACTGGATACGGTGCTGACGTGCCGGCCGGTGGACCTGGCACCGGGTGCCTGCGATACGGTCACCTTCCTTCTGAGTCGGCCGAATCTGCCGATGACGGGCCATGAGACGGGTGTGGAGATCTATCCGTATGTCAACGGCAAGAAGTGCGACAAACCATTGCTGTTCAAACATTTCAATACGAATAACCAATGAGTGCAAGACATTTCGTATGGGATGTTTCCGCCCTGACGGCTCTGCTTTCGGGAGCCTGTGCGCATACCGGCAATCCGGACTGGCAGCTCTCTCCCGAAGCGAGCGATCTGGTCTTTGACGATCTGGCACACTCTTGGGACGAGGCCATTCCGCTCGGCAATGCAACGCTCGGCAGTCTGGTCTGGGAGCAGGACAGCATGGTGCGCATGTCGCTCGATCGGGTTGACCTGTGGAACCTGCGTTCGACGGGGGTGTGGAGCATCACCTCGTCGCTGGTGCGCTCTGCATTGCCGAGGGATTCTCCTACGAGAGTTCGCACCGTCACTTCTCGCATGCCATGGCCATCCACCCGCTGGGGCTGCTCAACTGGGAGAACGGCGGCCGGGAGCGCGCGATCATCGAGGCGACCGTTGCCAAACTCGAAGCGTGCGGACCGCGCTGGTGGACGGGTTACTCCTATGCTTGGTTTGCCAACATGAAGGCACGCATCCGCGACGGCGAGGGGGCAGCTCGGGCCTTGCGGGATTTTGCCGAAAGCTTCTGCCTGCCCAATACGTTCCATGCCAACGGCGATCAGTCGGGCCGCGGGAAATCGGATTACGATTACCAGCCCTTTACGCTGGAGGGGAACTTCGCCTTTGCCGCCAGCGTGCAGGAGATGCTCTTGCAGAGCCATATGGGGATCATCCGGGTCTTCCCGGCCGTACCGGACTCGTGGCAGGATGTCTCGTTCCGCAACCTCCGGGCGCAGGGGACCTTTCTGGTGAGTGCCGAAAAACGCGACGGACGCGTCGTGTCGGTGGAGATCCGGTCTGAAAAGGGAGGGGAGCTGCAACTCTGTTTTTTTTTTTTTTTTCCCCCCCCCTCGACGGACGAATTGTCCGCATGCAGACCTCCCCGAACCAGATCATCCGCCTGCCGGAGGATTCGCAGCCGCCGACGGGTAAGAGTCGGTAATCCCTGCCGGGTCAACCAGCCATACGGCTTTCCGAAAAAGCGCCCCGTCCCGCAGGGGACGGAGCGCTTTTCGTCT
The DNA here is from genome assembly GCF_900604385.1 of Alistipes megaguti. Taxonomy (NCBI): domain Bacteria; kingdom Pseudomonadati; phylum Bacteroidota; class Bacteroidia; order Bacteroidales; family Rikenellaceae; genus Alistipes; species Alistipes megaguti. The sequence goes on along the minus strand of NZ_LR027382.1, from coordinate 2,815,128 downwards.
GTTGCAGCCGGTTCACGCATCGGGTTGCCCCTCCCCGATGCACGGTCCTGGGCTGGACGTCGGCAGCGGTTGCATTTCGGTGACACGTCCCTTCTTGTTTATGGATTTCGACGGTGCATGGATATTGGTAAATGCAGGTAAGCACCATAAATTAACTATTAACCATTTTAAAACTTTGTGTTATGAAACGATCTGTTATTTTTTTCGTATCGCTTTCTAACAATCTAAGTAGATAATGGTACAATGACGTGGAAATGATGTTTGACCGGCATAGCCGATAAAAATCATTCGATAGTCGGGGCGGTTTTTCCCACCCCGATTGTTCACTATTTTATTCTTTTCGATAAAGTAGCGTCCATTTGGGGTGATTGAACCTTGAAATTCGATTCGAAAAGGGAAATAGGGCGGCTTGATTTTTGGGTGTAAAAAAAGGTGTAAATCTCGTAACTACTTGATTTACACCCTTGTTTGCGGTGCGTAGGGGACTCGAACCCCTGACCCCGTGCGTGACAGGCACGTATTCTAACCAGCTGAACTAACGCACCCCTTTCGGTATTGCGAGTGCAAAGGTAGCACTTTTTTTCGAACCGGCAAATTTTTCTACTCCTTTTTGAAGAAGGAAAATTGCACGCTTCCGTAACTTCTTAACTGCCAGAATCCCTCGTATTGCGAAAAATCCATCTTTTTCGAGTGCTCGAAGATCAGCAAACCGTCGGGTTGCAGCAGATCGCGGGCAAATACTTCGCGAATGACCTCCTCGCTGCCCTCAAGATCGTAGGGTGCATCCGAAAAGATGACGTCGAACTTTTTGGGACAACTCTTCAGATAGAGGAAGACATTGGCCTTGACGGGATGGAGATTCGTGATTCCCAACTGCCGAGCGGTTTCCCGGATGAAGTTGTAGTGAACGGGGTTGATCTCCACGGAGGTGACGCTTTTTGCGCCCCGCGAGGCAAATTCGTAACTGATCGAGCCGGTTCCGGCGAAGAGATCCAATACGTCACACTCTTCGAAATCAATCAGATTATTCAGCACGTTGAAGAGATTCTCCTTGGCGAAGTCGGTTGTCGGCCGAGCCCGGAGATTCCGCGGGGGATTGATGGTTCGCCCCCTGTATTTACCGCTTATTATTCGCATAATACCTTTTCGAAAACTTTACCGATCCATTTCCGGACTTTTTTCGGTTCATCGCCGGCAATCCGCAGTTCATATTCCGCCAGCGGGAACTCCGCACCGAGCCGCTGGATGAAATAGCCGATTTCGGCCTCTGTCGAGCCGGGAATTACCTCGGCTAGCTGCAGCACTCCGTCGCGATAGACTTTGACGTAGAGGAGTGTTCCCCGCCGGCAGATCCATACACATCTGCGGGTCTCGTCGGGCTGATACTCGAGCGGAGAGGTGAAGCGGGCCTGCGGGAGTTTTTCGGCGATCCTCTGCAGAATCTTCTTCTCCAGGGCCGCCACGGCGACCGTCCCGTTCCTGGCCGGACAGACTGCGGTGCACTCCGACTCGGCAAGCGGCATTCCGTTTGCGGCGAGGAACTCTGCCGCCCGTTCATTTTGGAACAGGGCCTGCGGTACGAGCAAGGTTTTCGGGAGGAGGAGCTCCACCTCCACCGGCTCATCGGAAGACGGTATCCGTTCGAGTTCGGGGAGTGAAAAAGAGTGTCCATCCAACGACTGCTGAATGGACACTCCGAATTTTGAAGAAGGGGTTTTACTCCCAGTTACCTGCCTCATTGTTACCGGCATCCATGGAACCGAACTTGAGTCCGGCATAACGGTTGTAGTTGTTCTCCTCGTCGTCGATCAGATTGATGACCTCCTGGCGATAGGCGACCGTATCGAGGAACATCTTGTAGGGTGCGCGGCACTCCACGACGGGGATTACGACCTTGGACTCGGTGGTGATGATACCGGCCTCCATGATGAACTGCGCCTTGTTGTCGGTACCGGGGATATAGCGGAAGTTGAGTACATCTTCGCGCGAGAGTTTCTTGGGGGCGAAGATGGTGTCGATAACGGCGATCTTGAACTTTTCGACATTCTTGCGGCCGGATTTCTTCAGCATGGCCATGGCGACGGAGTCATCCTCGTCGACGATTTTGCGCTCGAGTTCGAGGGTGTCGTTCAGCACGAAAGACTCCAGGGTATCGAAGCTGGCGGTAAAGCGCTGATACTTGGTTTTGAAAGCGCGCTGGGCGGTACGGATGTCCTGAAGGCGGTCGATAACCTGCGCTTTTTTGGCCTTGGTGTCCGCCTCGAACTTGATCGGGGTGGAGATCTGAACATAGATGACGTAGATCAGAGCGATGATGGCTACGGCAAGAATGATTTGAAAGAGTTTTTTCATTTTATAAAATATTTGTTGTTAATTTTGCACAGTAAAATACCAACACATGTTCAGCACACGTATTGCGACCCAAATTTACGGTAAAATTTGTTTCGAAACAACTCCCGGGCAAAAAAAAATTATAGAAAAGTTGTCGGAATACCTGTCAGAGAGTGATACGTCGAAGATTTTCGTCCTGAACGGTTACGCCGGAACGGGCAAGACGACGCTGGTTGCGGCGTTGGTCGGGGCGCTCAAGGAGCTGGGAATCAAGACGGTGTTGCTGGCTCCGACGGGTCGGGCGGCGAAAGTGCTGGCGCAATACTCTCAGGAGAAGGCACTTACCATCCATAAGCGCATCTACCGCCAACGGACGAATGCCGATTACGAATCGAAATTTTCCTTGAGTCCCAACCTGGAAAAGGGGGCCGTCTTTATTGTTGACGAGGCCTCGATGCTGTCGGATACGGCCTCGTCTGGGGCGCTTTTCGGCAGCGGGTCGCTGCTGTCGGACCTGGTGGATTACGTCCGTTCGGGACGCGGCTGCCGACTGATTCTGGTGGGTGACAGTGCGCAGTTGCCGCCCGTGGGGAGTGACTTCAGCCCGGCACTGGACCCCACGACGATGTCAGCCTACGGCGAGGTGGTCTACGGGACGATGGACGAAGTGGTGCGCCAGGAGTCCGAATCGGGGATCCTCTTCAACGCGACGCTTGTCCGCTGCATGCTGGAGAACGGCATCTGCACGACGCCGCATTTCGAGATGAACTATCCGGATATCGAGGCGGTCGAGGGCGGGGAGTTTCTCGAGAAGCTGCAGGATTGCTACGAGCGCTACGGGCGGGACGAGACGATCGTCATCACGCGTTCGAACAAGCGGGCGAACCGTTATAATGAAGGTATCCGCCGCAACGTGCTCTACGCCGAGGAGGAGATCGAGAGCAACGACATGCTGATGGTGGTCAAGAACAACTACTACTTTCCGGAGCACACGGAGAATTGCCCGATGAACTTCATTGCCAACGGGGACATTGCGCGACTGAAACGGCTGCGGCGGTTCGAGGATTTCTACGGATTCCGCTTTGCGGAGGCGCTGCTGTCGTTTCCGGACTACGACGATACGGAACTCGAATGCAAGATTCTGCTCGATACGCTCACGTCGGAGTCGCCGTCGCTGACACGCGAGGAGTCGACGCGACTGTTTTACGAGGTGGAGAAGGACTACACGGATATCCGCAGCAAGTTGAAACGCTTCCGCGAAATACGTGAGAATCAGCACTATAACGCGCTTCAGGTCAAGTTTTCCTACGCCGTGACGTGCCACAAGGCGCAGGGTGGTCAGTGGCGGGCGGTATTCGTGGATCGGTGCCTGTTCGGCGACGAGCCGATGACGCGCGACCTGCTGCGATGGCTCTATACGGCCCTGACGCGTGCCACCGAGAAACTCTATCTGGTCAACTTCGATTCCACGTTTTATGAATAGCGAACAACACCCCTTGAAGCCCTTTCTTCCGGAGCAGGCCCGGCTGTTGATGTTGGGGAGTTTTCCGCCGCAGCGCAAGCGGTGGTCGATGGAGTTCTACTACCCGAACTTCCAGAATGACATGTGGCGTATCGTCGGTTATCTGGCCCTGGGCGACCGACACGCCTTCGAGATTCCGGGTGAGCGGCGCTTCGACCAACCGAAGATCGAGTCCTTCTGCCGCGAACGGGGGATCGCCATGTACGATACGTCTGAGGAAGTAATCCGTCTGAATAACAACGCATCTGACGCATCACTTCAAGTGGTTCGCGAGGTTGACCTGGAGGCGCTTTTGCAGCGAATTCCGTCGTGCCGGACGATTGTGGTCACGGGCGGCAAGGCGGCCGATACGCTGTGCCGCATCACGGGGTGTGAGCTGCCGGCTGTCGGGGCGTGGAGCCCGGCGCGGCATGCCGATCGGGATCTGCACATCTGGCGCATGCCGTCGACCTCCCGAGCCTTCCCGCGCCCGATCGAGTGGAAGGCCGACTTTTATCGGAAACCCTTCGCCGAATCGGGACTTCTCTGACCGGCGCCCGCTTCCGGCAAACCCTTCGGACCATACCCGGACCGTCCTCTTGCACCCTGACCGCCGCTTGTGCCTTGGCTGCCCGTCTGCGCCCGGACCGTCCGTCCGTGCACTCCGCCCCGCCAGCCCGTCCGATACCGAAAAATTCGACCGGCCACATTGCACGACCGCCGAAAAAAAGCTATCTTTGTCTCGTCTTTTTAGCGATTTTTACCTTGGCTACCGAAAAGAATAACGAAAAGAAAACCGACACGAAAAAATATGTCGAAACCCCCTTGATGAAGCAGTATTACTCGATCAAGGCGGTGCATCCCGATGCCGTGCTGCTCTTCCGGGTGGGGGATTTCTACGAGACCTTCGGGGAAGATGCAATCAAGGCGAGCGGCATTCTGGGTATCACCCTGACGCGCAGGGCCAACGGAGCCGCCTCGTATGTCGAACTGGCCGGCTTTCCCTACCATGCGATCGACAGCTATCTGCCGAAACTGGTCCGTGCGGGCGAGCGAGTGGCGATCTGCGAACAGCTCGAGGACCCGAAACTGGTCAAGGGACTGGTCAAACGCGGCGTGATTGAACTGGTGACGCCGGGCGTCGTGATGGGCGACAACATTCTGGCCAACAAGGAGAACAACTTCATCGCTTCGGTCTATTTCGGCCGCCAGAAGACGGGCGTGGCCTTCCTCGACATTTCGACGGGCGAGTTCTACGTGGCCGAGGGTACGGACAGTTACGTCGACAAACTGATCTCGAATCTTCAGCCGAAAGAGGTTGTCTACCAGCGAGGTTTTGAGGATCGCTTCACGTCGAGCTTCGGGTCGCGGCTCTACACCTACCGCCTCGACGAATGGGTTTTCTCCGAGGAGGTCAACCGCGAGAAACTCTGCAAGCAGTTCGGCACGCCGTCGCTCAAGGGCTTCGGTATTGACCACTTCACGGCGGGCATTTCGGCCGCCGGGGCCATTCTCTACTACCTGGACTTCACCGAACACCGTGAGACGAGCCACATTACCTCCATCTCGCGCATCGACCAGGACGACTACGTCTGGGTCGATAAGTTCACGATCCGCAACCTGGAGCTCTTCTCGTCGAACGGTGCGCGCGAGAAGTGCAGCTTTGCCGACGTGATCGACCGCACGCTGACGCCGATGGGCGGCCGCCTGCTGAAGCGGTGGATCGCCATGCCGATCAAGGATCCCGAGCAGATCAACCGCCGGCTGGATGTGGTCGAGCGCTTCACGAAGGATGCGGAGCTGGCCGATGCCATTCGCGAACAGGTTTCGCTGGTGGGCGACCTCGAACGTATTGCGGGACGTATTTCGGCCCAGCGGGTGACGCCGCGCGAATTGGTCCAGCTGAAGAACTCGCTCACGGCGATCGAGACGCTGAAGGCGGCCCTCGAATCGACGGACGACGAGCGGCTACAGTCGCTGGCCTCGCAGATCGACCTGCTGACGGAGGTCCGCGACCGGATTGCGCACGAGATCTATCCCGATCCGCAGAACAACCAGATCCAGAAGGGCGGGGTGATTGCCGACGGGGTGAATCCCGAGTTGGACGATCTGCGTCGGATTGCCCTTCACGGCAAGGACTATCTGGCCCATATCCAGCAGCGGGAGAGTGAGCAGACGGGGATTCCCTCGCTGAAAATCAGCTACAACAACGTCTTCGGCTACTACATCGAGGTGCGCAACGCCCACAAGGACAAGGTGCCCTCGACGTGGATCCGCAAGCAGACGCTGACCAACGCCGAACGCTACATTACCGAGGAGCTGAAGGAGTACGAGGAGAAGATTCTGGGTGCGGAGGAGAAGATGCTGCAACTCGAACAGCAGATCTATGCCGAGCTGATGGCCTTCATCTGCCACTCGTTGAGCCCGATGCTGCGCGATGCGGCCATCGTGGCGCGGATCGACTGCCTGCAGTCGTTTGCCCGGCTGGCCGTCGAGCGGCACTATGTCCGTCCGGTTCTCGACGACGGCAAGCGGATCGACATCCGTCAGGGCCGCCACCCGGTGATCGAGACGCTGATGCCCGTCGGAGAGGAGTATATCCCCAACGACGTGATGCTCGACGATGAGAAGCAGCAGATCATGATGATCACCGGCCCGAACATGTCGGGTAAGTCGGCCCTGCTGCGCCAGACGGCACTCATCATCCTGATGGCGCAGATGGGCTCGTTCGTGCCGGCCCAATCGGCCCATATCGGCGTTGTGGACAAGATCTTCACGCGTGTCGGGGCCTCGGACAACATTTCGCAGGGCGAGTCGACCTTCATGGTCGAGATGTTGGAGTCGGCCAGCATCCTGAACAACATCTCGGACCGCAGCATCGTGCTGCTGGACGAGATCGGCCGCGGTACGAGCACCTATGACGGCATTTCGATCGCCTGGGCGATGGTCGAGTACCTGCACAACCATCCGACGGCCCGTGCCAAGACGCTCTTCGCGACCCACTACCACGAGCTGAACGAAATGGAGCAGATGTGCCCGCGGGTGAAGAACTACCACGTGGCGGTGACGGAGGTGGGCAACCAGATCGTCTTCCTGCGCAAACTCGAGCGCGGCAGTACGGAGCACTCGTTCGGTATCCACGTGGCGCGCATGGCGGGCATGCCGGCTTCGGTCGTGGCGCGGGCCGACGAGATCCTGCGCAACCTCGAACTGGTCTACGGTAATAATGAGATTGTTCCGAGCCGCAGTCTGAAGGATCGCGGCAAGCGGTCGGCCCATGCGGTGAAGGAGGCGGCCGAGAGCGGCATGCCGCAAAACGTGCAGCTTTCGATGTTCCAGCTGGACGATCCGGTTCTGGTGCAGATCCGCGACCAGATCAAGGGGATCGACATCAACTCGCTGACGCCGATCGAGGCACTCAACAAGCTCAACGAGATCAAGAAGATCACGGGCCTTTAGCCCATCTGCCCCGGAGCCGATTCCGTTCCGACATCACCGTTCCGGGCGGTTCCACCCGGCAGACGATCCACCCCGCAAAGACAAAAACCCCTCATCCCGTTGCCGGACGAGGGGTCTTTCGTGGAAACCGACGCAAAGTATAGCTGGAGATAAAACCCGTAAATGTGCTTTTACCAGCGACTTCCTGCTTCTATGTCAACTGTCTTTCCTTATCGGCAGAAAAGGGTGATGAGCAACGGTACGCTGATCTCCAGTGCGATTCCGTGTAGAATGGCCAGTGGTACGAGTTGCGAGCTTCCGCCCGAGTAGCGGACAATCCCGGGCAGACAGACATCCATCGAGTTGATCCCGGCTGCCGAGATCGGAGCAATGCGTCCGCACCAGCGGGCGAAGAGCGGGAGACAGAACAACACGCACATTTCGCGTGCGACGTTTGCCAGCAGGGCGATTGTGGCCAACTCCGCGGCACCGTCGGCGCCGAGCGAAGCCACTCCGACATTGGCGATCAGCACCGAGGAGAGCGAGTAATATCCAAACCCGCTTCCGACGGCCAGACACTCCGTCAGCGAACGGCTTCCCGGAATCAGCGCGGCACAGGCGGCGAAGAGAAGCGATCCGGCAATCGTGAACAGGGGCAGGAGCAGCATCCGGGGTCTGATCGAGCGAACGACCTCCTTGAGGTTGTCACTGCCGCCGAGGCCGATTCCCACCTGGAGAATCAGAATCGAGAGGAGCACCATCGTGAGATCGGGGCGATGCATCCATTGGGGCTCGAGACCGGAGATCCCGAGCAGTATTCCTGCCGCAAAGCATCCGAAGATCAACAGATTGGCTTTCATCGGCGACCTCCTTTCCCAAAGATGAAACGCTGAGCGGCCCATCCGGCCACAAGGCTTCCGGCCGTAGCCAGTGCGGCGATCAGCAGGGCCTGTCCGCCGTATTGGCCGAGGCTGTGGATCAGCTCATGGTTTGATCCGATCGAGCAGCCGAAGACGAAGAGCAGGGTAGCGATGGTCGCCTGTACCCCGATTTCGGTTTTATGAACGAGCGGGCGTCGGCGCAACAGATAACCGACCCCGATTCCTGCGAAGAGGAGAAACAGAATTCGAAACATGGGTGAAATCGTCGTTTATGCCCGCAGATACGCACAACCATCACGATCACGGCGAGGCGTAGACCCGCGAGGCGAAATGATTAAATATGTAGGATGAATCGAATCCGGAGTGCAGAATGCTCCGGAACGGACGGAGCAGGTCTCCGCCGCTTACTGTCTCCGCCGCTCAGATAAAGCCGCTGAACCAATGTACATGCACGGTCTGCAAGGCCCGAATGGGACCTCGCTGCGCATTTTTGAGGATATGTCTGCCGCGCATGTTCATATTCATGTATTGGTTTCGGGTGCAAAGATAGAACGGTTAAACCGTATTTCCAAATTTCTCTTTTATCCCCTCTGTTTCGTTTGGGCGCATGTATATGGAAATGCAATGTGCCGACTCTTTCGAATCGGCACATTGCGTGTTATGCCTCTCTCCTCTTTCCTCTCCTCCCTTTGCTCCTCACCCCTTCTTCTTACCCCCCCCCTCGCCGGCCCCGGGGCTATTTGTTGCGCTCGATGAGCGAACGGATGCTCTGAATCAACATCGTGACAGCCACGGAGTTGAACCCGCCTTCGGGGATGATGACGTCGGCATACTTCTTCGAGGGTTCGACGAACTCGTCGTGCATGGGCTTCACCGTGGAGGTGTACTGCGTGATGACGGACTGCATGGTGCGTCCGCGCTCGCAGACGTCGCGCAGAATACGCCGGGCCAGTCGGATGTCGGCATCCGTGTCGACATAGACCTTGATGTCCATCAGGTCGCGCAGCTCCTTGTTTTCGAAGATCAAGATACCGTCGACGATGATTACCTTCGAGGGTTTGACGCAGACGGTTTCGGGCATACGGTCGTGCTCGACGAACGAGTAGACGGGATGTTCGATCGGAACGTTGTTTTTCAGGGCCTTGATGTGCTCGACGAGCATCTCGGTATCGAAGGCCTGGGGATGGTCGTAATTGAGCTTCGTTCGCTCCTCGTAGGTGAGTTCGGGATGGGCCTTGTAGTAGTAGTCGTGGCAGAGCGTGGCGACATCGTCCCCGACGAACGCCTCCTGAAGCCGTTTGACGAGGGTTGATTTTCCCGAGCCGGTACCACCGGCGACACCGATAACCGTAACTTTCATACCGCGGGTGTTTTTAATCGGTTGGCTGTTGTTTCGTTATATCGAAAAAGGGCTGTCCGTACTTGTCGGACAGTCCTTTTCCATGGAGTTTGCTTACGCGTCGATGTTGGCGTAATGGGCGTTTTTCTCGATGAATTCGCGGCGGGGCGGCACGTCGTCACCCATCAGCATCGAGAAAATGCGGTCGGCCTCGGCGGCATTCTCGATGTTGACCTGACGCAGGATGCGCGTATCGGGATTCATCGTCGTCTCCCACAGCTGGTGGGCGTTCATCTCACCGAGACCTTTGTAACGCTGTACGTGGGCGCCCTTGCCGAACTCGGCCGTGATTTCGTCACGCTCCTTTTCGGTCCAGCAGTAACGCTCCTGCTTACCCTTCTTGACCAGATAGAGGGGCGGGGTGGCGATGTATACGTGGCCGTTTTCGATCAGCTCCTTCATCTTGCGGAAGAAGAACGTCAGCATCAGCGTGGCGATGTGGCTTCCGTCGACATCGGCATCGGTCATGATGATGATCTTGTTGTAGCGCAGCCCTTCGAGGTTCAGGGCCTTGGAGTCCTCCTCGGTTCCGATCTTGACACCCAGAGCGAGGAACATGTTCTTGATCTCCTCGTTCTCCCACATCTTGTGCTCCTGGGCCTTTTCGATGTTCAGGATCTTGCCTCGCAGCGGCATGATGGCCTGGAAGTTACGGTCACGGCCCGACTTGGCGGTACCGCCTGCGGAGTCACCCTCGACGAAGAAGATCTCGGCTTCCGAGCGGTCGCGGCTCGTACAGTCGGCCAGCTTTCCGGGCAGACCCGCTCCCGAGAGGACGGTCTTGCGCTGAACAAGTTCGCGGGCGTGACGGGCGGCGTGACGGGCCGTAGCGGCCAGAATCACCTTCTGCACGATGGCCTTGGCATCCTTGGGATTCTCTTCGAGATAATCGCCCAGAGCGGCAGCCATGGCCTGATCGACGGCGGCAGCCACCTCGTCATTGCCGAGTTTGGTTTTGGTCTGCCCTTCGAACTGAGGCTCGGCCACCTTGACCGAAACCACCGCGGTAAGACCTTCGCGGAAGTCGTCGCCGTTGATGTCGAACTTCAACTTGGAGAGCATGCCCGAATCCTCGGCGTACTTCTTGAGCGTTCGGGTCAGGGCCCGGCGGAATCCGGTCAGATGGGTACCGCCCTCGATGGTGTTGATGTTGTTGACGTACGAGTGGACGTTCTCCGAGAAGGAGTCGTTGTACTGCATGGCCACCTCGACCGGGACACCGTTCTTTTCGGTATCGAGATAGATGATCTGGTCGATGATCGGGGTTCCGCGCGTGGCGTCGAGATACTTCACGAACTCCTTGAGACCCTCCTCCGAATAGAAGTGATCCTCACGGAGTTTACCCTCCTCGTCGGGACGGCGGTCATAGAGGTTCAGATGGATTCCCTTGTTCAGGAACGCCAGCTCGCGGAGACGGCTTGCGAGGATGTCATACTTGTATTCGGTGGTATGGGTGAAGATCTCGGCATCGGGCTTGAAGGTGATGGTCGTTCCGCGGTCGGAGCATTCGCCGATGATTTCGACTTCGGAGGTAGGTTTCCCCTTGGAGTAGGTCTGGCGGAAGATCTTTCCTTCGCGGTGGACTTCGGCGATCAGCAGCGTGGAGAGGGCATTGACGCAGGAGACGCCGACGCCGTGCAGACCTCCGGAGACCTTGTAGCTGCCCTTGTCAAACTTACCTCCGGCATGCAGGACAGTCAGTACGACTTCGAGTGCGGACTTGCCCTCCTTTTCGTGGAATCCGGTGGGGATACCGCGGCCATTGTCCTTGACGGTGATGGAGTTGTCCTCGTTGATGGTGACATCGATATCGGTGCAGTATCCGGCGAGGGCCTCGTCGATGGAGTTGTCTACGACCTCGTAGACGAGGTGGTGGAGACCCTTTTCGCCGATATCGCCGATATACATGGCGGGACGTTTCCGCACGGCCTCCAGACCTTCGAGGACCTGAATGTTGGATGCGGAATATTCTTCTTCCTGTTTCTTAATGATTTCTGGTTCGGTACTCATCTCAAACTTTCAAATATCGTACAAATGTACGAAAAGTTTTCGGATAATCCAATATGCCGGGGAGGCTTTCGGGCGGGAAAATCAGGCGAGTTCGGCTTCGAGATCGACCTCGCGGATCTTGCCCTGCGAGAAGAGGATGGCCCGTGCGGGATAGTTCTCGATCAGCGAGGTGTTGTGGGTGGACATCACCACGGCGCAGCCGTCCTCGGCGATCCGGCGGAAGAGTTTCATGATGCCGTCGGCCGTCACGGGGTCAAGGTTTCCGGTGGGTTCGTCGGCCAGCAGCACCTGCGGGCGGTTCAGCAGGGCGCGTGCGATGACCAGGCGCTGCTGTTCGCCGCCCGAGAGTTCGAAGGGCATCTTGTAGCTTTTGGCGCCCAGCTCGACCAGCCCGAGAACCTTGTCGATGCGTTCGCGGATCTCGTGTTCGTACTTCCAGCCGGTGGCCTTCATCACGTAGTAGAGATTCATGAAGACGTTGCGGTCCGTAAGGAGCTGATAGTCCTGGAAGACGATTCCGATCTTGCGGCGCAGATAGGGGATGTCGCGGCGGCGGAGCTTCCGCAGGTCGAATCCGGCGATATGGCCTTCACCCGTAAGGAGCTGCATGTCGGCATAGAGGGTCTTCAGGAGCGAGCTTTTGCCGCTTCCGACGCGTCCGATCAGATAGACGAACTCGCCGGGACGGATAGCGAGGTTGACCTCCGAGAGGACCATTTCGCCCTGGCGGAGGAGTTTCTTTTCGGAGACGCTTCCGAAGGGGTCGTCGGCGTGGTAGATGGCCACGTCGCGGAGCTCAACGACATAGGAATTGTCCATGACAGTTTTCGGTTTACCGAGGCCAAAGATACGAAAAAATCTCCGGAACGGGGGAGCCGGAGGGTGAAAAACGGGAAAAATGTATTATCTTTGCCGCGTCTACGGTCGACAGCCGACTGCAAGCAAATTCGGGGGTGCCCGGTTTTGACAGCAGGCAGAGTTTGATTGTAAGCACGCCGAGCGCTGTGTGGCGGCTCGTAAATCCCGACGCTCGAACTACAAATGGCAATAACAGCTACGCACTCGCTGCCTAATTTTCAAGGAAAATTGGCTTAATCGCCGAGGCCAAGGCGTCTTGGCGACGAGTATCCCGGAGAGGTGTTCCGCTCTTTAATGCCTTTCCATACGGGGTATCATTCATTTAGAGATAGTGCACCGGCGGTCCCGACCGGCGTGCGAAGATCAAGGGACTGGGCCCTGTGCTGGGTTGTTGCCTGCCAGGTACGGGGAGAAGGATCAAACGGCGACTAAGCGTGTAGAAAGCTTTCGGGTTCCCTGTTTGGACGCGGGTTCGACTCCCGCCACCTCCACAAGCGAAATTGGCATCTGCTTAAATATTAAGTAGATGCCAATTTGTGTTTCAGCAGCCGTTTCACTTTTTGACAGCCGTCGACCGACACGTGAAAGCAATTCTCAACCGCGCTTCCGCACCTGTTTTTTGCATGGCAAGCTGCTGCACACGCCCCGAGGATCCTGTTGGAGCCGACGCAAAACGACTGGACTGTCAACCTGTTAAAACATAGAAAACCATGAAAGTCAAGCCAAATCGGGAAATTCCGGTTCTCTTCCTCAAGGGGAGTGAAGAACTTGAACGTGCAACGGGTGTCACCAGCAGTAGAGCGCACGCAAACGCTGGCAGCACGTGGTGATAACGATTGAACGGCGCTCGCGCCCGATACCCGAATAGCCTTTTCTCAGCGAATGCCGCCCGCAGCGTGCCGTATCAACGGAAAAAATTCTATCTTTGTAGTCGAAAAATCCAAAACCACCACACAGATGAAAAAGATACTGCTTCTGGGCTCGGGCGAACTGGGCAAGGAGTTCGTGATTGCGGCCCAGCGACTGGGCCAGACGGTCGTTGCGTGCGACAAGTATGCCGGAGCACCGGCCATGCAGGTGGCCGATGCCTGCGAAGTCTTCGACATGCTGGATGGCGAGGCCCTTTCGGCCGCCGTTGCCAAACACCGCCCGGACATCATCGTCCCGGAGATCGAGGCCATCCGCACCGAACGCCTCTACGACTTCGAGCGCGAGGGGATCCAGGTCGTCCCGAGTGCCCGTGCCGTCAACTTCACGATGAACCGCAAGGCGATCCGCGACCTGGCTGCCAAGGAGCTGGGGCTGAAGACGGCCCGCTACTTCTACGCCAGGACGCTCCAGGAGCTTCGCGAGGCGGCCGACCGGATCGGCTACCCGTGCGTGGTCAAGCCGCTGATGTCGTCGTCGGGCAAGGGCCAGTCGGTGGTCCGTTCGGCCGACGAGGTGGAGGCTGCCTGGCACTACGGTTGCGAGGGCTCGCGGGGCGACATCCGCGAACTGATCGTCGAGGAGTTCATCCGCTTCGACAGCGAGATCACGCTGCTGACCGTCACGCAGAAGAACGGCCCGACGCTCTTCTGCCCGCCGATCGGTCACGTGCAGAAGGGCGGCGACTACCGCGAGAGTTTCCAGGCGCCTGAGATTGCCCCCGAACACCTGGCCGAAGCACAGCGTATGGCTGCCGCCGTCACGGGAGCACTGACCGGTGCCGGCCTTTGGGGCGTGGAGTTCTTCCTGAGCCACGAGAATGGCGTCTACTTCTCGGAGCTCTCGCCGCGCCCGCACGATACGGGCATGGTGACGCTGGCCGGGACGCAGAATCTCAACGAGTTCGAACTCCACCTGCGGGCCGTGCTGGGGCTTCCGATCCCGGAGATCACCTTCGAACGGATGGGCGCCAGCGCCGTGATCCTCTCGCCCGTGGCCACGCAGACGCCGCACTATGAGGGCGTAGCGGAGGCACTGGCCGACAATCCGCGTACCGACATCCGTATTTTCGGCAAACCGACGGCGCGTGTCAACCGCCGCATGGGTGTCGTCGTGGGCTACGAACCGCTTGGCAGCGACCTTGACGCGCTGCGCGACCGGGTGAAGGCTGCCGCCGCCAAAGTCAAGGTAACCGAATAAAAAACGGAACAACTGAAGATACCCATGAAGACCTACGCCATTATTGAGACCGAAAAGGGAACGATGAAGGCCGAGCTCTACGCCGACGAGACGCCGGGTACGGTAGCCAACTTCGTCGACCTGGCCGAACACGGCTTCTACGACGGACTGACGTTCCACCGTGTCATTCCGGACTTCGTGATCCAGGGCGGCTGCCCGCGTGGAGACGGAACCGGAGGACCGGGCTATACGATCAAGTGCGAGACCTCGGCACCGCGCCAGCGCCACGACCGGGGCGTGCTGTCGATGGCCCACGCCGGGAAGGACACGGGCGGATCGCAGTTCTTCATCTGCATGAACCGCGAGAATACGAAACACCTCGACGGGGTTCACACCTGCTTCGGACAGGTGGTCGAGGGACTGGACGTGATCGACGACATCCGCCGCGGAGACCGCATCCTCTCGATCCGCATCGTACGCGAGTAAACCGCCCCGCACGCTGCGGTTCACCGCCACGCAACAGCCGTCTCCCGGAAAGAGACGGCTGTTTTTCTTCTCCGGCAGAGTGCGGCCGTCGTGTGGCTTTCATGCCCGGCAGAGTCTGCATTCATCCGTTCGGGGCTCGTCCCCCGACGAAGCGTTGCTGCCGGCATGTTCTCGTTCCGGCGGAGTCCCCATTCATCCGTTCGGGACCCGGCTCCGATCCCGACCCTCCGAACGCTCCCTGCCGCCCGGCTCTTTTCCACAAAAAAACCGCAGCCTCCCGTAGGAAGTTGCGGCTTTGCCTGGTCCGTTTGCCGGAGACTATTTTCCGAAAGCGGCCTTGATCTTGTCCGTTGCCTTCTTGAGTAGCTCCTCGGGGCAGCAGAGCGTGATACGGATGTAGCGCAGACCTTCGGAACCGAAGATACCGCCCGGTGTGAGGAAGACATCGGTCTTCTCCATCACCTCGTCCGAGAACGAGAAGCTGTCGCCCTTGTAATCCTCGGGGAGTTCGGCCCAGACGAACAGACCGGCCTGATGCTCGCGGTAGGAGCACCCCAGCGCGTTGAGCAGTTCGTAGGCCTGACGCTCACGCCCGTAGTAAATCTCGTTGAGCTGCTTGTACCAATCCTCACCGAGGGCGAGCGCCGTGGCAGCAGCCGCCTGAATGGGGTAGAACATACCGGAGTCCATGTTGCTGCGGAAGGTCATGACATCCTTGATCCACTCGGCCTTTCCGACCAGCACGCCGACGCGCCATCCGGCCATCGAGTGCCCCTTCGACAGGGAGTTGAGCTCCAGGGCAACCTCCTTGGCCCCCTCGACGGCCATGATCGAGAGCGGACCGGCCGAGTTGCGGATGAAGCTGTAGGGGTTGTCGTGGATGATCAGAATATTGTGCTTGGCGCCGAAGTCGATGATCTTGCGGAAGAGTTCCATCGAACCGACCTGTCCGGTCGGCATGTTGGGGTAGTTGACGAGCATCATCTTCACGCCGTCGAGCCCGGCCTTTTCGATAGCCTCGAAATCGGGGTAGAAGTTCGTCTCCTTGTTGAGCGAGTAGGGGACCATGACACCTCCGGCGAGCTTCACGCCGGCCGAGTAGGTCGGATAGCCGGGGTTCGGGACGAGGACCTTGTCGCCGGGATTGAGGAACGTCATGCAGATGTGCATGATACCCTCCTTCGAGCCGATCAGGGGGTAGACCTCCGACTTGAAGTCGAGATCGACATGATACCATTTCTTGTACCAGTCGGCAAAAGCCTTACGCAGAATGGGTTCACCCTGATAGGACATGTACTTGTGTACGTCGGGGCGCTGGGCCTCCCTGGCCAGGCAGTCGATGACGGACTGATGAGGCGGAAGGTCGGGGCTTCCCATGGCCAGTTTTACGATCTGGCGGCCCGTAGCCGCTTCAATCTCAGCTATTTCGCGCAGACGACGCGAGAAATAGTACTCTCCGATACCGTCCATGCGGTGTGAACGGGCGATGTTGACTGCTTTTGCCATATTGTGTTAGATTTGGGATTATGCTGTCGACAAAGATAGGCAATTCGCGGGAATATTAAAAAATTATAGGAACAAAAACGGCGAAAACGCCTTTCGCGGGCCGTGCAGGCACCTCAGCAGGCGTTTCACGCGAATCTGTTTTGCGAACTGAGGCTCTTTCAATAGAGGTAGCGCTCCATCAGCGGCACGAGCAGGGCCGTAGCCAGCCCCATCAGCGCCATGGCCAGTCCGCTCAAGGCACCTTCGACGACCCCGATTTCGATGGCCCGTGCGGTACCGATTCCGTGTGCGGCGGCACCGAGGGCGAAACCGCGGGCTTCGGGATCCCGGACGCCGCAGTGGCGGAGAATCCACTCGCCGAAGATGCTGCCGAAGATTCCGACGCAGAAGACCACCACGGAGGTAACCGAGACGTTTCCGCCCAGCGGTCCGGCCACCGATACGGCAATGGGGACGGTGACCGATTTGGGCGCGAGCGAGTTCAGGATCTGGCGTTCGACGCCGAATGCCTCGGCGATGTAGACGACGCTCAGCCCGCCGACCACACAGCCGGCGAGTGTGGCCACGGCTACGGGCATCAGACTGCTGCGGAGCCGTTCCAGCTGTTCGTAGAGCAGGTAGCCCAGAGCGACGACCGACAGGCCGAGGGCGAAATTGAGGATGCCGGTTGCCTCCTGATACCGGGGGTAGTCGATGCCCGCGCAGCGCAGGAAGACGATCACGGAGACGAACGTCAGCAGCACAGGATGGAGCAGCGGCATGTGCGAACGCCGGTAGATGAGCGTTCCGAGGCAATAGAGGCCCACGGTGAGGGTGAGCAGGAAGAGGTCCGATCGGAGGAACTGGAAATCAAGCATGGTGGCGTTGTTGTTTGATGTGACGCAGCCGGACTCTGCGGTTCAGGCTTTGGAAGGTTTTTCCGGTGACGAAGAGCACAAGGATCGTCGAGATGATTCCCGAGACGAGGATTGCCCAGAGGTTTTCGAGAATGACGCGGTACGAATCCATGAGGCCCACGCCGTAGGGGACAAAAAAGAGGGCCATGGCTCCGAGCAGGAAGCGGGCCGCCGGGCGGATGGTTTCGGCCTTGACCCAGTGCATGCAGAGCGAGACGAAGAGGAGGATCAGTCCGATGATGTTTCCGGAGATGTATCCGCCGGTCAGGAGGCTCAGGGCATTTCCGATGAGCCAGAAGAGGAGAATGAAGAAGAGTCCGGTCATAAAATCACATTTACGTTCACACACGGTTATCGGCGGGGGCAAACCCGACAAACGGCGAAGCCGACTTCCTCGGGAGGTCGGCTTCGCTGTGGGATTCCGCCGTTTTCGGGCGGCAAATATAGCGCAAGAGGCGTGTATACGCAAATTTATTTTCGTCGGATCTCCCGGAGCGGGCATTTTGTCTGGCTGCAGGAGGCGCAGCCGCCCCTTCGACGGCCGCACAGCAGCCGCCAGAACCAGACGACCGCTGCAGCGACGGCCGCTGCCACAATTCCCCAGACGATATAGTCCTGTACACCGTTCTCCATGGTCTGTCAGCAGAAGAGCCGTGCGATGTGGTAGACGATCCAGGCCATCACCCAGGCGACGGCCGTGTTGTAGAGGATCGACGCAGTGGCCCATTTCCATCCGGCTTCGGTGCCGATGGCCAC
The DNA here is from genome assembly GCF_900604385.1 of Alistipes megaguti. Lineage (NCBI taxonomy): Bacteria > Pseudomonadati > Bacteroidota > Bacteroidia > Bacteroidales > Rikenellaceae > Alistipes > Alistipes megaguti. The sequence goes on along the minus strand of NZ_LR027382.1, from coordinate 2,796,960 downwards.
GACGGTGGCGATGCACGGCACGTAGAGCAGGATGAAAACCAGGAAGGCCAGGGCGGCCGCCGTCGAGAAGTCGCCGCTCTCAAGCAGCCGTTGCGAAAGGGAATCCAGCTGCTCTTCGTCGGACGCATCCGCCGTTTTGTCGGCATTGTCGACCGTCGATCCGGCCGTTGATCCGACCGCAGCGTCTTCGACGAGGATCTGGGTCGGGGCATCCGCACCGCCGATGATGCCGATGGTCTGCGGCGGAAGCTGCGCACCGGGCGTCTGTGCCGACGGAGCGTCGGCCTCGGTCTGCGGTTCGGCATAGAGGACGCCGAGTGTCGAGACGACGATCTCCTTGGCCGGGAGTCCCGAGAGCAGCGCCACGCTGGCCTTCCAGTTGAATCCCAGCGGGCGGAAGACCGGTTCGCATCCCTTTCCGATGCGTCCCAGATAGGAGTTTTCGTAATGGGTTTCGCTGCTGCCCCCCTTTTCCGAACGGGGATAGTAGCTCAGGGCCCAGACGATGACCGATGCGACGAGGATCATGCCGCCCATCTTCTTGAGATACTGCGCACACTTGTCCCACATGTGCGAGAGGGTGGTCTTCCAGGTCGGGAGACGATAGGGGGGCAGCTCCATGACGAACGGCGTCTCGTCGACGGGGAAGAGGAAGCGCCGCATCAGCCGGGCGGTGATGATTGCCACGACGATGCCCAGCAGATAGAGTCCCAGCATGACGGCGCCGGCGTTGGCCGAGAAGAAGACCCCGGTCATGAGGATGTAGATTGGAATTCGCGCACTGCAGGACATGAATGGCGTTATCAGGATGGTAATCAGCCGACTGCTTTTGCTTTCGATGGTCCGGCAGGCCATGATGGCGGGGACGTTGCAGCCGAATCCCATGATCAGCGGGATGAACGATTTTCCGTGAACGCCGATGCGGTGCATGACGCGGTCCATGATGAAGGCCGCGCGGGCCAGATAACCCGAATCCTCCATGAAGGCGATGAAAAGGTAGAGGATCATGATGTTCGGGAGGAAGACGATGACCGACCCGACGCCGCCGATGATACCGTCGACGATCAGGTCACGCAACGCTCCGGCGGGCATCAGTGCATTGACGCCGCGGCCGATCCAACCGACCAGCGCTTCGATCCACGACTGGGGATAGGCTCCGATGCTGAACGTGCACCAGAACATCAGCCCCATCAGGGCAAAGAAGATCGGGAATCCCCAGAGTTTGTGGGTGACGAAGGTGTCGATCAGTGCCGTTGCGGTCACCTCTTCGCGTTTGCCGGGGGTGTAGGTCTCCTTCAGGGCGCCCTGGATGAAGCCGTATTTCTGGTTGGCGAAGGCCGTTTCGACATCTTCGCCCAGCGCTTCGGAGATCCGCTTGGCCTCGCGGTCACGGATTTCGGTCCAGACCGGGTAGCGTTCGCAACTGCGCAGCGACTCCTCGGCCTGCTTGTCGCTTTCGAGCATCTTCATGGCCCAGTATCGGGGCGGGAAGGCCTTGGGCAGTTCGTCGCGGTGGAGGCTCATGTCACTGTTGAGCTTGCGCAGACTCTCGTCGATGACCGGCCCCATGTTGATATGAATGTGGCGCACGCGCTCGTCCCGGTTTTCGTAAACATTGATTACCGTATCGAGCAGATCGTTGATGCCCTTGTTGTTGCGGGCCTCTACCGGAACCATCGGTACACCCAGCATGCGGCCCAGACTGTCGTAATCGAGCGTCGAACCGCTGGCTTTGAGCTCATCGTACATGTTCAGTGCCACGACCATCCGCGGGTTGATGTCGATCAGTTCGGTGGTGAGGTAGAGGTTGCGCTCGATGTTCGAGGCAACGACCGAGTTGATCACCACGTCGGGGGTCTGCGTGGCGAGGTGGTGACGGACGAACCGCTCTTCGGGGGTGTAGGCCGACAGGGCGTAGGTGCCGGGCAGATCGGTGATCTCGAAGTGGTAACCCTTGTATTCGCAGTGTCCGATCTTGGCACCGACCGTCACGCCGCTGTAGTTTCCGACGTGTTCGTGACCGCCCGAGATGGCGTTGAAGAGCGAGGTTTTGCCGCTGTTGGGGTTTCCGACCAGTGCCACGGTAATCGTGCGACTCTGGCGGTCCAGCACCTCTTCGCGCGAAGCGCACTCGTCGTCATTGCTGTCCGTTGCGGGATCGTTCGGATTGCCGTCTCCGGTCACCTGGCGGATCCGCTCGGCCCGGCGGGCGAGGTATTCGTCGGCTTCACTGTCCGAGAGGACTTCGACCATTTCGGCTTCGCTGCGCCGTAGCGAGATATCGTAACCCATGATCCGGTATTCGATGGGATCCTTGAGCGGGGCATTGAGAATCACCTCGACCCGCTCGCCGCGGACGAATCCCATCTCCATGATGCGGCGCCGGAAACCGCCGTGGCCCATGACCTTGACGATCGTGGCGGATTCACCGCTTTTCAATTCGGAAAGACGCATTTTTCACGTAGAGTTTTTCGGCTGCAAAAATACGATATTATTCCGAGACGGTCAATCCCTGATTATAGGTATCTTTTGTCCTGGGGGAGGGCTGGTTTTGCGGAGCGTCCGTTTCCGGAGATTCCGGACAAGATCCGTTTTTCCGGGCGGATCGGGCTAATATTCGGCCGTTTTTGCGCTGTCGGGGAGTCGAAACGGGGGCAGGCCCCTGTCAAAAGGCTGTTTTTCCTTGAAAAAAACGCGTTTTTCGGGCTTCAGAGGCTGGGGTTTAGAATATTTTTATATCTTTGCGTTGATAACAACCCAAAAACTCTAAAACAATTAAAATTCTAAAACCATGAAAGAGTTAGTAGAAAAGATCAATGCCGAGTTCGAAGTATTTGCTGCCAATGCAGCCGCTCAGGTTGAGAAGAACAACAAGGCTGCCGGTACGCGTGCCCGCAAGTCGGCTCTTGAGCTTTCGAAGCTGATGAAGGAGTTCCGCAAGGTATCCGTAGAGGCTTCGAAATAATTTGCATTTCGGATTGTGAAAAAGGTCGCGGCTCGAAGTCGCGGCCTTTTTTGTTTGAACATTCCGGCGCTTTTGGTACCTCCGGACACGCTTCGGGAGTTTCCTTTGAGTCAGTTGCTCCGCCGTCAGCAGCCCTCTCCTCGGAGGCCGATTGCCTTTGGGGTCTCCGGTCATTACCCCTTTGACTCTCGGGCAACGATCTCTTCCTCCGGCTGATTCCGCTTTTGTCTTCCGGTCATTTGCCCCTTTGACTCTCGGGCAACGGTCTTTCTCCCCGGTATTACGCTTTAGTCACTCGGCACTTTTGGGGCCCTCTCATCGCCCCTCGCCCTCTCCGGGTCCGTGTGCCCCTCGGGCCCCGCTGTCACATTTTGATGCCGTAACGACGGAAGACCTCGAAATCGAGCTCCTTGAGGCCCGTCTTGGGATAGGGAACCGCTTCGTTGTGGTCGTTCAGATAGAAGCGTGGCGCTGTCCGGTCGTAATCCGGACTGACAAGCGAAACCTGTGTCGAGAGGTAACGGCCCTCGATCGAAGCCATGTCGGCCATCGTGTGGAAGAGGGCATGGGTATTGGCCGGTGCTGTTTCGTTGGCTCGGGCCGCCTCGACCTTTTCGGGGAACGTGCGGCAGTACTCCTCCGAGAACCAGGCCAGCGACGCCACACAGAGTTGATAGGCCGTGGTGGTGGGCGAGGCGTGGAGGAAGCGTTCGCGCGAATCGTCGATCAGATCCTCGCCGTGGTCCGCACAGTAGAGCAGGGCCGAGGAGGTATTTTCGAGCGATTCGAGGAATCCGATTGTCTCGGCGAGGAAATAGTCCGTATAGAGGATCGAGTTGTCGTAGGCATTGACCAGCGTCTGACGGTGCTTCAGAGCAATGGCGACGTCATCGTCGGGCAGGAAGCGGGCGAATTCGCGCGGATAGCGCTGATGATAGCTGAAGTGCGAGCCGTAGCAATGGAGGATGAAGAGGATCTTCCGTTCATCGGTCCGTTCGAGCACCCGCCTCATCTCGTCGAGCAGCTGCATGTCGTGGCGCGGCGAGCGGATGTAGATCAGATGGTTGGCATCGTGGGCCAGATTGTCGATCATGGCACCCTGAGGCGACTGGTTGGAGATGAACCAGGTGTCGAATCCGATCTCGTTGAAGAGGGCGGGAAGCCCCTTGCGGCGATAGAGCTCCTCATGTTCGTCGGTGGCCACCGACGAGAGGATCAGGGGGACGCTTTTGTGGGTGGTGTTGCTCTGGGTGAGCATGTCGCGGAAGACCACCACGTCGTTGCGCTTCGACAGGCGCGGATTGGTCTCACGTTCATATCCATACAACTGCCAGTTCATGGCGCGGGCCGCCTCCCCGATGATGTAGACGTAGACCTCGCGGCCGGGAGCCTGGGCCGTACGCCGGGCCTCGAAGGAGAAACCCTCGGAACTTTTTTCGAAGTTGTGCGACTTGCGGAACTCCGAGCCGCTCAACCCGAGGTTGTAGATGACATTCAGCGGGAAGATTTCGTCGCGCAGGACGTGCTTCGATTCGCTGACGTGGTAGGCGGGCCAGAGCGCCAGCAGACCCAGCGAGAAGAGGGCGGTGCCGGTCAACCCGATGCTCATACGGGAGGTATGGGAGATGTAGCGCTTGTGGGCGATTTCGCGTGCTGCCAGCCAGAGCAGCGGAATGTAGATCACGCAGACCAGCACGACCGACGGATAGATGTTGCTCAGCAACTCGTTGGCCTCGCCGGGATTGGTCGTCAGAACGTTGGTGAACATGTCCGTGGCGATGATCGAGTTGCCGAACAGGTAGAGCAGCACGATCTGGAAGGCGCAGAAGAAGATGAACGGGAATCCGAGCCAGATCATCACTCCCGAGCGGCGGAGCGCCACGCTCCACATCATGTAGAATCCGAGCGGCAGGAGTATCAGTGCTTCATCACTCCAGATGGAGTATTCTTCCGTATTGATCAACACGCAGTTGGGAATGATCAACGCCACGAAGAAGTAGACCGTCAGCAGCGTGGTGAAACGGCTGCGGGTCTTGACGATCCGATGCACCTCTTTCCGATTCTTCTCAACACTCATAGTCCGTTCGTCTTACACTTAAAAAGCTTCGTTGATGCTCAGCAGGAAACTGTTCGTCTCCTTGCCGAATCCGTAGTCGAGTCGCACGTTGACCCGTTTTTTGAGTTCCCAGCGCAGGCCGAGACCGTAGTTGGGCAGCGTCTGGTTCCACTGGAAATCGCGGAACGTATGGAAGACGTTGCCGGCTCCGCCCCAGACGACGCCTCCGATGCGTCGCCAGATCCGCTGCCGGAGTTCCACCTGAAAGGTAATCATGTTGTTGTCCGTGAAGCGGCCGAGGTAGTATCCGCGCATGCGCTGGTTGTCACCCAGTCGGGCGAGCATGGGCCAGGGGGTGCCGTCGGAGTTGAATTCGGCAAAGAGATCAACGGCCAGGATGCAGTCTTTCCACACGCGCTGATAGGCATCGGCCGTGAAGGTTGTCTGCCAGAGTGCCCGGCCGCAATTGCCCAGCGCCTTGGGGAAACAGGTCTCCCGGAAGCTGACATAGACCCCTTTGAAGGGGTTGGGAATGAAATCGCGGCTGTCGTATTCAACTATGGCTCCGATTCCCGTAGCGACATATTGCGAATTTTCGCCGTCGAGGTATTCGGGTTTCGAGAAACGGATGCCTCGCGTGTAGTCGAAGTTGACCAGTCCGCCGACGAAGGTATTCGGCAACACCTTGTACAGATAGCGGGCGTCGATCATGATCCGTTTTTCGGAGTAGGTGCTCACCTCGTTGTGGAGCGCGTTATCGTATCCGATACCCCAGAAATCGCGGGGCGCTGAAGCGAAAGTAACGTTGTAGCTCAGGCGCTGTTTATTCTTGGAAAAGATGTTGTTACCGAACATACCGACGGAGTAGAACCCCGTGATCGACACATTCGCGAAGACGGAAACGTTCGACGGTGAAGTGATCGAATCGGTACGGTCCAGCCGATAGAGGCCCGCGGCGAGGGCTGCGATTCCGAGACTGGTTGTTTTCGAATAGCTCGGGCCTCCGGCAAAGGTGAAGTCGATTTTTTTCTCGAAAGTCCGGTCGGTGGTCGATTCGCCGAAATAGTCCACGATCCGTTTCAGGAAGGACTTTTTTCGGGGTGTGTCCTGCGGCAGCGGGGTGTAGGTATAGCGAATGGTGTCTCCCTGTGCGAGGCTCCATTCGGATTCCTGTGCGACCCCGGGGCTGAGGGCTCCCGTGAAGACGGTCAGGAGTGCCAGCAAGGCGGATCGGCGCAGCATGCGTTAACGATACTTCTCGATGGTTTGGTAAAAGGCCTCTTTATCGGCTTCGGAGAGGACGCCCTTGCGCATGAATACCAGCTCACCCTCCTTGGAGACGATCAGCAGTACGAACTGGTTGTTGCAGTCGCCCAGGCCCCAGGCCTTGCTCAGGATGCGGCCTTCGTCGGCCAGGACCGTGGCGCCGTTCTTTTCGGTGCGTTTTTTGGCCATGCTGCGGGCCATGCCGTTGGGGATCATGGGGGCATCCATGAGGTTCATGATACCGAATCCGTAGAGGTTGTCACCCGAGGCGCGGTGGTTGCGTTCGAGTTCGTAGGTAAAGTCTTCGTTCTGCTTGTGCCGGTCGGGATCGACGTAGAATATCATGAGGTTTTTCTCTCCGAAGTGGGGCAATTTGGCGGGTTTGCCGTTCAGGTCGAGGATCTCGACATTCTGCACCTTGCGGGGCAGCTGCTGAGCGGAAACCGTCGAGAGGGTCAGCACTGCGGCTGCCAGCATCACCATTCCTTTCATCTTCATAGGTTCTGGGTATTTTCGGTTTCGTTGCAATAAATCGGAGGCAAAGTTACGACAAAATCCTTGAACATCGAGGGGTGCAACGCTTCTATTATTGTTCTAATGGTCATTTTTTTCAGTCGGATCGGTTGCCAAAGGGGCCCGGACGAAGGGTCTGCAGCCGGCCGGGAGCAGCAGGAGGAAGATCCCGGACCGGCATAACGGACCATCTTCTGGTCAAAAGCACCTTTCCAAACCGGACGCCAACTGCAAAATGCGTTCCGGGAATTTTGTCCGAAAATTCCGGTGGCGGATTTGGAGACCATCGGCCGAAACTTTATCTTTGCGGCGATGAAAACACGTGTACTTTTTGTCTGTTTGGGCAACATTTGCCGCTCTCCGGCCGCCGAGGGCATTCTGCGGGACCGGATCGAACGGGCGGGGCTTGCGGATGCAATCGAAGTGGATTCGGCCGGCACGTACGGCGGTCATCGGGGTGACCTGCCCGATCCTCGGATGCGCAGCGCCGCAGCCCGCCGGGGGTATGCATTGACCCACCGGGCCCGTCAGATTCGGGAGGAGGATCTCGACCGTTTCGACCGGATCATCGTCATGGACGACATGAATTACGAAACGCTTCACCGGATGGCTCCGTCGCGGGCCGCGGCGCAGAAGATCTACCGCATGACCGATTTCTGCCGTCATCATCCCGACTGGAGCTACGTTCCCGACCCCTATTACGAAGGTCACGACGGGTTCGAGCTGGTGCTGAACCTGTTGGAGGACGGTTGCGAGGGTTTGCTGGAGGATATTCGGCGTCGGAAGGATTGAGCATTCATCCTGGCACAGGATCCGCTCCTCCCTGTATCACCGGCCCGGCGGCACCGTCTCAGAAGTCGAAGCCGAAACTCAGACTGTAGGTGTTGCGCAACAGAGTCTCCTTCTTGGCGAAAAGGTAGGCGAAGTCGAGACGCAGATGCAGGATGCGCACCCCGACGCCTGCCGACCAGTAGCTGGGATAGTAATAGCGCTGTTCGCCGTAGTGATAGCCGCCCCGGAACTGGACGAGCTGCATGAGGTTGTACTCCACGCCGAGTGACATCTGGTAGCCCCGGACATCCTTCGGGTAGAAATAGTAGCCCAGATCGGCGCCGACCGTGATTTCGTGGGCATCGCTGAGGAACGTATCGAGGGCTGCGCCGGCCGTGAGATCGACGGGCAGCGAGTGGTCGGTATCGGAGAGATACGCACCGAGATTGGCCAGTTTGGCGCCGGCCCGCAGCGTGGAGTAGCTGCCGATCTCCAGCGGCAGTTGATAGGCGACGCTCACGTCGGCGGCCAGGGCATCGGCCGAAGCGTCGGGACGTCGCAGATGCAGATAGCGTCCCACGATACCGACGGCCCACCGTTCGTTGATCCGCCGCGTGTATCCCAGATCGACGGCCATGTCGTTGTTGCCGTTTTCGCGCAGATATTGCCGCCAGCCGGCCTGCACGATATTGGAGACGTTGATGCGGCAGCTTCCCGAGACGGCATAGTAGTCGAATTGTCCCTGACCGTAGTAGGAGGAGGATATCTGCGACGGGGTCATCGAGAAGGCGACCAGCGCCGGGTTGTTGTAGATGGCATGCGAACTGGAGAGCGTGGTCATCATCACGCCGCCCATGCCGATGGCCTTGGCATCGGGACTCGGAAGGGTGGCCTCCTGGGCCGAAACGGCGCCATGCAGAGCCGCAACGGCCGCCAAAAGGATCACGAATCGTTTCATACTGCAACTGAGTGGTCTGGCGGAAACCCGGCACGACGCTCGGCCGGCTTCCGCATTGGACAAATATAGTGAAAGGCGAGCGCAACGCCAAAAAACAGCTTGCTGATTTTTTGCATTGCCGAGGCGCATCCTATATTCTCCAAATATAGCGAAAAATTTGTCAGCGCCAACCCTTTGGAGTAAAATTGGCAACCTGTGGGACAAAAACGCAACCATTTGTCCGATCTTCGGATCCGGACACAAAAAACGGAGCGCCTCCAAGGAAACGCTCCGAAAAAAGTCCGTAAGAAAGGGTTAGCCCCCAAAAAAAGGGGTTAGCCCCCCTCCACCGGTGGTTTAGCAGTTCATGGCACCGCAGCAGTGGATCACCTGGCCGCTGACATACGACGAGAGATCCGACGCGAGGAACAGGGCCACCTTGGCGACCTCCTCGGGCGTACCGCCGCGACGCAGCGGAATCTGCTTGTACCACTCCTCCTTGACCGAGTCGGGGAGCTTGTCGGTCATGTCGGTCATGATGAAACCCGGGGCGATGCAGTTGGCACGGATGCCGCGCGAACCCATCTCCTTGGCGATCGACTTGGCCAGACCGATCATACCGGCCTTCGAGGCGGAGTAGTTGCACTGCCCGGCATTGCCGCTCACGCCGACGACGGACGACATGTTGATGATCGAGCCGCTCTTCTGACGGGCCATGATCGGCATCACGGCGTGGATGAAGTTGAATGCCGACTTGAGGTTGACCGTCAGCACGGCATCCCACTGCGCCTCGGACATGCGCATCATCAGCCCGTCCTTCGTGATTCCGGCGTTGTTGACCAGGATGTCGATGCGGCCGAAGTCCTCCAGGATCTGCTTGATGACCTGATGGGTCTCTTCGAAGTTGGCGGCGTTCGAGGCATAGCCTTTGGCCTTGACGCCGAGGGCGGCGATTTCGGCCTCGGTAGCCTTTCCGTTCTCGTCGATCACCAGATCGGTGAAGGCGACGTCGGCACCTTCCGAAGCGAATTTCAGAGCGATGGCCTTGCCGATACCGCGTGCGGCACCGGTGATGACGGCCACTTTTCCTTCGAGCAATTTCATAATCGTATTATTTTAAAGGTAATATCAACCAATTTTGCAGCGCAAAGATAGGAAAAATATCCGAAACCCGTTCTTAATGACACGTTCGGGAGATGAATTTCGTCAAAATTGCTTATCTTTACTGTCCGAAAAGCATGCCTGCCCGATGAAGCGCTTCATACTGCCGTTGATGATCCTCACAGCCGCCGTTGCGTCGGCCGCTGAACCGTGGATCTGCACCACGGCCGGCCGGCGCCTGATCTACGAAGAGTCGATCGGCGGTGTACGGACAGGCACGCTCGACAAACTTGTCGCGTCGGACGACAACGGCGAAATTACCCTGACCTACACCAAAGAGAATAATCCGATCGTCGAACGCTGGCGGATCTATCCCGATTCGACGGTTCTGCAGATCGAAGTCCCGGCAGAGATGCAGGCCCTGCTCGATACGCTGCAGGTGCGGGATGTGGATTTTCGAACCCGGAATCTGGCCTTGCCCGCCGAGATGAATCCGGGCGATCTCTTTCCGGGCTTCGGATTCTCGGTCTCGGGAACGCGCGGGGACGAACGCACGACCCTCTCCGTGCGTTCGGACAGCGTGCGCGTTGCCTCCTGCGGACCGATCCGCACGCCGGCCGGAAAGTTCGACGCCGTGCGCCTCGAGTTCTGCACCCTCACGACTCTGGGTGACCAGGAGGTTGCGGGCCGCATGATCCAGTGGATGGCCCCGGGCATCGGCCTCGTGCGGCAGGAGATTCCCGTTTGCGAAGGGGTGGCCAGCGTCGTGGAACTGAAAAAAATCACTCAATAACCCTTGATAAAAGAACATGAAAAGAGATTCCCGGATTTTCGATCTGATTTCCGAAGAGCGGAGCCGTCAGATGCACGGCATCGAGCTGATCGCCTCGGAGAACTTCGTCAGCGATGAGGTGATGGAGGCCATGGGCTCGGTGCTCACGAACAAGTATGCCGAAGGTTACCCCGGAGCACGTTACTACGGAGGTTGCGAGGTGGTTGACAAGGTGGAGTCGCTGGCCATCGAGCGTCTTTGCGAACTCTACGGTGCGGAGTGGGCCAACGTTCAGCCGCACTCGGGCGCCCAGGCCAACATGGCGGTCTTCTTCGCCTGCATGCAGCCGGGCGACACCTTTATGGGGCTGGACCTCGCACACGGTGGCCACCTTTCGCACGGTTCGCCGGTCAACATGTCGGGCAAGTACTTCAAGGCCGTCGGCTACCGGCTGGACGAGGCTACGGGCCGCATCGACTACGATGCCATGGAGCAGCTGGCCATGGAGTGCCGTCCGAAACTGATCGTGGGCGGCGCTTCGGCCTATTCGCGCGAGTGGGACTACAAGCGCATGCGTGAGATCGCCGACAAGGTGGGCGCGCTGCTGATGGTCGACATGGCCCACACGGCGGGTCTGATCGCCGCCGGGCTGTTGGACAACCCGGTGAAATACGCCCATATCGTCACCTCGACGACCCACAAGACGCTGCGCGGTCCGCGCGGAGGTATCATCCTCATGGGCAAGGATTTCGAGAATCCGTGGGGGCTCACCACGCCGAAGGGCGCCGTGAAGATGATGTCGCAGATTCTCAATGCATCGGTCTTCCCCGGCATCCAGGGCGGGCCGCTGGAGCACGTCATTGCAGCCAAGGCCGTGGCCTTCGGTGAAGCGCTGCAGCCCGAGTACAAGGAGTACCAGCTCCAGGTCAAGAAGAATGCCGCCGCCATGGCCGAAGCCTTCATGAAGCGTGGATACAAGATCGTCTCGGGCGGTACGGACAACCACCTGATGCTGGTCGACCTGCGCACGAAGTTCCCCGATCTGACGGGCAAGCTGGCCGAGAAGTGCCTCGTTGCGGCCGACATCACGACCAACAAGAACATGGTTCCGTTCGATTCGCGCTCGCCGTTCCAGACCTCGGGACTGCGCTTCGGTACGCCGGCCATCACCACGCGCGGCCTGAAGGAGGATCAGATGGACTACATCGTCGGGCTGATCGACCGGGTGCTGAACGATCCGGAGAACGAGGCCAACATCGCCGCCGTCCGCAAGGAGGTCAACGCGCTGATGGCCAACTATCCACTCTTTGCCTGGTAGCATGCTGACGGAGGAGATATTGGATTTCCTGCGGCGGCTGTATGAGAACAACGACCGCGAGTGGTTCGATGCCCACCGGGCGGAGTGGACGCACGTCAAGGGGTTGTGGGCCGACTTCACGGCGAAGCTCATCGAGGGCATCGCGTCGTTCGACGACTCGGTGCGCGGTCTGCGGCCGCAGGACTGCACCTACCGCATCGCCCGCGATACGCGTTTCTCGCCCGACAAGCGTCCCTACAAGACCTGGATCGGCGCCTTTGTCGCTCCGAAGGGCAAGAAGTCTGGCTATGCGGGTTACTACTTCCAGCTCGAACCGGTGACGGACGAGGGGAAGGGTTGCAACCACCTGCTGGGGTCGGGTGCGGTCTGCCTTGAACCGGCTGTGCTGCGGTCGATCCGCGAAGAGGTATTGGACCATGGGGCCGAGATGCAGCAGTCGATCCTCGCGGCCCGTGGGTTTCGGCTCGATTCGACGAACCGCCTCAAGCGGGTCCCGACGGGCTTTCCGTCCGATTCGGAACATGCGGATCTGCTCAAACAGAAGGACTTTTGCCTGGTGAAGCAGGTTGACGAAGAGTTTGTGCATGCGGAGGATCTGGCGGCGCGTGTCGTCGCGGAGTTCCGCCGCACGCAGCCCTTTATCGCGCAGTTGAACCGGGCCATCCAGTACGCCTACGAAGAGATGTGACCGGCGGATTCCCCGGAGGAATGCAGCCGGACGGAGCCGGAGCCTGACGAAGGCCGGATTCCAGCAATAGGAGAACGGGACCGGCGAATAGGGAACCGGAGCCGGCGCTCTCTGACAAGAACCCGGAATTCGGCAATCCGGCAATGAAAAAAGGTGGAAGTTTTCGCTTCCACCTTTTTTGTAATCCGTCTATCAGTTGACTGGTTGTTCCAAGTCTTGCAGTTTCCTGATCCGCCGTTTTGCTGAACTGTTGCGGAGAACATTCCCCGATGATCCGGCCTTTCGTGTTACTGTTTCCTCTTGGGAGCTTCGATGTTTGGTTTGTTCCCGCGCCAACGCCTACTCGACGGTCACCGACTTGGCCAGGTTGCGGGTTTGATCGACATTGCGACCCTTGTAGACGGCGATGTAGTAGGCCAGCAGCTGCAGCGGTACCGAGACGACCACCGGCATGAGACACTCGGTGATGACCGGCACCTCGATGACGTAGTCGGCCGAACGACTCACCTGCCGGTCTCCGCGGGCACAGACGGCGATGATCTTGCCGCCGCGGGCTTTGATCTCCTCGATGTTCGAAGCGGTCTTCTCGTAGGTGTGGTCGGGCGTTGCGATGGCCACGGTCGGCATCTCGGCGTCGATCAGCGCGATGGGACCGTGCTTCATCTCGGCGGCGGGGTAGCCCTCGGCGTGGATGTAGGAGATCTCCTTGAGCTTCAGCGCCCCTTCGAGGGCCGTGGGGTAGTTGTATCCGCGCCCCAGGTAGATGAAGTTGCGGGCATAGGTGAAGATTTTCGAGAGGTCGGCGATCTGCGGCGCCACCTTGAGCACCTCCTCGAGCGTCTCGGGCAGGTGAAGCAGTGCCGAAGCCACCTCGTGGTAATACGCCTTCGAGACGGTATTCGAGGCGATGCAAACCTTTGAGGAGAATCGGGCAGGCTTCGCGCCGTCCGACATAACCGACAATTCCGCACATGTTTCCCAGTTTCTAAAGCCACAAGATAAGAGATATGCAAAAGGGGCGGGAAATGTTTTCCACCCCCTGTTTGTGACCGAATCGGCGATCCTCACGTCGACGACTGCAGGCCTATCGGACGAATTTCCGCATGGTCTCGACCATGTGTGAATTGCCGGCCGCGATCGATACGCCACGGTTGTCGCGCAGCGATTCGACCACGCCTCCGGCCTCCGCGACGATCAACTCACCAGCCGCTACATCCCACTCGTGGAGAGCCAGCTCCCAGAAACCGTCGGTCCAACCGGCCGCCACGCAGCACAGGTCGTAGGCCGCCGACCCCAGCCGGCGCAATCCGCGGATGCGGGTCAGAATGCGCGAGACGTTGTCCAGATTGTTGTCCGCGTTGGAGGCCTTGTCGTAGGGAAATCCCGTCACGAGGACCGCCGTCTGCAGATCCTCTTTCCGGGCAACATGAATCTGCCGGGGTTCGCGGCCGCGTTCCGCAAGCCATGCCCCGTCGTCGCGGACCGCCGTGTAGAGCTCGTCCACGCAGGGGGCATAGACGACGCCGACAACCGGCTGCCCGTTCCGTTGCAGGGCGATCGAGACCGTAAAGAGAGGCAGTCCCTGGCTGTAGTTGGTTGTGCCGTCCAGCGGGTCGACCACCCAGCGCCACTCGCTGTCGGCCCGGCCGCGCAGACCGCCCTCCTCGCCCAGCAGGGCGTGGTCGGGATAACGCTCCGTGATGCTGCGGGCGATGAGCGCCTCGCAGGCCTTGTCGACGCGCGTCACCACGTCGTAGAGGTTCGACTTGGCCTCTACCCCGAGATCGCCGCCCCGGAAACTCTCCATCTGAATGGCTCCGGCCTGCCGGGCCAGCCCGACGGCGAACTCCAGATACTCCTCGTACATCGCTCTAATGGCTTTCGGCGAAATACTTGTAGAAGAGCGGAATGGTCTCCACGCCGCGCTCGAACTGCTCGAGGCCGTAGCTCTCGTTGGGCGAGTGGATGGCATCCTCGGCCAGTCCGAAGCCGATGAGCAGCGACTTGATGCCGAGAATCGACTCGAACCCGCTGATGACCGGGATCGACCCTCCGGAATAGAAGGGTAGCGGCTTCTTGCCGAAGGTCTCCGTGACGGCACGCTCGGCAGCCTTGTAGGCAGGCATGTCGGTCGGGGCGACGTAGGGCATGCCGCCGTGGAGCGACCGGACGACGACCTTCACGCTCTTGGGGGCAATCCGCCGGAAGTGGCGTTCGAAAAGCTTCGAGATCTTGCGGTAGTCCTGATTCGGGACCAGCCGCATCGAGATCTTGGCCGAAGCCTTCGACGGGATGACGGTCTTGGTTCCCTCGCCCGTGTAGCCGCCCCAGATGCCGTTGACATCGAGCGACGGACGCACACCCGTGCGTTCGAGCGTCGTGTAACCGGCCTCGCCCTCGACATCGCCGATCTCGAGCGACTTCTTGTAGGCCGCCAGGTTGAACGGCGCGCGGTTGAAGGCGCGGCGCTCCGCGGGGGTCAGCTCGCGCACGTCGTCGTAGAAGCCCGGGATCGTCACCCGTCCCTGTTCGTCGATCAGACTGGCTACCAGCCGCGTCAGCACGTTGGCCGGATTGGCCACCGCACCGCCGAACAGCCCCGAGTGCAGATCCTTGTTCGGACCCGTGATCTCGACCTCCATGTAGGCCAGGCCGCGCAGTCCGCAGGTGATCGACGGAGTCTGCATCGAGAGCATCGAGGTGTCCGAGACAAGGATGATGTCGGCCTTGAGCAGCCGCTTGTTCTGCCGGCAGAAGTCGTAGAGGCTGGCCGAACCGATCTCCTCCTCGCCCTCGAGCATGAACTTCACGTTGCAGGGCAGCGTGCCGGTGGCGCACATCGCCTCGAAGGCCTTGGCGTGCATCCACAACTGGCCCTTGTCGTCGTCGGCGCCGCGACCCCAGATGCGGCCGTCGCGGATGACCGGCTCGAAGGGGTCGGTGTGCCACTCCTCGCGCGGATCGACCGGCATGACGTCGTAGTGGCCGTAGACCAGCACGGTCCTGGCCTTCGGGTCGATGATCTTCTCGGCATAGACGACCGGATTGCCCGCCGTGGGCATCACTTCGGCACGGTCGGCTCCGGCCTTGACCAGCGCCGCGGCCAGGAACTCGGCGCAGCGCTGCATGTCGGGCTTGTGCTCCGACTGGGCGCTGATCGACGGGATGCGCAGCAGGTCGAACAACTCATTGATAAAGCGCTCTCTGTTGGCTTCGATATACTCCTTTACTTGATCCATCTTCCAGACTTGTTTGCGGCAGACCCGGCCATCCTTCCCGGACGTGACGGACCTGCCATCTCCTTACTGTAAATTGCAGATCTGCTTGATTTCGGCGATGAAACGCTGAGCCAGCTCGTCGGCCTCCTTCATCGACCGCGCCTCGGTATAGACACGGATGATGGGCTCGGTGTTCGACTTGCGCAGGTGGACCCAGTTGTCCGGGAAGTCGATCTTCACGCCGTCGATATCGTTCACTTTCTCACTGGCATAACGGGCCTTTATCTCACGCAGCACTTTATCCACGTCGATGGCCGGCGTCAGCTCGATCTTGTTCTTCGAGGCGTAGTAGGAGGGGTAAGTGGCGCGCAGCTGGGTCATGGTCATTCCGCGCTTGGCGAGCCACGTGAGGAAGAGGGCCGTACCGACCAGAGCGTCACGCCCGTAGTGAAGTTCGGGATAGATCACTCCGCCGTTGCCCTCGCCGCCGATGACGGCTCCGACTTCCTTCATCTTCGTCGTGACGTTGACCTCGCCGACGGCCGAAGCGTAGTACTTGCCGCCGTGACGCTCCGTCACGTCGCGCAGCGCCCGCGACGAGGAGAGATTCGAAACCGTCACGCCGCCCGGATGCTCCGTGAGAATGTAGTCGGCCACGGCCACCAGCGTATACTCCTCGACAAACATCGAACCGTCCTCCGAAACGAAGGCCAGCCGGTCGACGTCGGGATCGACCACCACGCCCAAATCGGCCTTCTCACGGACGATGACCTTCGAAATTTCGGTCAGGTTCTCGGGCAGCGGTTCAGGGTTGTGGGCAAATTCGCCCGTGGGCTCGCAGTTGAGCTCGACCACCTCGCAGCCCAATTCGCGCAGCAGCTTCGGCATGACGATGCCGCCCACGGAGTTCACGGCGTCGATGACCACCTTGAAGCGGCGTTTGCGCACGGCCTCGACATCGACCAGCGGCAGGGCCAGCACCTGGCGGATGTGCTCGTCGTTGAAGTCCTCGCGTGCGAGGAGGTGTCCGATCCGGTCGATCGGCGGGAACTCGAACGACTCGTCCTCGGCCAGTTCGAGCACCTCCTGCCCCTCGGCCGCCGAGAGGAATTCGCCGTGGGCGTTGAGCAGCTTGAGGGCGTTCCACTGGCGGGGGTTGTGCGAGGCGGTGAGGATGATGCCTCCGTCGGCCTTGCGCGTGATGACGGCCATTTCGGTGCCGGGCGTGGTGCAGAGCCCCACGTTGATGACGTCGGCGCCGCAGGCCAGCAGCGTTCCTTCGACCAAATCCATCACCAGTTCGCCCGACAGACGGGCGTCGCGGCCGATGACGATGGTGAGCCGTTTGCCGGGATTGCGGCGGGAGATCAGACGAGTGTAGGCCGTCGTGAACTTCACGATATCGAGCGGTGTGAGATTCTCGCCCGTAGGGCCTCCGATGGTTCCGCGGATGCCCGAAATGGATTTGATGAGCGTCATGTTTCTATGGTTTTTACAGGTATTTTACAAGAAGAAAATTCGCGGTGAAGTTTTGATATTCGAGGTAAATATATTACTTTTATGCCAATTATGAAAATTTAAAACCAACAAAATATGAGGACTATCCCCGCTTCCGAATTGATTATCAACGACGACGGTTCGATTTTTCATCTCCACCTGCGTCCCGAGCAGCTGGCCCCGACGGTCATTCTGGTCGGTGATCCGGGTCGGGTGGCCCTCGTGGCCGAGCATTTCGACACGAAGGAGTGCGAAGTCTCCAACCGCGAATTCCGTACCGTGACGGGTTCCTACCGGGGAAAACGCATGACCGTCCTTTCGACGGGCATCGGCATCGGCAACATCGACATCTGTGTCACGGAGCTCGATGCTCTGGCCAACATCGACTTCGCCACGCGGCAGGAGAAGCCCGAAAAACAGCAGCTGACCCTCGTGCGGCTCGGGACCTCGGGCGCCATCCAGCCCGATATCCGCGTCGGGGAGTTCGTCTTCTCACGCACGTCATGCGGCTTCGACGGCCTGCTGAGCTACTACAAGGGACGCGATGCGGTCTGCGATCTGGAGCTGGAGGAGGCTTTCGTCCGCCACACGGGCTGGTACGAAAAGATGCCGCGTCCCTACTTCGTCAACGCCGACAAGACCCTTTTCGAGCATTTCCGCGATACGACGCGTGAGGGGATCACCATCGCCGCCCCGGGCTTCTACGCCCCGCAGGGCCGCTGGGTACGTCTCGAACCCCACGATATCCACCTGAACGAGAAGATCGAATCGTTCGACTTCCGGGGCCGCCGCATCACCAATTTCGAGATGGAAGGGTCGGCGCTGGCCGGACTCTCGGCCCTGATGGGTCACCGCGCCGCCACGATCTGCACGATCATCGCACAGCGCATCGCCCTCGAAGCCGACACCGACTACAAACCCTTCGTCAAACGGATGATCGCCATGGCGCTCGACAAACTGGCGGCGCTGGACTGACCCGGACGAACCGACGCCCGACGCCCCCCCCCGATAAAAATATAACGACAACACGAATCTCTTTAATAACAGAAATACAACTATGAAATTTTCCGTATCAAGTTCGGCGCTGCTCTCTCTTCTGGCAACGACCGGCAAAGTGATCAGCAACAAGAATACGCTTCCCATTCTGGACTACTTCCTCATGGAGCTCAACGGTACGACACTGACGGTGACCACGTCGGATCTCGAGACGACGCTCGTCGGCCAGATCGAGGTCGACAGCGTCGAAAGCGAAGGCACGATCGCCGCTCCGGCCAAACTGATGCTCGATTCGCTGAAGGAGTTCCCCGAACTGCCGCTGACGATCGAGGTCAACGACAAGAACTGGGAGATCAAGATCAACTGGAAGAGCGGTTCGCTCTCGATTCCGGGCGCCAGCGCCGTGAGCTACCCGTCCGTTCCGCAGCTGAGCGCCGAGCGCAAGGAGCTCCGCATGGATGTCGACATGCTGGTCAACGGCATCAACAAGACGATCTTTGCCACGGCCGACGATGAGCTTCGCCCCGTGATGAACGGTATCTACATCAGCCTGGCCCCCGGCACGCTGACCTTCGTCGGAACGGATGCCCACAAACTGGTCAAGTATGAATCGGAGACCGAGAACGAAGTGACGGCCTCGTTCATCCTGCCCAAAAAACCGGCCAACCTGCTCAAGTCGGTGTTGCTGAAGGAGGACGACGCCATTGATATGGCCTTCGATTCGAAGAACGCCATGTTCACGCTCAAGAGCCACACGCTGGTATGCCGCCTGATCGAGGGCAACTACCCGAACTACAACGCCGTGATCCCGGCCAACAACCCCAACAAGGTGCTGGTCGACCGCATCGAGCTGGTCAACGGTATCAAACGCGTTGCGGTCTGCTCGAATCCCACGACCAACCTCATCCGCATGGATATCGCCGACAACAGGATCAACCTCACGGCGCAGGATATCGACTTTTCGGTATCGGCCAACGAGACGATTTCGTGCAGCTACGACGGACAGCCCATTTCGATCGGCTTCAAGTCGACGTTCCTGGTCGAGATCCTCTCGAACATGGACACGCCGACGGTGGTGCTCGAACTGGCCGACTCGACGCGTGCCGGCGTCTTCAAACCGGTCTATGACGACAAGCAGACCAGCTCGACGCTGATGCTGCTCATGCCGATGATGATCAACGCATAAGGCCCTCCGAAATGAAGTTGAACCTCAAGCGCCCGATCATTTTCTTCGATCTGGAGACCACCGGGATCGATACGGCCCGGGATCGGATCGTGGAGATCTCGATGATCAAGGTGATGCCCGACGGCGAGGAGATCACGAAGACCCGGCGGCTGAACCCCGGGATGCACATCCCCGAAGAGGCGACGGCCGTCCACGGCATCACGGACGACGACGTGAAGGATTGTCCGACCTTTGCCCAGGTGGCCAAGTCGCTCGAACAGTTCATCCGCGGCTGTGATTTCGGCGGTTTCAATTCGAACCGGTTCGATCTTCCGGTGCTGGTCGAGGAGTTCCTGCGGGCCGGGGTGGATGTGGATTTCAAACGCCGCAAGTTCATCGACGTGCAGAACATCTTCCACAAGAAGGAGCAGCGTACGCTGGTTGCAGCCTACAAGTTCTACTGCGACCGCGATCTGGACGATGCCCACTCGGCCGAGGCCGACACGAAGGCCACCTACGAGGTGCTCAAGGCGCAGCTGGACCGCTATCCGGATCTGGAGAACGACGTCGACAAACTGGCCGAATTCTCCAGCCGGGGCGAATCGGCCGACTATGCCGGGCGGATTCTCTACAACGAGAAAGGCGAGGAGATCTTCGGATTCGGCAAGTACAAGGGACGCTCCGTGGCGGAGGTTTTCCGCATGGAGCCGAGCTACTATGCCTGGATGATGAACGGCGATTTCCCGCTCTATACGAAAAAGGTGATCACCGAGATCCGCATGCGGGACAAACTGCAGAACAAATAGACGATGAAACGACTCTGTGCCACCCTGCTGATGATTGCGTGGGGGCTTTCGGCCCTGGCGGGCGGGAAGTCCACGACGATCGTCTACATCAACGGGGCTAAATACTACATCCATACGGTGCAGGCCGGGGAGACGCTCTATGGACTCTCGAAGACCTACGGCGTGGGCGAACAGGTGATCGTGGAGAACAACCCCTCGATAGTCCGCGGGCTGAAGACCAATCAGAACATCAAGATTCCCTACGTGGCCGAGGCGCCGGAGATCATGTCGGAGCGCAAACTGCGCAAGACGTTCAATTTCCACCAGGTCGCGCCGGGCGAGACGCTCTTCGTCCTGTCGCGTCAGTACGAGATTCCGGTCAAGACGCTGATGGCCGACAATCCGAACCTCGATCCGCTGCACATGCGCCCCGGCGAACGGGTGCTGATCCGCCGCAAACAGATCGGCTCGGAAACGGCGGCCGGAACCCAGCAGCAGTGGGAGGCCTACCAAAAGTCGTTGAACAGCGTGGCCGAAACGGGTACGTCGTATCATATCGTCCATGCCGGCGAGACCTTCTATTCGTTGTCGCGCCGGTTCGGGATCACGGAAGAGCAGTTGAGTGCACTCAACGGTGGACTGAAGCCGGCCGATCTGAAGGCCGGAGCGATGATCGTTGTCCCGGGAGAGGATAAAAAAGAGCCCGCGGCAACCGAGGATACGCTGCGTCGTGATTCGCTGCCGCCCTTCGACGACGTGGAACCGATCGAGTTCCGGGCGTTGCGACGCAGCGAAGCGCTCAATGTGGCGGTGCTTCTGCCGTTGGCCGTCAACGGCGAGCCCAACGGTAACTACCTGGAATTTTACCAGGGTTTTCTGCTGGGTCTGGACAGCGTAAAGCAGAAGTCGGGCATCTCGGTCAATGTTGATCTCTACAACACGGCCCGTGACAGCGCCCGTATCGTTTCGATTCTCGAAGACAAGGCATTCCGGCGCACCCATCTGATTGTGGGGCCCGTCTACGAAGAGGGACTCTATCCGGTGGTCCGTTATGCCGAGAAGCACCAGATTCCGGTCGTTTCGCCGCTGGCCAACATCGAACGGATGAACAGCGACGTGCTTTTCCAGCTGGCACCCGATCCGGACCGCAAGTACGAGAAGGTGCGCGATCTGGTGGCCGCCGACAAACGGGTGACGTTGATCTATACGCAGACCGTCGACCGGGAGTTCGAGCACGAGATCCTTGCGCTGCTGGGCAACCGGCCTTACGAGCGCTATAATTATCGGTATCAGCAGGGGGCCCAAGGCTCGAGCGATCTGACTCCGCTGCTGGAGAACGATGCGGACAACGTCTTCGTGATTCTTTCGGACAACGAGGTGGATGTGGACCGCATTCTTGCCGGACTGGCCTCGGCCGACACGAGCATCACCTCGCGCGGACGCACGGCTCCGAAGTTCACCGTCCTGGGCAATGCCCGCTGGAACCGTTACAACAACCTCGACCGGGCAATCTTCTTCAAGGATCGCGTGGTCTTCATCTCAACCTACCATGCCAAACGCGACTCGGAGGTGGTCAAGGCTTTCGACGACGCCTATCTGCGATCGTTCGGCATGCTGCCGACGCTGTTCTCCTATCGCGGTTACGACACGGCGATGATCTTCGCGCCGGCCATGTACGGCGATATCGAGTATGACCTGGAGGATCACCGCTACACGCCGCTGCAGACCACGTATCTGTTCACCCGGCCGGTCGGTCGCGCCAACCACGTCAATTACAACTGGACGCGGGTGAACTACCACAATGATTTCACGATAACCATCGAATAGTCATGGCAACACTGACGAATACGATTCCCGAGAAGACCATCGAGCGGTTGAGCGAGTACCGGCGGACACTGCTTTCGTGCCACCGACAGGGAATCACGCACGTCTTTTCGCATGTTCTGGCGGGCATCCACGGCATTACGGCCGTACAGGTGCGCCGCGATCTGATGCTGATCGGATTCTCGAGCGATACGAAAAAGGGGTATGACGTACAGGTGCTGATCGAATACATCAGCAACATCCTCGACAGCCCCACACCGATGAATATCGCCGTATTGGGTATGGGCCACCTGGGTCAGGCCATCACGAAGTACTTCAACGGCAAGGGGTTGAAGCTGAAGATCACGACGGCGTTCGATGTCGATCCCGAGAAGGTGGGCAAGATCATCGACGGCATTCCGTGTTACCACATGGATACGTTCGAGAAGGAGGTCGAGGACAAGGACATCTCGATCGTGATCGTATCGTCACCCACGAAGGTGGCCCCGATGCTCGTTCTGCCGATCATCAACGCCGGCATCAAGGGAGTACTGAACTTCACCTCCACACCGTTGAACTTCCCGCAAGGAATTGTGGTCGAGAATTACGACATCACGACGCTGCTCGAAAAGGTCGCCTACTTCGTCAAGGAGAACGACGCCAACGCCAATTCGTAGAATGCGCGTATTTTACGGATTTGAACATCTTCCGCATTTCGACCATCCGGCGGTCACCGTCGGGTCGTATGACGGTGTGCATCTCGGCCACCGGGCGCTGATCGAGCGACTTGTCGGCGAGGCCCGTGTTGCCGGAGGTGAGAGCATCGTGATGACCTTCGAACCGCATCCGCGCATCGCGCTGGGGCGAGCCGAAGGGCTCCGGCTGCTGACGACCCTCGATGAAAAGATTGCCCTGCTGGAGGGGTTGGGGGTTGATAACCTGATCGTCATACCGTTCGACCGGACGTTCAGCGCCCTCACGGGCCGGGAGTTCGTCGACCGATACCTGATCGGCCGCCTCGGCGCCGAAACGCTTGTAGCGGGCTTCAACCACCGCTTCGGCCACGACGGCCTGGCGTGTGACGATCCGCAGGTGTGCGAACGCCTGCGGGTGATTCGCGTGGGGCCGTGTACGGTCGACGGCGTACGGGTCAGTTCGACCGCCATCCGGCAACGGTTCGAATCGGGAGATCTTGCCGGTGCCGAGCATCTGCTGGGACATCCGCTTTCGAAGAGCCTCCGGCAGGATCGGCCTGTTGCGGAGAACGATTCTCCTGAAAACAAGTGACAAACCCAAAAATCCGATAAATCATGCTGAGCCACGATTGCAAAATCAGGGTCTGGTACAAGCATACCGACCAGATGGCCATCTGCCACCATTCGAACTACATCTGCTACTACGAGGCGGCGCGGAGCGAACTGTTGCGCCATCTGGGCATGTCGTTTGCCGAGGTTGAGCGCCGCGGCATCATGATGCCGATCCTCGAAGTGCAGTCCAAGTACCGGAAACCGGCCTATTTCGACGAACTGCTGACGGTGCGGATCATCCTTCGGGAGATCCCCTCGACACGCATCAACTTCTTCTACGAGATCTACAACGAGAAGGGCGAACTGATCAACACGGGCATGACCCAGCTGGGCTTCATCCACAGCGATACACGGCGTCCGTGCCGCTGCCCGGAGTGGTTCCTCGATCTGATCCGCCCGCACTGGACGGAGGAGCCAGCCGAGTAAAGATCAGAAAAAAATGATGTTTTCACGATGAAGCGCTGTATCTGAATCCGATTATCTGTCGTGTCGGAACTGCCCAACGGTTCCGACCGGATGATTGTATCTGATTCTGAACGAATAACGCTTTAAAAGACTGAAAACATGATGAACAAAATCTATCCGCGGACAGGCGACCGGCAGACTGTCTATCTGAATGCCGTCATCGACGATCCGCAAATTGAAATCGGCGACTATACGATCTATAACGATTTCAGATCCGACCCGCGCCTTTTCGCCACCAACAATATTCTCTACCATTATCCCGTCCACCACGAGCGGCTCATCATCGGGCGTTTCTGTTCGATTGCCTGTGGAGCAAAATTCCTTTTCAACTGTGCCAACCACACGCTGCGGTCGCTTTCCACCTACACCTTCCCGCTCTTCTACGAGGAGTGGCAGGGCGACCGGACGCGGGTTGCCGAAGCCTGGGACTGCAAGGGAGATATTATCGTAGGCAACGACGTGTGGATCGGTTACGAGGCTGCCATATTGGCCGGCGTTCGGATCGGCGACGGTGCTGTGATAGGAACGCGAGCCGTTGTCACCCGCGACGTGGCTCCATATACGATTGTCGGGGGCGTCCCGGCCCGGCCCATCCGCAACCGTTTCGCCCCCGAGGTGATTGAACTCCTGCTGCGTATCCGCTGGTGGGAGTGGCCATACGAACGCATTCGCCGTGCTATCCCGGCAATCCAGTCGGGAGACTGGATACAATTGGAAAGGCTCGCCTGCGGGAAAGCCGACAACTGACACGCACCGACACAAAAACGGGAGGGAATTTCGATATCGAAATTCCCTCCCGTCTCTATTTATTGGATACCGTACCCCGGTCCGTCCGATGATGCACGGCCGTAGGGGCTATTTCTCGATGAGCGAGATCGACCGCTGGATGAAGTCGGTCAGGTTCTTGCCCTTCAGCATGCCGTTGGTCAACAGGGCCAGGTCGATGATCTGCTTGACGAGCTTGTTGCCGGCACCGATCTCGCGCAGCCGCTGGTTGCGCTCGTCACGCAGCGTGACAACCTTCTTCGACAGCTCCTCGCGCATGGATTTCTCCTCGGGCGTCAGATCGGCCTCCTTCTTGTCCTTGGTGACCTCCTCGAAACGCTTCTCCTCGGCTATGGCAGCGTCGATCTTCTTGGTCGTGGTCTTCAGCTTGTCGCCGTAGGCCTTCTCGACATCCTCGAGAATCCGGATCACGATGGGGTGGTTGCCGTTCACCGCGATGGTGAAGTTGTCGGGCATCTGGCCGTAGAACTGACTCATGCCGCCACCGCCCATGCGGGCCATCTCCTTCATACGGCGCATGAACTCGTTCTGTGTGATGACGACCGGCGCCTCGTCGGGCTCCATCGCCTCGAACGAGATGTTGTAGTGAATCTTCTCATCCTTGGGCATCTGGCTCTCGAAGACCGGCGTCAGCAACTCCTGCTGAGCCTCCGTAAGCGACATCTTGATGCTGTCCTCCTTTTGGATCAGCTTGTCGATCACGTCGCTGTCGACCCGTACGAAACGGCTCTCCTTGTTCTTCGACTCATACCAGTTGATGTAGTGGCTGTCCAGCTGGCCGTCCATGATCAGCACGTCGTAGCCCTTGGCCTTGGCGGCCTCGAGCGAGGTGTACTTCTCCTCGGGATCGTCCACGTACAGGAAGACGACCGTCTTGTTCTTGTCGGTCTGATTCTCCTTGACCTTCTCGAGATACTCCTTCGGCGTGAAGTACTTGCCTTCGACATTCTTCCAGAGCATGAAGTTCTCGGCCTTTTCGGCAAACTTCTCGTCGGTCAGAATGCCGTACTGGATGAAGATCTTCAGATCGTCCCACTTCGACTCGTAATCGGGGCGCATCGTGTTGAAGAGCTCCTGCAGACGGTCGGCCACCTTGCGGGTGATGTAGCTCGAGATCTTCTTCACGTTCGAATCGCTCTGCAGATAGCTGCGCGAAACGTTCAGCGGAATGTCCGGCGAGTCGATCACGCCGTGCAGCAGCGTCAGATACTCCGGCACGATTCCCTCGACCTGATCCGTCACGTAAACCTGGTTGCAGTACAGCTGGATCTTGTTACGCTGGATGTCGAAGTTGTTGTGGATTTTCGGGAAGTAGAGAATACCGGTCAGGTGGAACGGGTAGTCGATGTTCAGATGGATCGAGAAGAGGGGCTCGTCACTCAGCGGGTACAACTCGCGATAAAACTCCTTGTACTGCTCCTCGGTGATCTCCGCCGGCTTGCGGGTCCAGAGCGGGTCGACGTCATTGATGATGTTGTCCTTGTCCGTATCGACATACTTGCCCTCCTTCCACTCCTTGACCTTGCCGAAGGCAATGGGCACGGGCAGGAAGCGGCAGTATTTCTTCAGCAGTTCCGAGACCTTCGACTCCTCGGCATACTCCTTCGTATCCTCGGAGAGATGCAGCACGATGGTCGTGCCGCGGTCACGCGCCTCGTCGGTCTCCTCCATCTCGAACTCGGGGGTTCCGCTGCAGCTCCAGTGCACGGCCTTGGCCCCCTCCTGCCACGAGCGGGTGAAGATCTCGACCTTGTCAGCCACCATGAAGGCCGAGTAGAAGCCCAGTCCGAAGTGACCGATAATGGCCTGGTCCTTGTATTTGGCCATAAACTCCTCGGCACCCGAGAAGGCAATCTGGTTGATATACTTGTCCAGCTCCTCGGCCGTCATGCCGATACCGCGGTCGGTAACCGTAAGGGTCCGGGCCTTCGGGTCCACCGAGACGTGGATCGTCAGATCGCCCAGATCGCCCTTCATCTCGCCTTTGGCCGAGAGGGTCTTCAGCTTCTGGGTGGCATCCACGGCGTTGGAAATCAGCTCACGCAGAAAGATCTCGTGATCCGAATAGAGGAATTTCTTGATGACGGGGAAGATGTTTTCCGTCGTAACTCCGATTTTTCCGTTTTTCATAGTACAGGTATTGTTTTTTCGTTTTTTTCTGCTCCGGAGATCCACAAAGGGTGTGCCACTCGTGCGGGACTGCCACTTTGTCAGTCGCAACTGACAACTTCCGTCACAGCCGACCGGACCGGACTCGCAGTTGTTGCGCGTCCGCGTGATTTTTCGTACCTTTGTTCGAACAAAAAACCGAACACGATGGATTTTCTCACATTGGCCAAGAGACGGTATGCCTGCCGTCAATACCAGGACCGGAAGGTCGAGCCGGAAAAATTGCAGGAGATTCTCGAGGCGGGGCGCGTCGCACCGACGGGTGCCAATCGCCAGCCGCAGCGCCTCGTTGTCATCCAGTCGAAGGAGGGGATGGAGCGCCTGGCCCGCTGCACGCGGGACTTCGGGGCTCCGCTGGCCATCCTCGTCTGTGCGGCGACCGACGAGGCGTGGACCCGCAAGTACGACGGCAAGATGATCGCCGACATCGACGCCTCGATCGTCACGGACCACATGATGCTTTGCGCCGCCTCGCTCGGACTCGACTCGCTCTGGATCTGCATGTTCAAGCCCGAAGCCGTGCGCGAGGAGTTCCACCTGCCGGATAACGTCGTTCCGGTGAATATCCTGCTCATCGGCTACGGAGCCGGCGAACCCGCCTCGCCCGACCGTCACGACAAACTCCGCAAACCACTCTCCGAGACCGTATTCATGGAGTCGTTCTAAAGCGACGCGGGAGGTTGAAAAACAACCTCCCGCCTTACTTTATATAACGCATCTTATTCTGCTGTCAGGCAGAATATTTCGCATCTGGAAACGCAATTATTCGCCCGCCTGCCGCACGTAAAGCCGGTATTTGGCGCTCCACGACTCGCCCGGAGCCACCGCACAGAAACCTTCGGCCTCGGGATCGGCCGCATTCGGGGCGTTGGTCGTCCACGACTGCGGTTCGGGACAGCAGTAGGGCACCTGCCCGCCGTTGTTCCAGATCGTCCAGTAGGTCGTCCGGTCGTCCACCTCGTAGAAGACCCGAACTCCCGTGCGGAGATTCTCGACCAGGGCTCCGCGGTAGGGTTTGCCATCGACCTCGATCTCGCGCAGCGTGAAGCCCGCCTCAATCGGCTCGCAGCCCGTCACGCGCAGACCGCCCTCACGCAACCGTGCGAACTGGGCGTTGAGCGGCAGTTTACGGCCCGTCGGAAGATTCCGCGCATCGAGCTCAGCCTGTTCGCCGACGGCCACCCGCATCACGTAGTCGCCATTCTCGCCCCCGGCAAACGGAATACACAGAGGCGTGTGGAATCCCACACCCAGGGGCATCCGCTCGCGGCTGCGGTTCGTGAAGACCACCTCCTGCTCCAACCCGCGGGCCGAGAGGTGGAAAATGATCTTGCACTTGAACTCGTGCGGAAAATCGCGGAAAATCACGTCGCAACCCGCATTCGAGTAGTAGCGGCATTCGACCATCACCTCATCGTCGGTCTCCACGGCCTTCGAGACCTGGAACGGCTGGCTCTTGAGAAATCCGTGGTGGAAGTTGTGCTCCTTTTCGTTGGTGATCGGGAGCCGGTAAGTGCGGCCGTCGAAGGTAAACCGTCCGTCGGCGATGCGGTTGGGCGGGAAGAGGATCGGCAGACCGTAGACCTGCGGACGACGCCGGAAGGTCTCGATCTCCTCCGCCGTCGGAGTATGCACCACCTCGACGCCCCGGCGCGTATCGGCCAGCCGGATGAGGTTGGCTCCCATCTCGGGGATCAGCAGCGCCACATAGTCGCCCTTGGAGAACTCCACAGCCCGCAGGCCGCAGTAATCCACGCAATGAATCATCGGCTTAGAGCAACTTTTCGATCTTGGCCTTGAGGGCATCCTTCGAGCAGGCGCCGACCTGTTTGTCCACGACCTGGCCCCCCTTGAGGAAGATGATCGTCGGGATGTTCCGCACGCCGTACTTCATCGTAATATCGTCGTTCTGCTCGACATCGCATTTGCCGATAACGACCTTGCCCTCGTATTCGCCGGCCAGTTCGTCGACGATGGGGGCGATCATGCGGCACGGACCGCACCACTCAGCCCAGAAGTCGATTACGACGGGTTTGTCTCCGCCTACGAGTGTTTCAAAATTCTCCTTGTTGATTGCAAGTGCCATTTTTTTGTGTTTTTAAGTTGTTATGCAATGGAATAATGTATCTGATTTTCATCCAGATAGTCGGTCAGTTCGGCCGTGAGGCTCACCTTGTGGCTCTTCGAGAAGAGACTCAGCGAGACCTGTGCATTCCGGTCGTAGACGTTCACCTTCAGACGTGTCTGGCCCTTTGCCTCGAGGATGCGGGCCGACAGATCGCGGATCAGCGTTTCGGTGACCTCCTCGATCGGCAGCTGGATCGACATCTCCTTGATCATCGTATCGCGCACCTCCGAGAGTTGAACCATCGAGATGATCTTGAATTCCAGCTCCTTGTCGTTGTAGGGGCGGGGCTGCACCTTGCCGCGGATGAAGAGGAAATAATCCGGGAAGAGATACTTGCGGAAGTTCTCGTAGTCCTTGCCGAAGAGAGCGAATTCGTGTGAACCGTTGTAGTCCTCCAGCTTGAAGCGGCCCCAGGGCTTTCCGGTCTTGGTCATCAGGTTCTGCACGCTGATCACCATGCCGGCCACGGCAATCTCCTGCCCCTTGAGCGCATCGAGATTCTCGAGCTCCGTAAGCTGGGTCTTGCACATGTGGTCGATAATGATCTTGTAGTCGTCGAGCGGATGGGCCGAGAGGTAGAGTCCGACCATTTCGCGCTCCTTGGCCAGTTTTTCGAGCTGGCTCCAGTCGGCGCAGCTCGGGGTTACCGGGCGCTGGATATCCACATGACCACCACCGCCGAAGAGGCTTTGTTGAGCATTGTTCTGCTCGTTCTGGAACCGCTGGCCGTAACGCATGAGCAGTTCGATGAAGGTGGCGCCGCTCGAATCGCGGGTATCCACGCCGAAGAACTTGCCGCGGGCGAAGTCCGTGATCGAATCGAAGGCGCCGGCATAGGCCAGATTCTCGAGACATTTGCGGTTGACGAGCGAATAGTTGACCCGCTCGACGAAGTCGTAGATATCCTTGAACGGGCCGCGGGCCTTGCGTTCGACGATGATGCTCTCCACGGCGGCCGAGCCGACCCCCTTCACGGCGGCCAGACCGAAGCGCACGTCGCCGGCCAGATTGGCCGAGAAGGCCTGCACCGACTCGTTGATATCCGGACCGAGCACACTGATTCCCATCCGCTTGCACTCGTTCATGTAGAGCGTCAACTGCTCGATGTTCGTCAGGTTTCGGCTCAGGACCGCAGCCATGTACTCCGACGGATAGTTGGCCTTGAGATAGGCCGTCTGGAAGGCCACCCACGAGTAGCACGTGGCGTGCGACTTGTTGAAGGCATAGGAGGCGAACTTCTCCCAGTCGGCCCAGATCTTTTCGAGCACCTTCTCGTCGTGGCCGTTCTTCTTGCCGCCCTCGATGAATTTGGGCTTCAGGTGGTCCAGCTTGTCCTTGAGCTTCTTACCCATGGCCTTGCGCAGCGTGTCGGATTCGCCGCGGGTAAAGTTGGCCAGCAGACGCGACAGCAGCATGACCTGCTCCTGGTAGACCGTGATGCCGTACGTATCCTTCAGGTATTTCTCCATGATCGGGATATCGTAGACGATCGGGCTCCGGCCGTGTTTGCGGGCGATGAAGTCCGGGATATAGTCCATCGGGCCGGGACGGTAGAGGGCGTTCATGGCGATCAGATCCTCGAAGGTCGAGGGCTGCAGTTCGCGCAGGTACTTCTGCATGCCGGCCGACTCGAACTGGAACGTACCAACGGTACGGCCTTCGCAGTAGAGCTTGTAGGTAGCCGGATCGTTGATGATCGAGAAGTCGTCGATGTCGATCTTCTTGCCTTTTGTCTGGAAGACGTTCTCCACGGCGTCCTTGATGATCGAGAGGGTCTTCAGACCGAGGAAGTCCATCTTGATCAGACCCGTATCCTCGATCACCGAACCTTCGTACTGCGTGACGAGCATCTTTTCGCCGGTCTCCTTGTCGTCGGCCGTCGAGACGGGCACCCAGTCGGTGATGTCGTCGCGGCAGATGATCGTACCACAGGCGTGCACGCCCGTATTGCGGACGTTCCCCTCGAGCATCTTGGCATAGCGGATCGTATCGCGCAGCACGGGGTTGTCCGACTGTTCGGCGGCCTTCAGCTCCGGGACGAGTTCGATGGCCTGAGCCAGGCTCTTGACGGGTTTGCCTTCGGGTGTTTTGTCGGGGACGAGTTTGCAGAGACGGTCCGACTCCGAGAGGACGAGTTTCTGCACGCGGGCCACATCCTTGATCGAGAGTTTGGTGGCCATCGTGCCGTAGGTGATGATGTGGGCGACCTTCTCCTTGCCGTATTTCTGGGTTACCCAGTTCAACACGCGGCCGCGGCCGTCGTCATCGAAGTCGACGTCGATATCGGGCAGCGAGATACGGTCCGGGTTCAGGAAACGCTCGAACAGCAGGTCATAGGCGATCGGGTCGATCTGCGTGATGCCCAGACAGTAGGCCACGGCCGAACCGGCGGCCGAACCACGCCCCGGTCCCACCGAGACGTCGAGCTCCTCGCGGGCGGCGCGGATGAAGTCCTGCACGATGAGGAAGTAGCCCGGGAAACCCATCGTCTTCATGACGTGCAGTTCGAAACGCAGCCGCTCCTCCTGCTCCTCGGTCAGATGTTCGCCGTAGCGGCGGTGGGCACCCTCCATGGTGAGTTTCGTCAGGTAGTCGGCCTCGAACTTGATGCGGTACAGCTTGTCGTAACCGCCCAGCTTCTCGATCTTCTTGCGACCCTCCTCCTCCGACATGACGACATTGCCGTTCTCGTCGCGCGTGAATTCGTCGTAGAGGTCCTGCTCCGTAAAGCGTTTGCGATACTCCTCCTCGGTGCCGAATTCGGCCGGGATCTGGAAGTTGGGCATGATCGGCGCATGGTCAATCGAGTAGGTTTCGACCTGGTTGCAGATGTCGACCGTCGTGGCCATCGCCTCGGGATCCGACTCGCCGAAGATCGAGGCCATCTCGGCCGTCGTCTTCAACCACTCCTGCTTGGAGTAGAGCATGCGCTTCGGGTCGTCGAGGTCCTTGCCCGTCGAAAGGCAGATCAGCCTGTCGTGAGCCTCGGCGTTGTCCTCGTCGACGAAGTGCACATCGTTCGTGCAGATCATCCGCACGTTGTATTTGGCGGCCAGCTCGCGCAGGTGTTTGTTGACATTCAACTGCATGGGGTAGGCCTCGTGATTGGCCCGCTCGACGGTAGCCTTGTGCAGCTGCAGCTCGAGGTAGTAGTCCTCGCCGAAGAGGTTCTTGTACCAGCGGATCGCCTCTTCGGCCTTCTCCATGTCGTTGGCCGTGATGGCGCGCGGCACCTCGCCGGCCAGACACGCCGTACAGCAGATCAGCCCCTCGTGGTACTTCTCGATCTCGGTGCGGTCCGTACGGGGGCGCATGTAGAAGCCCTCGGTCCAGGCCTTCGAGACGATCTTGATCAGGTTGTGATACCCCTTGAGGTTTTTGGCCAGCAGAATGAGGTGATAACCGCTCTGGTCGGGCTTTCCCTCCTTGTCGTGGAGCGAGCGGCGGGCGACGTAGACCTCGCAGCCGATGATGGGCTTGAAGGCCATCTTGCGGTGCAACTCCTCGAGCTGTTTTTCGCACTTGGCGATCTCGGCCTGGGGATCATCGACCGTCTCCGATCCGTCGCGCAGGGCGGCGATACGGGCTTCGCATTCCGCGGCCTTGTCCTTGAATTTGCCCTTGACCTTCTTGACGTAGTTGTAGAACTCCTTGATGCCGAACATGTTGCCGTGATCGGTCACGGCAATGCCGGGCTGACCGTCGGCGATGGCCTTGTCGACCAACTTGGGGATGCTGGCCTGGCCGTCGAGGATCGAGTATTGCGTATGTACGTGAAGATGTACGAATTGGGACATTTTCCGGAAATTTTAGCGTTGTAAAGATAACGATATTTACAGAGAATTCCCGGGGCTGTTCTTGTATTTTATCAACAAATTGCTTAACTTTAACTACCGAACCAAAAAAGAAAGATTATGCAAGACGACTCGTTGGTTGTATTGGCGGAATACAACACCGTTACCGAAGCCGAAATTGCCAAGTCGATGCTCGACAGCGCGGGGATCTGGTCGACGATCCGCAACGAATACATGTCGGCCATCTATCCCATCGGCACCATGCCTGCGCAGGTCGTCGTCCGCAAGGAGGATCTGGAGAGCGCCCAAATGCTGCTGCAGCACAGATAGTGCGAACTGCGAAGTGATGAAAAAAGGCTTCATCCCTGACGGGATGAAGCCTTTGTGCCTTCGGCAATCGCTTTCGGGGTCGCAGCAGGGCTGATCA
Source organism: Alistipes megaguti (assembly GCF_900604385.1). Taxonomy (NCBI): domain Bacteria; kingdom Pseudomonadati; phylum Bacteroidota; class Bacteroidia; order Bacteroidales; family Rikenellaceae; genus Alistipes; species Alistipes megaguti. The sequence continues at coordinate 2,764,033 of NZ_LR027382.1, read as the reverse complement.
GCGCTCCTCCAGTCCGTTCCAGATCCGCCACGAAGCCTCGGCCTGTTCGACGAACATCGTGCGTCCGTTCAGCACGTGCGCGCCGCGCTGCCGTCCGTAGTCGAGGAACCGTGTCACCTCGGGATTGTAGACCAGATCCAGCAGGTAGTGTTCCGGCGTAATGTAGGCGTAGGGGATGCGCGGCGCCTCGTCGACGTTGGGGTAGGTCCCTACGGGCGATGCATTGACAATCAGCCGGCTGCGCCCGACCACCTCACACGGCAGGTTATCGTAGGTGTAGTTCCCCTTGGCCGCATCGCGCGAAACCAGCGCAAAGGGAATTCCCCGCTCGGCCAACGCATATTGCACGGCCTGCGACGCTCCGCCCGTGCCGAGAATCAGCGCCTCCTCGGGTTCGGCCAGCCCCAGCAACTCGCTCAGCGCTTCGCGCAGCCCGATGATATCCGTATTGAATCCCTCGAGGCCCTTATCCGGCGTGCGGCGGATGCAGTTCACTGCCCCGATGGCCCGTGCCTCGGGTGATACGGCGTTCAGATAGCGGATCACCTCGCGTTTGTAGGGAATCGTGACGTTGAGTCCGCAAAGGTCCGGATGCTGCTCCAGCAGACCGGGCAGCGCCTCGATCGAAGGCAGTTCATACAGAGCATACGCATGATCCGAGAGCCCCTCGCGGGTAAATTTCTCGGTAAAGTAGGCCGCCGAAGCCGAATGACCCAGCGGGCGGCCGATCAGTCCGAAACGTCTCATTATTTCTCGTTTTTCTTGGCAACGATGCGGGCCAGTACCTCGATGCCGTAGATCACGAGGAATCCCACGATGCAGAGGATGATGGCTTCGGAGAGCAGGGCAGGCTTGTCGTACAGGGTCTCGAAGGTCGCGGGCGAGATGTTGCTCTCGATGAGCGGCTGCACCTGGCCATGGCTGTCGACGTAGGTTTCAACGACCTGCTTCCAGGGCCAGACCTTGTTGAGCGATCCGACCATGAAACCCATCAGCAGGGCGACCGTCAGATCGTGCCAGTTCCTGAGCAGCCACGAGAGCAGGTGCGAGAAGGCCAGAATGCCGGCCAGGGCCCCGACCACAAAGATCACGATGATCGGAATATCCAGATTGGCGACCGCCTCCATGATGAACTGGTATTTGCCCAGCAGCAGCAGGACGAAGGCGCCGGAAATTCCCGGGAGGATCATGGCGCAGATGGCAATGGCGCCCGAGAGCATCACGAACCACCAGTCGTCGGGGGTCTGCGTCGGCGAGGCGACGGTGATCCACCACGCCACGGCGGCCCCGACCAGGAACGAAAGAACGGTCCGCCAGCTCCAGCGGCCGATCTGCCGGGCCACGAGCAGGGCCGAGGCTATGATCAGTCCGAAGAAGAACGACCAGATGGCGATCGGGTGGTATTCGAGCAGATAGATCATCAGCCGGGCCAGCGAGAAGATGGCCACGGCGATACCCAGCAGCACGGACAGCAGGAAGCCGCCGTTGATGTGGCGCCAGAATTCGCCGAAACGTCCCCGGAACAGCAGCTTCACGGCCGTAAGATTGATGCTGCGGATCGAATTGAGGAGCTCTTCGTAGATGCCCGAGATGAAGGCGATCGTACCGCCCGAGACGCCGGGCACCACGTCGGCCATTCCCATGGCACACCCCTTGAGGGCAAGAATGAGGTTACGAGAAAATTTCATATACGAGAAAATTTCATAATGGCAGTTTAACCGTTTATCATCCGGACCTGCGGAAGCGGACCACGCGGCTGTGCCATGCCGTCCACCCTCCGGCGGGCGAACGTCGCCCGGGGCCGGATTCATCGGGAGGCAAAGATACGAAAAATATGGACAAAACAAAAGGAAGGGGTCATACGCGCCCGGCGCTTCGGCAAAAACAGAGGCTCTTCGGCCAATGGGCCGAAGAGCCTCTGTTCCGTGGGGCCACGGGACTCATTTCGCCGGTTCGGGAATCCCTTTGCTACGGCGAATGAAGTCGACGACCTCACCGAGACCTTCCGAAAATTTGGTAAAATCCTCCTTGTAGAGGAAGATCTTGTGACGGTCGTAGGAGGACGAACCGTCGGGTGCCGTAATCTTACGGCTTTCGGTAATGGTCAGGAACCAATCGTCGCCGCGTGTAGCCCTGACATCGAAGAAATAGGTGCGACGGCCGGCCTTAACGGCCTTGGAGAGAATCTGATCTCCATAATCCTCGTTTTCGCGTCGCGGTTGGGTTGGGGTTAACATGGGACTTTGTTTTTAGTTAGCTCCGACGGTCTTGTTCGTCGGATTCGTATATACGAATATACGAAAAAGTTTACAAAACACCAAACTTCCGCCTCTATTTTTTGGGATCGAGCAAGGGTTTGCCCCGTTGATCCCACGCCTGGAGAAGGGCTACGGCCTGCCGATAGGCGGGGCTCAGGCGGGGATTGATCACGCGGAAATAGGCCTCCATGCCGAAAAGTCGCTGAGCGGCAAGCGCTTTCAACTGCACTCCCATCAACCGGCTGGAGATTTCGAATCCCTTCTTATCGAAATTTACGCCTCGTTTGGCGCCCAAATCAGCAAGTTTTCCGAGAAGCTCACCGGAGGGTTCAAACCCGGCATCCAGACTTTCGAACGTCGGGAAAGCACGCGAGAGCGAGTCGCGCGAACGGTCGAGCCAGTCGTTAACGAATTCGGCCACAACACCCCGGCGAATCAATTCGGCATAATAGTCCGAATAGCCGGTCGTATCGGCCTCGACGAGGATGTCGGGACGGATTCCGCCACCGCCGTAAACGATGCGGCCGGTGCGGAGCGTACGGAATTCCGGAGCCCGGGCGTCGAGCGAATCCCGCACCGCGTCGTCGTAACGGCGCAGATGGTCGAGGTAATATTCGCGGCGTTTTCCGTTTTCGTAGGGGCGCTGGATGACGCGACCCGAGGGGGTATGGTAACGGGCCACGGTGATGCGCACGGCCGAGCCGTCCGAGAGTCCGATCTGCCGCTGCACGAGCCCCTTTCCGAAGCTCGGGCGACCGATGATGACGCCGCGGTCCCAGTCCTGAATGGCTCCGGAGACGATCTCCGAGGCCGAGGCCGACGATTCGTCGATCAGCACCACCAGACCGCCCGTCAGGTCTTCGCCGTTTGCCTGTGCCCGGAACGACGAAGCGGGAATGGCCCGTCCCTCGGTGGAGACGATCGTGGCGCCGCGCGGCAGGAAGAATCCGGCCATTTCGATGGCCTGTTCGAGCAGACCGCCCCCGTTTCCGCGCAGATCGAGGATCATCTTCTGCGGACGGCCCATCTTCCGGTACCCCTCGCGGAATTCATCCATGGTGGTATGCCCGAAACGGTTGACTTTGATGTATCCGATGTCGTCGCCGACGCGGTAGGCGGCATCGACGGTATTGAGCGGAATCCTGTCGCGTACGATTACAAAGTGGAGCTGCCCGGGCGTACCGTGACGGACGACATCGATTTCGACCTTCGTACCGGTCTTGCCGCGCAGGTGTTTGGGGACCTCCGTGCGGGTCATGCCCACGGCCTGCAACGTGTCGATACGCACGATGCGGTCGTTGGCGCGCACGCCGACCCGCTCGGCCGGACCTCCGGCGATCGTATTCACGACGATGATCGTGTCACGCAGGACATTGAACTCCACACCGATGCCGCTGAATTCGCCTTCGAAACTCTCCGTGACACCGCGCATCTCCTCCGCATCGAGATAGGCCGAGTGGGGATCCAGCTCCTCGAGCATGCCCCGAATGGCCCCCTCGACCACAGGCTTCATCTCCACGTCATCGACATAGAGCCCCATGAGGTAGCGGTAGACCTGTGCCAGTTTCTGAAACTGCTGCAGATTTTCCTGCCGCAGCTCCTGCTCCGAGAGTGTCTCCTGGGCCGACAGCGTCGACACACCGCAAAGACACAGCAGAATGATCCAAATTTTTCGCATGATTCCGTACTTACTTATCCAAAAGGAAGGGGCCCCGCATGCGGAGCCCCGAATCAGCCTGTCAGGACAACGCTTGCACGAGTTCCGCGAAGGGCACCTGCCGCTGCTCGCCCGAACGCATATCCTTGACCGTAGCGGCTCCGGCCTCGATCTCCTGTGATCCGACGATCACCACATAGGGGATTGCGCGGCGGTTGGCATACTCCATCTGCTTCTTCATCTTTCCGGCTTCGGGATAGATTTCGGCCGAGATCCCCTCACCGCGCAGCGTGCGCAGCAGCGGCAGCACGGCGGCCTGTTCCGCCGTTCCGAGATTCGTGAAAAGCACCCGGGTTGTGCAGTTCACCTCTTCGGGGAAGAGTCCGAGCCCGGTCATCACGTCGTAGATGCGGTCGGCGCCGAACGAGATGCCCACGCCCGAGAGATTGGGCAGACCGAAAATACCGGTCAGATCGTCGTAGCGGCCGCCTCCGCAGATCGAACCGATGGCAAAATCCAGCGCCTTGACCTCGAAGATGGCTCCCGTATAGTAGTTCAAACCGCGTGCCAGCGAAAGGTCGAGCTCCACCTGGAGGTCGATCCCCAGCCGCTCGACATGTCCGAAGATGGTCTCCATCTCTTCGATGCCCTTCAGACCGGTCTCCGACGCAGCCAGCACCTCACGCAGCTGACTGAGCTTCTGGTGATTGTCGCCGCTCAGTTCGAGAATCGGCTGAAGTCGGTCGACCGCCGTCTGCTCCAGACCGCGTTCGAGGAGTTCGGCCTTGACGTTCTCCAGCCCGATCTTTTCGAGCTTGTCAATGGCTACCGTGATATCCATCATCTTGTCGGCATGGCCGATGGCCTCGGCAATGCCGTAGAGGATCTTGCGGTTGTTCATCTTCAGCGCCACGCGGATGCCCAGCGCCTTGAAGACCCGCTCGACGATCTCCACCAGTTCGACCTCGCACAACAGCGAACGCGTGCCGATTACATCGACGTCGCACTGGTAGAACTCGCGATAGCGGCCCTTCTGGGGACGATCGGCCCGCCAGACGGGCTGAATCTGGTAACGCTTGAAGGGGAAGGTCAACTCGCCCTGATGCTGCACGACGTAGCGGGCAAAGGGGACCGTCAGGTCGTAGCGCAATCCCTTCTCGCAGATCTTCGAGGCCTGACGCACCTCGTCGTCCGTCAGCCCCGCGGCGTAGTCGCCCGAATTGAGGATCTTGAAGAGGAGCTTGTCGCCCTCGTCGCCGTATTTGCCCAGCAGCGTCGAGAGGTTCTCCATGGCCGGGGTCTCCAGCGGAGCGAATCCGTAGGTACGGAAGACCCGCTTCACGGTGTCAAAGATATACTGGCGGCGCATCATCTCCGCCGGGGAGAAGTCGCGCGTACCCTTGGGTATGGAAGGTTTCTGTTGTGACATACTATTATATGAATTTTTGTTTCATTTTCAGGTATTTTTCCCAATCGGTGTTATCCCGGGCATCCATGTATTTGGGGAACTTCCCGAGCAGGCGCTTCAATGCCACCTCATCGCGTCGGAAGAACAGGACGACCATTTCGCGGATCGCCTCCATTTGTTCCACCTCATACATGTTCACGTAGCGCCGTGCCCGCGTTCCCTCCTCTCCGGGATAGACATATCCGACGAAATAGCCCAACCGGCCCTTGTCGTCAACGGCAGGCGAAATGAAAAAGGAACGGTCAGACTTCAAATCCGTCACCGACAGGGTAGGGGAGTTTTTTCTGATCTTCAGCGCCTCGCCCGCCTGATCGTGCCAGGGGAACCGTTCCATTTCGGCGAGGAATCCGTCGACATCGCACTTTCCGACCGGTTCCACCTGGTTCGGATCTTCGTGGGCAAGGAGTTGGTCCCAGACAAACACATCGACCGGACGATTGGCCGGCATCCCGCATGAGAAAAGCCCCAGGCAGAGCAGGAAAAAGGCTGCGATGCGCATTTTATCAGGCCATGAGTTTCTTGTACTTCACACGGTGGGGCTCCGTATCGCCGCCCTGGGCCCGTTTCCAGGCCTCGTATTCAGAGTAGGTGCCCTGGTAGAAGACCACCTTCGAGTCGCCCTCGAACGAGAGGATGTGCGTGGCGATGCGGTCCAGGAACCAACGGTCGTGCGAGATGACGACCGCACACCCGGCGAAGTTTTCGAGACCCTCCTCCAGCGCCCGCAGCGTATTGACGTCGATGTCGTTCGTCGGCTCGTCGAGCAGCAGGACATTGCCCTCCTCCTTGAGCGCCAGGGCCAGGTGAAGACGGTTGCGTTCGCCGCCCGAGAGCATGCCGCACTTCTTCTCCTGATCGGCGCCCGAGAAGTTGAACCGCGCGACATAGGCGCGGGCGTTGACCTGCCGGTTGCCCAGCGTGATGAGGTCCACACCGCCCGAGATCACCTCGAAGACCGTCTTCTCCGGGTCGATCGACTTGTGCTGCTGATCGACGTAGGCCAGTTTGACCGTGGGGCCCACGCGGAACGAACCGCTCGTCGGCTGTTCGAGGCCCATGATCATGCGGAAGAGCGTGGTCTTGCCCGTTCCGTTGGGGCCGATGACGCCGACGATGCCGGCGGGCGGCAGCGAGAACTCCAGATGCTCATACAACACGCGGTCGCCGAAGGCCTTCGAGACATCGTGCGCCTCGATCACCACGTCGCCCAGACGCGGGCCGTTCGGGATGAAGATCTCGAGCTTCTCCTCCTTCTGCTTCGTATCCTCGTTCATCAGTTTGTCGTAGGCCGACAGACGCGCCTTCGACTTGGCGTGGCGGCCCGACGGAGACATGCGCACCCACTCCAGCTCGCGTTCGAGCGTCTTGCGGCGCTTCGACTCCTGCTTCTCCTCCATGGCCATGCGCTTGGTCTTCTGCTCGAGCCATCCCGAGTAGTTGCCTTTCCAGGGAATGCCCTCGCCGCGGTCCAGTTCGAGGATCCAGCCGGCGACGTTGTCCAGGAAGTAACGGTCGTGCGTCACGGCGATCACCGTACCCTTGTACTGGCGCAGGTGTTGCTCCAGCCAGTCGATCGACTCGGCATCGAGGTGGTTCGTGGGCTCGTCCAGAAGCAGCACGTCGGGCTGCTGCAGCAGCAGGCGGCACAGCGCCACGCGGCGGCGCTCACCACCCGAGAGCACCTTCACCGACTGATCCGGATCGGGGCAGCGCAGCGCATCCATCGCACGCTCCAGCACGCTGTCCAACTCCCAGCCGTTGACATGGTCGATCTGCTCGTAGAGTTCGCCCTGACGTTCGATCAGACGGGCCATCGTATCGTCGTCCATCGGCTCGCAGAGCTTCATGTTGATCTCCTCGTACTCCTTCAGCAGGGCGACCGTCGAGGCGCATCCCTCTTCGACCACCTCGCGGACGGTTTTCGAGTCGTCGAGTTTGGGTTCCTGCTCGAGGTAGCCCACCGTGTATCCGGGCGAGAAGACCACTTCGCCCTCGTAGTTCTTGTCGATGCCGGCGATGATCTTCATGAGCGTGGACTTGCCCGCGCCGTTCAGACCGATGATGCCGATCTTGGCCCCGTAGAAGAACGAGAGGTAGATGTTGTTCAGGACTCGTTTCTGATTGGGGAAGGTCTTGCTCACGCCGACCATCGAGAAGATGATTTTTTCGTCTGCCATAGGGTTTTTTGGAAAATTTTTCGGTTTTCCGCCAAAGATACGGAGAAATTCCGGATTTTCCCCCTTCTGAAGGCTGAATATTTGTGCATGTATCCCGATTCACCCGACGGTGTCGCCTCAAGAAGGGATGCAACCGAGGCTTCACCGTCGCCGGGCCCGCCGACGCCGCCTTCCGGAGCTCCGCATGCAGCCCTTGATCCGCCCATGCGGCCACAACGCTCCCCTCCGAGGCGACGGTCACCACACGGAGCCTCCAGCCGCCGACGCCGTACGCCCCAACAAAAAGTCCCGCTCCTCGGCGAGGAACGGGACCCGATGCCGGAACCGGTGCGGAACCGGCCGTGCGATGAATCAATAGTTCTCCTTCTTGGGTTCGAAGTACGACTGCGGGTGCTTGCACGCCGGGCAGAGTTTCGGAGCCTCCTCGGCCTCGATGATGAAACCGCAGTTGCGGCACTGCCACCAGATCTTGCCGTCGCGCTTGAAGAAGTTGCCGTCCGTGAGGCGGCTCAGCAGCTTCAGATAACGGCGCTCGTGCTCGGCCTCGACGATCGAAATCATGCGGAACGCTGCGGCAATCTCGGGGAAACCCTCCTCGTCGGCCACCTGGGCAAATTCGCGGTAGAGCACGTCCCACTCTTCATTCTCACCCTTCGCGGCAGCCAACAGGTTCTCGGCCGTGGTGCCGATCGGACCGGTGGGGTAGCTGGCCGTGATGGTCACGTCACCGCCCTCGAGGAACTTGAAGAAACGCTCGGCGTGCTCCTTCTCCTGCTCGGCCGTCTCGGCGAAGACGCCGGCAATCTGTTCGTAGCCCTCCTTTTTGGCCTTGCTCGAGAAGAAGACGTAACGGCTGCGGGCCTGGCTCTCGCCGGCAAATGCCTTCAACAGATTCTGTTCGGTTCGCGTACCTTTGATGCTCTTTTCCATAACTATAATGTTTAAGTGTGTGAATGTTCGTCTGTTTGGTTCCTTGTGCAAAGATAAGCGATTTTCCGACACTTCGCCAAAAAATTCCGATCGATAGTTTTTATGCCTCTATTTGCTTCTCTTATATCCGCTTCCGGATGCGGTCAGAGCCTCGACGTCGGCCCGGAACAGTCCGTAGGCCGCCGGCAGCGACATCGTGTCGGCCGCTTCGGGCGGCAGGATGCGGTAGCGGGGCAGGGCCACCCAGACGGGCGTCGTCTCCAGACGGCACGTCATCCGGCCGTCGGGATGGCGCACGGCCTCGACTTCGGCCACCAGACCGCCGTCGGTGTAGCGGCGGCGCTGGTTCGAGACCAGATTTCCCAGCGAGTAGAGCACCACGTGCGAGGAGTCCGCCTCCCAGGGCTGCACCACGTGGGGATGGCTTCCGACCACCACGGCGACCCCCTGGCGGCGCAGGAAGGCGGCCAACTGCCGCTGCGAGGCGTTTGCCCGCCGTTCGTATTCCACACCCCAGTGGAGGCAGGCGACGATCAGATCGACACCCCGACGCCGTGCCGCCGCCAGATCCCGCGCCATCTGCAGCGTGTCGATCCGGTTGACGATCATCCCCTGCGGAACGGGCATGCCGTTGGTGCCGTACGTGTAGTTGACCAGCGCAATCCGTATGCCGTGGCGCGTGAGGTAAAGCGGGTTGTTCTGCCGATAATCAACACTGTCCACAAAGACTCCCGTATGTCGGATTCCACAACGGTCCAACTCCTCGATGCCGGTTCGGATTCCGTCGGCTCCGCCGTCGCAGCAGTGGTTGTTGGCCATCACGGCCACATCGACCCCCGCCTCGCGCAGGGCGTCGGCCAGCGCTACGGGCGAACGGAAGAGCGGATAGCCCGTATAGCGGGCCGTGCGGGTAAGCGTCGTTTCGAGATTGACAACCGCCAGGTCGGCCGCCTGCATCCGGGGAGCCAGAGCTGCAAAAACGGGGCCATAGTCGAAACCCGTGCCGCGGCGGGCCGCCTCGACCTGCGGCAGATGCTGCATGACATCACCGCCGAACCACAAGCGCACCCGCTGGGGCGGCGGCACGCGTCCCGGTCCGGACCATCCGTCCGGTTGTGCGGCGTGTTCGACGGGACGTCCCGCAGGGGTGCAGCATATTGCCAGAATCAGCAGGAAAGCGAGCGGTCGGATTCGGCGCAGGGTCATCTTCAGTACTGGGATTTCGGGGTTCGGGATTCGGGTTGCGGCAGGATCGAACCGGCAGGGTAGTTCCTGGCCGGGGCGGTTATTGGCGGGTTGATTCCGGAGCGTTTCGCCGGGGATTCTTCGGAAACCACCCCTTGGCGACGCGCTGCCGCTGTTCGAAGAGTTCGCCGATCGACCAGAGCGACGAGGCGCCCCAGACGGCCAGCAGCGTCGACCACAGAATGTGCCTTACGGCAATCGAGCCGGCGATGGCCGCCAGCCCCATGACGAGGAAGATCCACCAGATCTTCACCCCGAAGTAGTATTCGCCCTTGATGACCAGCGGATGAAACAGCCCGATGATCAGGAACGTGGCAATGCCGATCACCAGTCCCGTCAGATTGTATTGCGCAAGAAAGTCCATGATTTCTGACTGACAGTTATTTTCAGTGGTTTATCTCCATCTTTTCGCGAAGTGCACGCAGGTCCTCACCCGAGGGGCGTTGATAGAGTCGCAGCCCGAACTCCGGAAGCACGGCCAGCAGGTGGTCGAAAATCTCCGACTGCAGCGCCTCGTAGGCGGTCCACTCCGTCGTACGCGTGAAGCAGTAGACCTCGAGCGGAAGTCCCTCGGACGTAGGCTGCAACATTCGGACCATCTGCATCAGATCGGGGTGGATGCCCGGATTGCGCTTCATGCAGCGACGGATATAATCCCGGAAAACCGACAGATTGACAACCGGTTGCCCGTCCGTTGCGGGTTCGGTCTCCAGAAGCCCTTCCCGCCGCAATGACTCCAATTCGTCGGCCGTGCAGAAGCGTACCGTCGAGGCATCGATGAACAGCGAACGCTTGATGCGCCGTCCTCCGGCCTCACGCATTCCGCGCCAGTTCTGAAACGAATCACTCACCAGCGCATAGGGCGGAATCGTCGTGATCGTCTTGTCGAAGTTCTGGATCTTGACCGTCGTGAGGGTCACCTCCGTAACGAAGCCGTCGGCGCCGTACTTCTGCATCGTGATCCAGTCGCCCGGACGCAGCATGTCGTTGGCCGACAGCTGCACGCCGGCCACCAGCCCCAGGATGCTGTCACGGAAGATCAGCATCAGGACGGCGGCCGACGCCCCGAGTCCGGCCAGGATCGTCGTGGCGTCGCGGCCGATCAGAATGCTCACGATGAGAATCGCCCCGACACAGAAGGCCAGCAGCTTGATCATCTGATAGATTCCCTTCAGCGGGCGGTTGCGCAGCGACTCGTGCTGGGTCGAGATCTCATGCAGCGTGTCCAGAAAGGCGCTCAGCAGCATCAGCACCGCCACGATCAGATAGATCAGGCACACCTTGCGTGCGAGATCCAATGCCACGGGCATATCGTAGAGCACCGCTCCGAGCAGCATGTACCAGATGATCGGCGGGATCAGCCGGGCCATCGACCGCATCATCCGGTCGTTGAACAGATAGTTGTCCCACATGGCTTTGGTGCGTTGGCTGAGGCGCTGCAGCGCCGGGGCGATCAGGCATCGAAAGAGTTTGGCCGCCAGCCACGAAAGAAGCACCACACCGGCCAGCAGCAGCGTGCGGGTGGTCCATTCGATCTGTACCGGGCTCCAGCCCAGGCCGGAGAGCCAGTCGGCAATCGGCGTATTGAGTTCTTCCATCGTTCGGGTCGGGTTGGGCCGCGTCGGGCTCCCGGGCAGGGGCCTTCGGCGGAGGTTCGGGAGCAAAGATACGAAAAGGCCGGCGCCGAGACAAATGAAAACCCGTTTTTCGGGGTCGAACCCGTCGGGAAAACGCTCCGTCGGGTGTTGCCGACAAAAAACGGCCCCGCACAAGTGGGGGCCGTCTCCAAGAGAATCCGTTCGGGAGTTTAGAAATTATACTGCAGCATCACCTGAGCCCGGTTGGCATGACCTTCGTTGTCGTTCATGTCCGTGCGCGTACCGTAGAGATACTCGGCGGCAATGCGGCAACGCGAATTGAGCGCATAGAAGATGTTGCCGAACATGTATTGTCCCTGTTTGTATTCATCGGCGGCATAGTAGCCGTTCTTCTTCTCGACGTTCACCACCGAACTGCCGCACGAAAGGAAGAGACGCGGCGTGAGGTTGAACTGGGCCGAAAGCTGCCAGCCCCACATCGGCATGGTCTGAATCTGTTCAGCATTTTCGGGATTGGGCGTAAAGTCGAGTCCCGAGCCGGTGAGATCCTGGATATAGGGGGTGATACCCTCGCCGTAGACGCCGTTCATGAAGAGGCGCAGCCATCGGCAGGTCTTGATCGTACCGCTGAACTGAACGCCCCAGCCCAGCAGCGAGGTGTTGTTGCCCGTGCGCAGGTTGTACAGATACATGTTGCGCAGGACGCCCGATGCCCGGATATGGCTGTCGCGGTCGGCTCCCCAGGCATACTGCAGGTAGAGCGGCACGTCGGGAACCCGCTGGCGCAGCGAGGCGAAATTGTCGTTGTAAGTACCGCTGACGTTGGGCATCTCGGCCGCAATACCGAAGGTCATGTGGTCGCGGGCGAACGTCTTCTCGTAACGGATCATCGTTGCGAAGTTGAAGTTGTAGGCGTTCGGACCCTGGAAATCAATGGTCATAGGGGCGGCCGTCAGATCGCAGAAGGTCGTTACGTCGCGGCCCAGCGTGAAGCCCAGCATCGAGACGTAGGCCGAACGCACTCGCGGCGTATAGCTGCCCGGAGCCCCGCCGCGGAAGTCGGCATCCATGAAGATCACCACACGTCCCAGCGTTGCGGTATTCGTCACGGCCTTCATGTAGAGCCGCGAAGTCGAGGCATCCATGATCAGTTTCTGGCGCGTATCGTAGCTGCTCGTGGTCGAGATGTCGTAGGGAATGAAGTCGAGGTTGTTCGAGATACCCTCGAAGTCGTAGCCGGCGCGCAACTGCACGAAACCGCCCAATGCAAACGAGAAGCGGTTGTTCTTCGTGGCGAAGATGAACTGGGGCTTCTCAACCTGCTGGAAACCGGGTCGATGCGTATCAAGATAATCCTGTGTGGCCTGGTTCATCGCCTGGTTGTTCATCGCCACGGCCCGCTGAACCGCCGAGGGCGAATAGTAGATCGTATCGGTCTGATGCAGCGAGATGAGATAGACCGTCGGAGAATAGTCTCCGCGCATGGCCCGGCGTTCGTGACGCTGGGCCGAGGCCGTGCCCGCAAGCAGCAGGGCGACAAGAAGAAGTCGGAATGTTTTCATAAGCCTGTAAAAATGGTTTCGTTAATGTTCTTTCCCGTTCTCAAGGAGTTGATGTTCACCGGCAATTTCGCAAGTTATATGCCAAAGAAATTTCGGAGCTCTGCAAATTTTTCTATCTTTGTTTCCCGGGGCTCGGGATAAGGCGTTCCGATGCCACGTTTCGGAGGGGGCCGAATCGGCTCACAAGGGGTCAAGAGACCGCTTCACGGCGAAAAGGCCGCTGAATCCCGGCCGACGGATACCCCTTTGCCGAAAGATACGATTTTCCGGGCTACACCGTTATAGTTATAATACATACAAACAAACTGGATGGAAAGATGCTTCTGACAGTGACTTTGATACTTACCCTGGCTGCTTTTGCGGCCGACTGGATCCATTTCCGCCGTCAGCGCCGCCGCGGAACCCCCGCACGTCGGGTTCTGATCGGCTGGGCTCTGGCAACCGATGCGCTGCCGCTGGTCTCGGCGCTTGTCGGAGCCGTGAGCCGCGATAACTCTCCGGCTCTGATGACCCTCTACATGTGGCTCATCTGGGCATGGATCGTCACGGTCATCCCGCGGCTGCTCTACTATGTGTTCCACTTCCTGAAACTGCGCCGCACGGGAGTGGCGCTGGCCGCCCTGCTGACACTCTTTCTGGTGTGGGGCACCACCCTTGGACGCACGCGAATCCGCGTGAACCGGGTCGAGATCTGCTCCGACCGCATCCCCGCAGTCTTCGACGGATTCCGTTTCGTGCAGTTCTCCGACGCCCACGTCGGGGCACTCGTGCGGCCCGAACGCGAACTCACCCGGCTCGCCGATACGATCAATGCGCTGCATCCCGATGCCGTCTTCTTCACGGGCGATCTGGTCAACATCCGTTCGGCGGAGCTCGACGCTCAGACAATGGCCCTGCTGCAGCGCATCGAGGGGCCGGTTTGGTCGGTGACGGGCAACCACGACGTCGGTACCTACATCCGCGATTCGATCCGCTTCCCGGCCGATGTCGAAGCCCGTACGGTCGTCGAACGGCAGCGGGCGATGGGGTGGTGCGTGCTGGAGGATACGACCGTCTATCTGCGGCGCGGCGGCGACAGCATCTCGCTCACGGGCATCTCGTTCGACCCGGCCCTGCGCAAGCGCCGTCACGACCGCCATCTGCCGGCCGACAACCTGCCCGAAATCTATGCGGGCGTACCCGAATCGTCGTACAACATCACGCTGGTCCATCTGCCGCAGCTCTGGGAGCTGGTCACGGCGGCCGGACGCGGCGATCTGACCCTCTCGGGACATGTTCATTCGATGCAGTTCAAGATCCGTCCCTGGGGGCGCGGCTGGTCGCCCGCCCGGTGGATCTACGACCGCTGGAGCGGCCGTTACGACGAGGGGCGGCACACCCTTTATATCAACGACGGCACGGGATACGTCGCCTATCCGATGCGTCTCGGCGCCTGGCCCGAAGTCACACTCTTTACCCTGAAGCGATGCGAATAACCCTCTCCTTTGCCACGACGGCCGACGGATACCTCGATGACCGGAGCGACCGGCGGCTGATGATCTCCACGCCCGAAGACTGGGCGGAGGTTCTGCGCCTGCGGGCCCGGCAGGACGCCATTCTGGTCGGCGCCGAAACGCTGCGCCGCGACAATCCGGCCCTGCTGCTGCACAATCCCGACGCACGGCTCCGGCGCATGACCGACGGGCTGCGCCCCGATCTGACCAAAGTGACCGTAACGCGTTCGGGAAGACTCGATCCGGCGATGAAGTTCTTCACCGAGGGCGATGCCGACCGGTACGTATTCTCGGAGCGGGAACTCCCTGCGATCGAGCCTTTTGCAACGGTTATCTCAAGCCATGGTCCGCTGACAGCCGCCTTCGTGGTCACCGAACTCGAACGGCGCGGCATCGGAAGCCTGCTGGTCGAGGGCGGCGCCGAGGTCCTGCGCATGTTTCTCGACGCGGGGCTGGCCGATGTCGTGCGGCAGGCGGTCAATCCGGCCCTGCATCTCGGCGAAGCGCAGGGCGGCGCGCAATTCCTCTTCGAACCGCCCAAGGAGGCCTGGTGCACGACGGAGAACCTCGGAGGCATGGAGGTGCTGACGGCCGTTCTGCACCCCGACACCCGAAAGGAGGATCTGGTATGGCTGACGCGTGCCACGCAGGAGGCTTTCCGCTGCACGCCCTGCGATTCGTGCTACTGCGTGGGGGCGGTGATCGTCCTGCGCGACGGCCGCACCTTCACGGGCTACACCCACGAAACCTCACCCACGCATCACGCCGAACAGGAGGCCCTGGCCAAAGCCCTGGCAGCCGGTGCCGGAGCCGATCTGCACGGTGCGGCGATCTACTCCTCGATGGAGCCCTGCTCGAAGCGCAGCAGCGAACCCGAAAGCTGTACGCAGCTGATCCTCCACTACGGATTCGCGCGCGTGGTCTTTGCGGCCTACGAACCCGACTGTTTCGTGCAATGTCAGGGCGCTCAGCAACTTCGAGAAGCCGGTGTCGACGTGAGGGTCTACCCCGAGCTGGCGCAG
Organism: Alistipes megaguti; assembly: GCF_900604385.1. Lineage (NCBI taxonomy): Bacteria > Pseudomonadati > Bacteroidota > Bacteroidia > Bacteroidales > Rikenellaceae > Alistipes > Alistipes megaguti. Next base: position 2,748,623 of record NZ_LR027382.1, on the reverse strand, counting down.
GCCGTACGCAAGGCCAATGCCCATCTGGAACGTTGATTCGGTACGATTTGTGTTCGTTATGGACTAAAAATGTTCTAAAGTGCCGGTCAGGCGCAATTCTTGCCGCCGGATTGCCTATATTTGCGGAATCAAAGATTTTCAACCTATGAAAAAAGCTTTTACGATCCTCCTTGCGGCTTCGGTGGCGGGCCCGGCGCCCCTCTTCGCCCAGTCCTCGGGACAGATGATCTCCCTCGAGGAGGCGATCACCGTGACCCTGACCGAGAATCCCGCTCTGAAGGCCGCCGCCTGCGAGGAGCGGGCCGCACAGCAGGAACGTCGCGCCGCAATCGGTCTGCGCATGCCGCAGATCAACCTCACGGGCGCTTACGCCTACATGCAGAAGGACATCGGACTCGACTTCAACGACATGAAGGGGCCCGTCAAGGATTTTACGGGCAAGGTGCTCGGCAGCGGAATCATCACCGACCCGGCGCTGCTGCAGGGAATCCAGGGGCTGCTCAACCCGATGATGAATGCCGACTGGTTCCTCACGCTGCAGGACCAGAGCCTCGGATTCGTCGGCGGCGAGGTGACCCTCCCGATCTGGATGGGCGGCAAGATCAACGCCGCCAACCGTGCCGCGAAGATCAATGAAAAGACGGCCGTCGAACAGGGCAACCAGACCCGCAACGCGCTGATCTCGGAGCTCGTCGAACGTTACTTCGGACTGGCGCTGGCACGTCAGGTCGTCCTCGTGCGGCAGCAGGTCGTCGACGGCGTGCGCCGCCACCTGGAGGATGCCCGGGCGCTGGCCCGAAACGGCATGATCGCCCAGAGCGAACTCCTCTACGTGGAGTTCAAGATGGCCGAGGCCGAACGCGAACTGGCCAATGCCCGCCTGCAGGCCGAGACCATCGCCAGCGCCCTGTCGAACACCCTCGGCAAGGAGAACGACTGGCAGCCCGTCACGGCCATGTTCATGCTCTCCGAAGTCGAGGAGCTGGCCTATTACCAGGATCTGGCACAGGCCCGCAACCCGCTGCTCACGCAGGTTTCGCTCAAACGCCAGCTGGCCGAGGAGGGGATGCGCGCCCAGCGGGCCGGATTCCTGCCGCAGGTGGTGGCCATGGGCGGCGGATCGTTCTATAATTATCAGGTGGCAGGGTTCATCCCCCGGTGGGCCGTGGGAGTCGGCGTGAACATCAAGCTCTTCGACGGTCTGAACCGTGAATACAAGTACTCGGCCGCCCGGCAGACCGTGCGCCGCGTCGGCGAACTGCAGAACAAGGCCGGACAGGATGTCTCGGTACTGGTCGAGAAACTCTACAACCAGATGATGAACTACCGCAACCAGATGACCTCGATCGACGCTTCGCTGGCCTTCGCCGAGGAGTATCTGCGCATGAAGAATGCGGCGTTCCTCGAGGGGATGAGTTCGTCGTCGGATCTGATCGACGCCGAGCTGAATCTGGCCGCCGTTCGCACCGAACGCCTGCAGGCCGCCTACAACTACGACCTGCTGCTGGCCCAGCTGCTCGAGGCTTCGGGCATCAGCGAGGAGTTCGCCGCCTATGCCCGCCGCAGCGATGCCCGTCCCATTCTTTTCGACAAAAAATAATACAGACTCGATATGAAACGAAACAACGTTATCGGAATTCTCGTGACCGCACTGGTCATCATTCTGGCGGTCGTACTGGTCAGCTGGTATCTCGACAGGCGGACCCCGATGCTGATTCAGGGTACGGTCGAATGCACCACCTACAAGGCTTCGTCGAAGGTCCCCGGACGTATCGACGACATGAAGGTCGAAGAGGGCGAGCGGGTCGAAAAGGGACAGCTGCTCTACACGCTCTCGACCCCCGAACTGGATGCCAAACTCCAGCAGGCGCAGGCCGTGAAGAGCGCCGCGTCGGCCCTGGATCAGGCAGCGCTGGCCGGAGCCCGCGTGCAGCAGATCGAGGCCGCCATGAACATGTGGCAGAAGGCGCAGGCCGGGCTCGAACTGGCCCGCAAGACGCTCGACCGGGTGCAGAACCTCTACAATCAGGGGGTCATCCCTGCGCAGAAACTCGATGAGGCCACGGCCAACTACCAGGCCATGGAGGCCACGGCCCAGGCCGCCAAGGCACAATACAATCTGGCCATGGACGGCGCCCGCAAGGAGGACAAGGAGGCCGCCGCAGCCCGCGTCCGCCAGGCCGAAGGAGCCGTCAGCGAGGTAGAGTCCTACATCCGCGACGCCATGGTCTATTCGCCCGTCACGGGCGAGGTGTCGACGATCATCGCCGAACAGGGCGAACTCGTCGGCAGCGGCTATCCCGTGGTGGCGATCCTCGACATGAGCGACATGTGGGTCACCTTCAACGTCAAGGAGACGATGCTGCCCGGCATCAAGACGGGCATGCACTTCACGGGACACGTCCCGGCGCTGGATGCCGACGTGGAGCTCGAGGTGACCTACATCGCCCCGCAGGCCGACTTCGCCACCTGGGCCGCAACCCGGACGCAGGGCGGGTTTGACATCCGCACCTTCGCCATCAAGGCCAAGCCCGTCTCCGAGGTCGAAAACATGCGTCCCGGCATGAGCGTACTCGTCAACTGGGACCAAATCGGCAAATAGGCAATGCCCGGATTCTTCCAGAACCTCTGTGCCGTCGCCCGGCGCGAAACCCGGCGGTTGATCCATCAGCCGATGTATCTCGTACTGATGGTCATCCTCCCGGTGGTGTCGTTCTCGTTCTTCGCCATTCTGTTCGGGCAGGGAGCCATCCGCAACGTCCCGATCGCCGTGCTCGACGAGGACAACACGACGCTTTCGCGCAAGGTCGTGCAGATGATCGACGAAACCCCTACGGCCATGGTCTCCTACGGCATTCAGGACATGGCCGAGGGCGAACGCCTCATGCGCGAAGGCAAGGTCGTGGCCATTGTCCAGATCCCGGACTCGTTCGAGAAGTCGATCCTGAGCAACTCGCAGACCCACCTCGAAAACTACGTTTCGGGAACCAACATCACGGTCAACGGTCTCCTCTCGAAGGATATCCAGACGGCCGTGACCACCTTCGCGGCCGGCATTCAGCTGCAGCTGCTCATGAAGCAGGGGCTGACCGAGGCACAGGCCATGGCACAGCTGATGCCCGTGCGCTTCGACAAGCACGTGTTGTTCAATCCGCACATCAACTACGGATACTATCTGGCCCCGAGCTTCATGCCCATGATGCTGATGATCTTCGTCGTCATGGTGACCATCTTCTCCATCGGCACCGAACTCAAGAACGCCACTTCGCGCGACTGGATCCAGACGGGCGGCGGTTCCATCTGGGCGGCTCTCGTCGGCAAACTGGCCCCGATCACCGCGGGGATGTTCCTCATCTCGCTGGTGATGCTGATCATCAACTTCAAGGTGGTCGGCACGCCGCTGAACGGCAGTCTCGCGGTGATTCTCCTCGGCACGCTGCTCTTCATCCTCGGCTACCAGTCGATCTCGGTGCTGATCGTCTCGCTGCTGGCCAACCTGCGTCTGTCGCTCTCGATCGGCGGCGGATACTCCGTGCTGGCCTTCACCTTCTCGGGACTCACGTTCCCGATCATGGCCATGTGGGAACCCATGCAGTGGGTGAGCCGGATCTTCCCGTTCACCTACTACACGGACATCTTCGTCGATCAGATGCTGCGCGGCACGCCGTGGGTCTATTCGCTGCCCGATCTGGGATGGATGCTGTTGTTCATTGTCTTACCGCTGCTCTGTCTGCCGCGTCTGAAACGCGTCGCCACGGAGGAAAAATTCTGGGGGAGGTTGTGATATGAGTCGCTTTTCGAAACAGATGGCCTCCTACTGGCAGCAGACCGGGGCCGTCATTCGCAACGAATTCCGCACGGTATTCACCGACAAGGGGGTCGTGCTGATTCTGGTCTTTGCACTGCTGATCTATGCCACGGCCTACTCGCTGGCCTACGGATCGCAGGTGCTGCGCAACGTCCCGATCGGCGTGGTCGACGAGAGCCGCACGCCGACAAGCCGCGCCCTGATCGATGCCTTCAATGCCGGACCGAATACCTACGTCGCCTATACCCCCGCATCGATGGAGGAGGCCCGCGAATTGTTCAACGCCCGCAAGATCTACGGCGTGGTCTACATTCCGGCCGACTACGAACGATGCCTCTACGGCGGGCAGCAGGCCAACGTGGCCATCTACTGCGACGCCAGCTACTTCCTGATGTACCGGCAGGTCTTCCAGGAGGTCGTCACCTCGATCGGTCAGACCGGCGCCATGGTCGAATTCCAGCGCCTGGTGGCCAAGGGGGCCAACATCCCGCAGGCACAGGCTACGACGCAACCCGTCATCTACCAGTCGCACAACCTCTTCAACCCCTATCTCGGCTACGGAACCTTCGTCATGCCGGCCATCATCATGGTCATCATCCAGCAGACGATGCTTATCGGCATCGGCATGATCGGCGGCACGTGGCGCGAATTCGGGCTCTACCACAAACTCTGCCCCGCAGGGCGGCGGCGCATGTCGACCCTTCCGATCGTTGCGGGACGAGCACTGGTCTACGCACTGATCTACGCCGTGACGTGCTCGCTCGTACTGGGGCTGCTCTACCGGCTGTTCCACTTCCCGATGAACGGCGATCCGTGGACCGTCGGGATCTTCCTGACAGCCTACGTCGCAGCCTGCATCGCCATGGGCATTGCCGCCTCGACGCTCTTCCGCTACCGCGAGAATTCGCTGCTGCTGATGTTGTGGACTTCGATCCCCGTGCTGATGGTCAGCGGCGTCTCGTTCCCGCGCGAGGGCATTCCCGAGTGGCTCTACAACCTGGGGCAGCTGCTGCCCAGCAGCCACGGCGTCGACGGCTTCATCCGCATCCAGACCATGGGCGCCTCGATTTCGGAGGTCTTCCCCGAAATCAAGTGGCTCATCATCCTCACGATCGTCTACGGCGGTCTGGCCTGCATCGGCATCCATCAGGTCATCCGGCGCGAGCTGCGCCAACGGCAGCAGGAACAAATCCCCGAAAGCTGCGATAAGGAGTAGGGGCGCCCGGAAACACCCTCACGGCCGTCATAGCTCCGCCTCGACATCCGAAGGGGCGCCGGCAAAGGATTTTCGGATCTTCCGAACCGGCCAAAACGTTTCGAGTCAGACTCGCCGCAGCGGGTCTGACTCGTTTTTATTCCGGTGTGCAGCCTCCGGTTGGATTTTTTATTCTCGGGCCGCCGTCCCGCCGGCAGGAACGCCAACGAACAGGCCCTAAGTCTGTTCCGCTACCTCCTTTCCGCAGGCATTTCAGGCCCTCCGGTCCGCTTTCACAAACGCCTCGCAGCGACGCTTCAACGCCTCGGCGTAAGGCCGCCACGAATCCTTGTTGACCGGAATATTCCGCATGGTTATGGGGAATGGCAGATCAAAATCGGGAATCAGCCTCCCGTTCTCCATTTTCATCCGGTTGAAGAAATCGCGCAGGCCTCCCAGGCGGCAGGAACTGACCTCGGCATCCCGCGCTTTTTCGATGTATACGACCGGAGTCTCGAGCCCCAGACACGGCAGGGCACAATGGATCCGCGACGTGATGACCAGTCTGGCCCTTGCATAGAGCCGGATCAGACGCTCCGCCTCCTCAAAACGGGCCCGGTCCGAATCAAACCGGCTCTTGTAACCGGCATCTTCATGCCCTATGTAGGTCGATCCCACGATGATCTCCCGACTGAAGAACCTGGTATATTCCCGATAATACAGGGCTGTCTCCAATACCTTGCTTATCCATCCCCGATCGGGACGGGCAAATGTCCGATACTTGGGATACAGGGTAAGAATATCTCGGGGATGTCGGAAGATTTCAACCACGGCCTTCAGAATGTTGCGTCCCCCCAGGTGTACCTCATACACCGGATTCACAATATACGTCCTCTCGTCTTTCGACTCCGAGCGATATTTTTCACCGAGAGTCAAGGTCAGACACCCCGAAAAATAGGCTTCCACGCCGTTGTTACGCAGCAACTCCAGGGTGTTCAGATCCCGGCAGCCGATCGGAGCATGCTGCCTCAGATAGGAAAGGCTCGGCGGTGAGAGCAAAACCTCTTTGGCCAGGACGTTCAGATGGAATGCCACAAACAAGGGAATGATTCTTTCTGAAGGGGGCCAGTTCTTCGGATCATGCATATACCATCCGTTCATAATCACCTTGCATGGTTCGCCGTCGTAATCCTTCAGCTCCATGTCCCGGTCGATGAATCCGTCGACATGCGGATAATATTGGGCGGCAGCCAATGACTGAATGTAATCGCCAATATTTATGTCCGCCAATCCAGGCCATTTTGAAACCGATAGCAATTTATATTGCATCTTCCCGTATCGTTAAATTGGTATACGCACTGAGGCCCCCGCCCCCGCGTTGAAGCGAGAGCCTTGTCTATCCCTGTTGTTGTCTTCTGTCCCTGCAAAGATACGAAAAAATCGGGGCAAAAACAGAAACGCATCTTTGAGCGATTCAAACAAACCCGGGAGGGTAGCGGGTTATTGGCATCCATACGAAAACAGCCGGGGCAATCCCCGGCTGTTTTCGTATCCGCAGAGACGGATCAATGGAAACGCCCCATGGGTGGAGGCCCGCCCGGACCCCGACGTCGCGGGGCATCGCCCATACCCTCGTAATCGCGGATGTCGTGCGACCCCTTCTTGCCGAAACGGCGCAGGTTGTAGGTGAACTGAACCATGTAGTAGCGCCCGATGACGCTGTTCGTGGCATTCTGCGTCCAGCCCGAGCCCGTCGTGCGGACAAAGGACTTGTTCTGGTTCAGCAGATCGTTCACGCCGATCATGATCTCGCCGCGCTGATTGCGGAAGACCTTCTTGCCCAACCACGCATTGCAGAGCAGGTAACTCTCCCGGTAGTCGTTCGTAAAACCGATGTACTGCGTATAGGAGGCACTCGCCGTCAGCGTGAAGCCCAGCGGGAAGATCAGTTTCAGGTTGCCCTGGGCCGTATGGTTGAAGTAGCGGTTCTTGGCCCGGGAGGCATCCATCGAGTTGGTCGCCTCGTTGTAGGTTCCGTTCCACGAGAGGGTGAAGTCGACGTTCTCCGAGATGTTGCTGCCCAGCACGGCCCGGAAATCATACCCCATATTCTGGGCATCGTTGCGCTCTCCGCCCGAAATCAGACCCGTCTCGGGATCAATCTCTCCACCCAGCATGCTCGGCGTCTTGGTGTAGATGACGCCCGCTTCAACGTTGAAGTTCGACTTGAGGAAACCGATCGGAAATCCGTAATTCATATGGGTTCGCAACTGCCAGTAGCCGTCGAGATTCGTCGTCGACGAGTAGTAGAGCGGATCGTAGGTGTTGTTCTCGATCTGCAGCGTTCCCGGATTCTGAATCAACTGGGTGGCCGTGTAGTTCTGCGTGGTGTTCATCGAGAACATCCACATGAAGGTGCGCCCCTTCTCGACGTTCGAATTCACGTAGTGGAAGTTCACCCGATGGGTGTACGAAGGCTTCAGGTATTTGTTGCCGTGGGAGATGTTCTGCGCATCCGAGACATCATAGACGCTCTGCAGTTCGGTGACCGTCGGGCTGTCCGTATACGAGGAGATGAATAACCGCAGCATGTTCTCGCGGTTGATGTTCAGCTCGCCCATCATGAAGTAGGTCACGTTGTCGTACGAATGGGAGATCTTCTCCGAGCCGTTGCGCGTAATCTCGCCGTCGAGCGTCGATCGCTGGTAATAGACGTTGGCGATGAAGCGGCTGCGATCCTTCGCATAGCGGAAGCCCGGACCGACACTCTGTGTCAGATAGCCGCTGCGGTAGGAGTTCGACAGCAGCGGATCGGGCTTCAGACCGGCAATCGAGAAGGTGTCGTCCGCCGTGATGTAGGAGCGCGTGTCGCGCTCCTGCGAATTGTAGGTCATCCGGTACTGCAGACTCACCTGTGCATATTTGGCTACGGGTTCCGTGTAGGTGAAGTTCCCGCGGACGTTGTACGACGTCGACGGAGCCAGAGTGCGCAGGTAACGCGGGTCGAAATAGGGGGTCTGATTACCTGTTTCGGGATCCTCGAAAGTTGCATTGGAATCCCAGACGAACGGGTCGTTTCCGGCACCTGGTCGCACTGATGAGACGCTTTGTACGTTCGACCAGGAATTGGAGTTGTTCTGGTTGTCGGAGTAGTTGAACGAACCGTCGAGGGTGATCGTACGTCCCGCCTTGCCCAGTTTGGCCCGGTAGACGGCACTCGTCCCGACGTTATAGCCGTGGCGCAGGGCATCGCTGAAGTTGTCCGTATAGCTGTAGCCGCTGCCGCCGGCCGACGGGGCGCCGAACTGCCAGCCGGTCGTCTGGCTCCACGGATCGTTCGACTGGTAGCTGAAGCGCGGGCGGAGCATCAGGTTCTGGTTCTCCGAAATCTTCCACTCCAGACGGGCATTGAAGCGGTGGTTGAAGCCCCGCGTATCGGAATAACCGCGCGTCATCAACGTGTCGGGGATCATCGGCGCTTCGTACCACTTGTCCGTGGCCGAGTGGTTCACCGTATTGGTGTTGTTGAAAAAATAGCTGCCCTGGAACGTCACCTGGTCGCGTTTGCCCCACGTGTCGGAATAGTTGACACCGATGGCATTGACCCGCGCCACGCCGCTCTGCGGGCGCGTCATGTACTGACCCACACCGCCGCGACGGCCTCCTTTGCCACCCGTCACACCCAGAATATCCTCGAACGAGAAGTTCTGCTGGTTGACGTTGTTGAACAGTCCGAGGAGCGACAGACGGCTGTCACCCGAAAAGATGTTGGCATTTCCGCCGGCCAGATACTTGAAACGCTCTTCGCTGCCCTGTTCGGCATCGTAGCCGAAGCCGGCATAGAGTTTGCCGAACTGACCCTGCCGCATGCCGGGTTTGGTGACGATATTGATCGCCTTGTAGCCTTCGCCGTCGTCCATGCCGGAGAACTCCGCGGCATCGGAGAGCTTGTTGAAGACCTCGACCCGATCCACGGTCTCGGCCGGCAGCGACTTGATGGCCGTCGTGACATCCTCGCCGAAGAACTCCTTGCCGTCGACAAAGATCTTCTTGATCTCCTCGCCCTGGGTTTCAACCACACCGTCCGTCACCGTAATGCCGGGCATCTTCTTCAGCAGGCCCTCGACGTCGGCGTCATTGGTCACCTTGAAGGCCCCGGCATTGTAACTCACCGTGTCGCCCTTCTGCGACGTACGCAGCGCCTTGGCCTCCTTGACCACCGTTTCGATCTGCACGCCCGGCTTCAGACGCAGCGTCCCGAGATTCAGACGCGGGGTCGAGAGGCGGAACGTCGTATCGAGGTTGTTGTAGCCGATGAACGACACCGACAGGGCATACTCTCCGTAAGCCAGGGCCGGAGACGACGCCGCGCCCTTGTAACCCGATGCAAAGCCCTGTTTCTTGTCCGGAGACTTCGTCGGAGAGACGCTCAGCACCGCGCCTACCACGCTGTTTCCGGTATCCGCATCGACAATCGTGGCCGTCACGGTACCCTTTTGGGCGAATACCGCAGCGGAGACAACCGTCAGCAGGGTAGTCATTAGTAAACGTTTCATGCTTCTCTGTTTGGTAAATACCTGAATGGCAGTTCCTTATCTTTCCATGCGGGAATCCGGCCGCGACCGATCGCGGAATTAACATGCCATCGGCTTTGCCGTGAGGCCGTTCCATCATGCGAATTTACGTTTTTTTCACCATTTTTTGTCTCTTCGGCCGGTGAATCGACAAAAAAAAGGTGTCAGTCGACCGGACTGACACCTCTTCCGCCAGTTGCGTGGCTCGCGACGGGTTGTTACTTCTTATCGGCAGCCTGCGCCTTGCACGGGCAATTCTTCTTGCCGGCTATCGGGCAGTCACCATGATGCGGTCCCTTCTTGCCGTGCTTCATCTGCGGACCGTTGCCCGGCTGGCCCGGACACGGACCCTGCATCTGCGACCACTGCATGAACTGCTCGGTCGAAAGAATCGACTTCATCTTGTCGGCCTGAGCCATACGGGCCTGACGCATCTTCTCGCGCATGGCCTGCATCTGCTTGATCTGGTCGAGATTGAGCTGATAGACCTGTTTGGCCTGGGCGTCGGTCAGGTTCAGACGCTGCGTCATACGCTCGGTCTGGCGTTCGGCCAGCTGTTCGGCCGTAGGCGGCGTCTTGGGCTCCACTTTCGGCTTGGCCTCCTGGGCGAAAAGGGTCGTCGTTGCCATCAGGCAAAGTGCCGTTACGGCTGCAAAAATCTGCTTTTTCATTGCTTTGCGTTTTTACGGTTGGACTTCATTTTCCGGTCGGATCCTCCGGATTCGCTCTTCCGATCCGACTTCCGGGGTTCCTGATGCAAAGGTAGGGCCAAATCCGGGGTTCGCACCCGGCTTCGCGGTGAAACAGCCAAAATCAACCGGTCAACCGCCTATTCAGTCGGGTGAACTGCCCGCAGCCAGGCCTTGAATTCCGGGACCCGGGCCTTCGAAATGATGATCCGCTCGGGGGTTTCGAGGGTCAGATGCAGCGCCAGCCGGCTCCCGAACCAGACGACGATCTCCTTCACGGCGCGGCGCGCCACGATGAACTGACGGTTGGCCCGGAAGAAATCCTGCTCGGGCAAGAGCGACTGCAGGGTCTCCAGTGTACGGTCCAGCGGATAGGCCGCACCGTCATAGCCGTAGGCCGTCACGCGTTCGTTCGACGTATAGCAGTAGGCGATCTGCTCACGATGGAGCGGGATGATCCGGTCGCGGATATGAACCAGAAAGACCTCCTCGCTGCCACGTCGTTCGGCGGCCATCGTGCGGATGCGCGATCCATAGCTGCGGCGTTCGGACGAGGTGAGCCGTTCGAGTTTGGTCAGCGCCCGCCGCACGTCGGCCTCGTTGAGCGGTTTGAGCAGGTAGTCGATGCTGTTGACCTTGAAGGCCTCCAGCGCATACTGGTCGTAGGCCGTCGTGAAGATGACCGGCGCGGTGATCTCCACCGCATCGAAGATCCGGAACGAATCGCCGTCGGCCAGATGGATGTCCATGAACAGAAGGTCGGGTTCGGGATTCGCACGCAGCCACCCGATGCTCTCAGCCACGCTTTCGAGCGTCGCCACGATCTCCACATCGGGAGCCACCGTGCGCAGAATGGCCGCCAGATTGCGGGCCGCAGCCGTTTCGTCTTCGATAATGAGCGCCTTCATCATGCCTCGGGATTTTGGAGCGGCATCCGCACGCGGAACGTCTCACCGTCGTCGATGACCACGATCCGCCGTCCGGTGATCAGTTGCCAGCGGTTGTGCAGGTTCTCCAGACCGATGCCCGTCGAGGGCTCCGGCTCCAGTTTCGGAATCTTCGGATTCGCCACCTCGAGCCATTCGCCGTCGGTCCGGATGGTGATATGGAACGGTTTGCTGCGCGTAATTGCGTTGTGCTTGACGGCATTGCCGATGAGCGGCTGCAGCGACAGCGCCGGAAGCCGCCACGATCGGTATTTCGGATCGATCTCGATGTCGAAAAAGAGCTTGTCGGCATAGCGGATCTTGAAGAGGTAGCTGTAGGCATCGACGAACTTCAGCTCCTCGTCGAGGGTGATCAGCGTCGACTGGCCGTTCTGGATGATATAGCGGAACGTGTAGGAGAGTTGGTCGATGTAGGTGAGGGCCTTCCCGTCCTGTCCCTCGCGCACGAGCATGGCCAGCGAATTGAGCGAATTGAAGAAGAAGTGGGGGTTGATCTGTCCGACAAGCAGGTTGTAACGCGTGGTGAGGTTTTCGTTCTTGAGGCGTTCGTTCTCCACCACGACGGCCTGACGCTGCGAGATAAGCACGTAGATCCGTCCGTAAAGGACCGACACCGCAACGGCAAACGAACTCTTCAGCAGCAGCATGCTGTCGAACGGATGTCCGCTCATGAAGTTGGGCAGAATGCGCCCCGAGTGCCACCCCGTGACGGGAGCCACGCAATAGAGCCCGACGGCCGCCACGCAGCACCACAGACAGCGCCGCAGGTAACGTTTCATCGAGTAGTTGCGCCGCACGGAGGTCAGAATCGACAGCATGACGAACGAAACCACCAGATAGTACAACAGTTGCAGCGCAAGTTCCGTTCCCCGCGACGGACGGTTGAAAAGCAGGCTGTAATCGAACGCCTGACCGTTTCGGCAGCGGATCTTCTGCATCATGGGGTGCCCTCCCGAACGCCGCGGCGAAGTTACCTCGGCCTCGATCCGGTCGCCGGCCTTCAACCGCAGGCGGTTGATCCGCTGGTTGGGGACGTAGACGCTGTCGCCGTTCTCACAGACGAGGTATCCGTAACCGTCGGGATGGACACACAGAACCCCCTTTTCCGTACGGATACGGGCTCTTTGGGGCGAGGAGGGCTGTGAACTCTCGCTGTTCAGGTCCACAAGCAGAAGCAGCACGTAGGAGAAATTGACCACCAGGCTGATCGCTACGGCGACCAGCAGGTTCAACACTACATCAGCATATTTCGGCTGCAGTTTCATCGGCGGAGTTTTTTGACAAGAAGGCCTCATCCGGCGGAGCGGGCGGCAAGGCCCTCCGCGTGGGAGGAGGCCGTCCGGAGAGGTGTCCCGGGGGGGGGTTACTCCTCCTTATACCACGAGGCGTAGAGCATGTAGTCGTGGGCCGTACGGCGCACGATCTCGTCGCGCTGTTCGGGCGTCACCTCCTTGACCTTGCGGGCCGGGACTCCGGCATAGACCGAATTGGGCTCCAGCTGGGCGTTGGAGAGAACCAGGGCGTTGGCGGCGATGATGCAGCCCGACGGAACGTGGGCATTGTCGAGGATCGTGGCACCCATGCCGATCAGGCAGTTGTCCTCGATGACGGCCCCATGGATGGTGGCGTTGTGGCCCACCGAGACATCGTTGCCGATGATCGTCTGCGAGGGGTGCTTCGCCTGGTCGTAGATGGTGTGGAGCACGACGCCGTCCTGAATGTTCGTGCGGTCGCCGATGACGATGCGGTTGACGTCGCCGCGCAGCACGGCGTTGTACCAGATCGAGCAGTCGCGACCGATGGTCACGTTGCCCAGAATAACGGCCGTTTCGGCCAGGAACGTATTGTCGCCGATTACGGGTTCGTAACCGCGGACTTTGCGGATCAATGCCATATTCTTCTTGAATTTTTACGTTTACACAATACGGTTTGTTGCCAATGGAGAGGTTACTCCTCGCTCTTGGCCTGCTGCCAGAGTGCCTCCATCTGGTCGAGAGTCAGATCGTGCAGAGCATGTCCCTGGGCCGCAGCCTGTTCCTCCATATAGTTGAAGCGGCGCATGAACTTGTTGTTCGTGCGTGAGAGGGCCGATTCGGGATCCACGCCGTAGAGCCGTGCCGCATTGACCAGCGCGAAGAACAGATCGCCGAATTCCGCTTCGAGATCGCTCTTGCCGCCCGATTTCATTTCGCTCTCGACCTCCGCGATCTCCTCCTTGACCTTGGCCCAGACATCCTCCTTGTGCTCCCAGTCGAAACCCGTTCCGGCGGCCTTTTCGCCCATGCGGTAGGCCTTGACCAGCGCCGGCAGCGAACGCGGAACTCCGCCCAGCGTACCGCTCTTGCGGTTCTTCTTGCGCAGTTTCAGGGCCTCCCAGTTGGCCATCACCTCGGCCGGCGTATTGGCATGAATATCGCCGTAGACGTGCGGATGGCGGTAGATCAGTTTGTCGCACAGGGCATTGGCCACATCGCCGAAGTCGAAGGCGCCCTCCTCTTCCCCCAGTTTCGAGTAGAAGACCACGTGCAGCAGCAGGTCGCCCAGCTCCTCCTTGATCCCCTCCAGATTATGGTCGGTGATGGCATCGGCCAGTTCGTAGGTCTCCTCGATGGTGTTGCTCCGCAGCGATTCGAAGGTCTGCTCACGGTCCCACGGACACTCGCGGCGCAGGGTGTTCATCACCTCCAGCAGCCGGGCCGTAGCCTCCAGACGTTTGTCTTCCATAGTTGTTTGATTGTATTTCCGTTCCTGCAAAGGTAGTGTTTTCGGCGAAAAAATCGTAATTTTGTTTTCGACAAATTTTCTTCGCTTCAGCATGAAACAAACCCTTCTACTCCTTGGTGCCGTGCTTCTCGGCGGTCTCTTTTCACTCGACGCCCAACCTGCGCAGGGCAACCGGACTCCGCTCCCGGGCAGTTTCACCTTCGACGCCTCGACGACCATTGCCGCCGACGAGGAGCTGCAACCCCTGGCCGAATACCTGGCCCGATACCTCGGATGCACGATCCGCAACGACGTAACCGGCGACGGAGCCATCACGCTGACACTCGATGCTGCGGCAACGCCCGCTGCCACGGCCGAGGATCCCCAAACGGCGGCAACTGCCGCGGAGGCCTATCGGCTGGAGATCTTGCCCGAGCACATCCGCATCGGAGGCGAGCGTTACGGCGGCGTCTTCAACGGCATACAGGCGCTGTTCCGGCTGCTGCCGCCCGAAGTCTACGCCCGGCAGGGGATCACGCCCGGGACGGAACTCCGGTGTGCCGTCATCGAGGATCGTCCGCAATACGCCTATCGCGGCATGATGCTCGATGTGGCGCGCACGTGGATCGGCATGGATGCCGTAAAGCGTTACATAGATCTGCTTTCCTATCACAATATCAACAAGCTGCATCTTCACCTGACGGACGACGAGGGATGGCGCATCGAGATCCGTTCGCACCCCGAACTGACCGAGGTGGGGGCCTATCGCGGCGGCGATTCGCCCGTGAGACCCGTATATGGCAAATGGTCAGAGAAATACGGCGGTTACTTCACACAGGAGGAGATGCGCGAACTGATCCGCTATGCCGCCCTGCGCAACGTGGAGATCATCCCCGAGATCGATCTCCCGGGCCACAGCCGAAACATCGCCTCGGTTCACCCCGAAATCCGCTGCAACTATCCCCCCGACACCGTCTCGACCCACGGATACGACTACCGCTCGGCCTGGTGCGTGGCGCGCGAGGAGAACTATCGTCTGCTGGAGGATATTCTGGGTGAAATCTGCGAACTCTTCCCTTCGGAGTATGTCCATGTGGGCGGCGATGAGGTCGACATGGCGCAATGGAAACAGTGCCCCGACTGTCAGGCGCTGATGCGCCGGAAGGGGATGACCGATCCCCACCAGCTGGAGGATCTCTTCATGGAGCGCATGGCGGCGATTCTCCGCCGGTACGGCAAGCGTCCGGCCGTCTGGAACGAAGCGGTCCGGACCGGAGAGCTCTCCCGCGAGAGCCGGGTTCACGGATGGAAGGATGTCAAGGCCGGTCTCGACGCTACGGCCAAGGGATACCACACCGTCATCATGCCCGCCGCCTTCTTCTATTTCGACATGCGGCAGTCTTCACTCGAAGACGGGCACAACTGGGCCGGCATTTTCGATGCCCGGAAAACCTACGGATTCACGCTCGCAGGCAAAGGATTCTCCGATGAGCAGATGAGCCGTGTCGTCGGGCTCTCCGGCGCCTTCTGGAGCGAAGTCTACGTCTCGCACGAACCCGAAAAGCCCGACTACCTCGACTACATGACCTTCCCGCGCATCTGCGCTCTTTCGCGCATCGCCTGGAGCGGCAACGAGGAGGGGTGGGATGCCTACTACAAGGAGCTCAGAACGATGCACTACGACCGGATGGCGGCCATGGGTATCCGCTTCCGGCTCTTCCCGCCGAAGCTCTCCTTCTCGGGGGCAAAGGGCGGCGAGGGGCTGCTTAAAGTCACGGTCGACGACGATTCGGAGATCTTCTATGTGGTGGACGGCTCGGACGAGGAGCTCCGCTACGAGGAGCCGATCCGCACGTCGGAGCCCTGGCGCTACCGCTTCTTCAGCCGTTACGGCACGGCCCGAAGCCCCTATGTGGCCGACGATTCGCGCTGGAAGACCATCCGGCCGGCCCTGCGGATCGAATCCTCGATGGAGGAAAACAGCCGCTTCCCCTATACGAACGCCTCGACCTACCGCGGAATGTCCTGCACGGCTCGTACCTGCGGTCAGCAGGATTGGATCCGCTACACGTTCGAAAAACCGGTCGTTTGCCGCCAGATGATGCTGCAGACCGGCTATCGGCAACTGCCCAGGGCCATTATTCTGACCGGTTATGCTGAAGTGTCGTACGACGGGGAACATTTCGAACGGCTCGGAGAGCTGGTGATGGGCCGGATCACCTTCCAGCCGAAGCGGGCGGTCAAGGCCGTCAGGATCGTCTCGACATGCAACGGCAACAGCTCCCCCTATGTGATCATCCTGTCGCCGCAGGTATATCCAAAGCTGTAAACATTCGGAGCATCAGGCAAAAGGCGAATAACGGCAGGCTGTCGTTATTCGCCTTTTTTGTGTCGGGGTCATGGGTGGAGGCCGCTGCGAGACTGTGGCCCCGGACGAAGCCGTCGGATAGTTCGGAAAATCCGGGATGCGACCGGCATGGGTCAGAAGTCGAAGCGCAGCTGGATGCAGTCGGCGTCGGCGTCGGGCGTATTGCCCACCGTCAGACCGATAAGCCGGACCTTGCGGCCGTGAAAATCGACACCGGCCAGCAGCTCCTCCGCAATCCGGGCCAACTGCGGTTCGGATTCAACGGCCGAAAGGAGCGTCCGCGAACGGGTGATCTGCTGAAAATTATCGTATTTGAGTTTCAGCACCACGGTCTTACCCCGGAATTCGTGGCGCTCCAGACGGGTCCAGACCTCCTCGCGGACCCCGGCGAGCTCATCCTGCAGGCGCAGCCGGTCGTCGGTATCCTCGGCAAAGGTGGTCTCGGCTCCCAGCGACTTGCGAATGCGGTTCGGCGTCACGGGCCGGTCGTCGATTCCCCGCGCATAGCCGTAGTACAGGTGGCCTGCCTTGCCGAAGTGGTGGACCAGCGCCGACTCCTCCCACCGGCGCAGGTCGGCTCCCGTGCGGATCCCCAGGTTGTGCATCTTCTCGGCCGTGACGGCCCCGATTCCGAAAAAGCGTTCGACCGGAAGGCCCGCCACAAAGTCGTCGATCTGCGCCGGAGCGATGGTGAACAATCCGTCGGGTTTGCGGTAGTCGGAGGCGATCTTGGCCAGCATCTTGTTCACCGAAACCCCGGCCGAAGCCGTGAGGTGCGTCTCGGCGAGGATCCGCGACTTGATTTCGCGCGCCACAAGGGTGGCCGAGCGGAGATGCGTAACGTCGAGGAAGGCCTCGTCCAGCGAGAGCGGTTCGACCAGGTCGGTATAGTCGCGGAAGATGGCCCGGATCTGCTGCGAGACGGCCTTGTAGACCTCGAAGCGGGCCGGAATGAAGATCAGCTCGGGGCAAAGGCGACGGGCCACGGTCGACGAGAGGGCCGAATGCACACCGTAGGGGCGCGCCTCGTAGCTGGCCGTAGCCACCACACCACGCGGTCCGTCGTAGCCCACGGCGATCGGACGCCCCCGCAGGGCGGGGTTGTCGCGCTGTTCGACCGAGGCGAAGAAGGCATCCATGTCAACGTGTATGATCTTGCGGACGGGCATTTCGTGATGGGTAGAGATTGGTTCAATCGGACGAGGAAAGAAGCGGGGGAAGTCGGGCGAATGGTGTCGGCGGTCCGTATGCGGATCGGGGACCGAAGCGGGGATCAGCGGCCGAGTTGGCGCAAGATCCACGTCAGCAGCACGCGGACGATATAGTGTTGTTCGGCTTCGGTCAGCGGTCGCCCCGCCGGAATGCCGTGCCATTTGGACAGGCAGCCCCGGCAGCAGCAGCCCGTGGCGTGCTGGGCGATGAAGACCGGATGGCCGCGCATCGGGGTCTGACGGCCGTCGTTGGGCGGCAGGGCCGGAGCCAGCCGCATGCGGACGAACTCTTCGGCGTGGCGGCGGAGTGTTGGGAAGCCGATGCGTTCAATATAGGTACGTTCCGTCGTGCGCAGGCGGAAGCGGCTTCGGAATGCCGATCGGGCCAGCCGGGCAAAGAGCGGCGCAAAATCGTCGGCCGACAACGACTCGTCCGTCGGCACCGGATCAGTCGGCAGCGTGTTGCTCTCCGTCTGCGCGGTCTCCAGGCCATCGTCCGAAGAGATCGGCCCGTCGGGGATTGCATTCCGGTCGGGAGTCAGCGGCGCCTCGGCGTTTGGCGGTCCATCGGGCCCGGCCGAAGACGAAAGCGGCGACGAGAAGTTCGTCGCCGGGATTTCGTCTGCGGGGAAGAGCTCGGGTTCGCGGGTCGGATCCGGCCGCGTCAAGCGGTTATGTCGTGTCCCGCGAAGCATCAGTCAATGAAGCGGACCTTTGACTCGTCACGTGGTTTGGCGGCCGGAGATTCGTCCGGATAACCCACACCAATGGCGTAGAGCAGCGTATAATCCTCCGAGAAACCCAGTTTCTCAAGGTAGGGCGCCGCCTCGGAAGCCTCCTTCATGAAGCGGGTCGGACCGCCCAGGCAGCAGGTGCCCAAGCCGAGCGATTGCGCCGCAAGGACCATGTTCTCTCCCAGCAGTCCGCAATCCAACTGTCCGCTGCCGTTCGACGGCGAGGCAATGAAGATCACGGCCGGAGCATTGCGGAACATGTTGTGGAAGGTCGTATCCTCGGCCACCTTCGGGTTGGCCTTCACGTAGAGGGCCGTCAACGAGTCGATATAGGCCGCATTGTCCACCACGCGGACCTCCCACGGCTGTTTGTTCAGACCGCTCGGGGCGTTGATGCCGCATTTGACGATCAGTTCGAGTTTCTCGCGTTCGACGGGCTGTGTTGTGTAGCGGCGGATGCTGCGGCGCGCAAGGATCGTCTCGATCACCGCATTCTCCGACGTCGGAGCCGTCGTTTCGGGTTGCGTAGCGCCCTGTGGAGCGCAGCTGCTCAGGGCAAACAGACCGGCACACAGCCAGGTCAGATTTCGTGATTTCATTGTTTTGCGTTTTTGGATCGCCTAAAATTACGCATAAATTCCGGTTTCAGGAAGTGCTTCGGCGCTCTTTTTTCACCTTTTCGGACAAAAAAATGAGGAACCGCCACGTCGGCAGTTCCTCCATACTGTTATTAGGGCAGGTTCGAAGATCTGGAATCCGATTCGTATCACCGGTTTTCTTTCTTCACCGCCTCTCACTACACTGACCCTTGCTTCTCCGGTCCTTCGCTTCTCCAGCCTCCTCGTCTCTTTTACCCCCCCCCTCTCTCGGCCCCGGGTCAGGCGCGAACCGTAGCGCCGCAGCGCTGTTCGAACTGGCGGACCAGATTTGCCATCACCCGCTCGATGGTCTTGTCGTCCAGCGTGCGGCTCTTGTCCTCGAGCACGAAGCTCAGGGCGTAGGATTTCTTCCCCTCCGGAAGTTTGTCGCCTTCGTAGACGTCGAAGAGCGAGACACTCTTGAGCAGTTTGCGCTCCGTGGAGAAGGCCACCTCGCGCAGGGCGGCGAAGGTCATCTGACGGTCGACCAGCAGGGCCAGATCGCGTTTTACCTCGGGGTATTTCGACAGCTCCTCGGCCGTGATCTTCAGTTTTTTGGTTGACTTGCAGAGCAGATCGAAGTTCAACTCCAGGTAGTAGACCTCCTGCTTGACATCGGTCATTCGGCGGATCTTCGACGCCACGGTGCCGATCTCGAGCAGCCGTTTGCCGTTGAGCTCCATCACGAGCCCCTCGCTGAAGAGGTCGCTCTCGATCGGGGAGGTCTTCAGTGCGTAGATGTCCAGTCCGAAGCGGCGCAGCAGCTTCTCGGCCACGGCCCGCAGCGTGAAGAACGAGGCCTTCACGGGTTTCGTGTTCCACGACTGGGGCTCGGTCGTCCCGGTGACGGCCACCGCCAGCCGGTACTCCTCGGAGTAGGCGGCCAGGTGGTTCTCCTCCGTGCGTTTGGCGGCGTCGTAGAAATAGCAGTTGCCGAACTCGTAGAGTTCCAGATCACCGTTCTTGTGGTTGATGTTCAGCGCAATGGCCTCCATCATGTTGAAGAGCAGCGTCTGACGCAGCACGTTCAGATCGGCGCTCAGCGGATTCATGATCCGCACGCAGCGGTCGGCCGGGCACGCAGTCAGACCCTCGTAATAGGCCGCCCGAGTCAGCGAGTTGGACATGATCTCCGTGAAGCCGTTGTTGGTCAGGAAATCACCCGCCAGGTTCATCAGCTTCATGCGGTCGGGTTTCGGCGCATAGGAGAGCGTCGAGCGGACCCGCGAGGGGATCTCGACGTTGTTGTAGCCGTAGATGCGCAGGATATCCTCCACCAGATCGGCTTCGCGTTGCACATCGACGCGGTAGGGTGGTACGGCCACCGTCAGCACGTCGCCCTTCTCGGCGAGAATCTTCACCTCGAGGGCCGCCAGAATCGTGCGGATCGTCTCCTCGGGGATCTCCTTGCCAATCAGCGCCCGGGCCCGCGAAATCGAGAAGTCGAAGACGAAATCCCGGATCGGATGCGGGTAGATATCCGTAATGTCGCTCGAAATCCGGCCGCCGGCCAACTCCTTCATCAGCAGCGCGGCCCGCTTGGCGGCGTAAATCTGCAGATTGGGGTCGACGCCCCGCTCGAAGCGGAACGACGAGTCGGTATTGAGTCCGAAACGCTTGGCCGTCTTGCGCACCCACACCGGGTTGAAGTAGGCGCTCTCGATGAAGACGTTGGTCGTCGTGTCGCTGATGCCCGAATCCAGTCCGCCGAAGACGCCTGCCAGGCACATCGGCCGCTCTGCCGAGCAGATCATCAGATCCTTGTCCGTCAGTTTGCGCTCAACGCCGTCCAGCGTCACGAAAGGCGTTCCGGCCTCGCACGTACGGACCACTACCTCGTGTCCCTCGATCTTGTCGGCGTCGAAGGCGTGCAGCGGCTGCCCCAGTTCGAAGAGAACGAAGTTCGTGATGTCGACCAGATTGTTCTTCGGGTTGATGCCGGCGGCCCGCAGGCAGTTCTGCATCCACTCGGGCGAGGGGCCGATCTTGCAGCCCGTAACCGTCACGCCCGTATAGCGCGGGGCGGCCTCCTCGTTCTCGACGCGGATCTTCACCTCCAGATCGTGGTTGTCCACGGCAAAGGCCGAGACGTCGGGCCACTTCACCTCGGCCTGCTCGCCGCGGCTGCGAAGCCACGCCGCCAGATCGCGCGCCACGCCGATGTGCGAGGCGGCATCCACCCGGTTGGGGGTCAGGCCGATCTGGATCAGATAGTCGTCCTCGATGTGCAAGAACTCCTTGGCGCTCATGCCCACGGGGGCGTCGGCCGGAAGTTCGATGATGCCCTCGTGCGAAGAGCCGATGCCCAGCTCGTCCTCGGCACACAACATGCCGAGCGACTCCACGCCGCGGATCTTCGAGCGTTTGATCTTGAACTCCTCGTCGCCGCCGTTGGGGTAAAGCACCGCGCCGATCTTGGCGCAGAGCGTCTTAAGCCCGGTGCGGCAGTTGGCGGCGCCGCAGACGATCCGCAGCGGTTCGCCCTCGCCGACGTCGACCGTCGTTACGTGCAGGTGGTCCGAATCGGGGTGCATCTCGCACGTCAGCACCTGGCCGACAACAACTCCCGCAAGGCCGCCCTTGACGGTTTCGATCTTCTCGAAGCCCTCGACCTCCAGGCCGATCTCCGTAAGCACCTCGGCAATCTTCTCGGCCGAAAGGTCCGTCGCGAGGTAGCGTTTGAGCCAGTTGTACGAAATATTCATATCGTCGTGTTTTGATTTTGCAGATTATCATGCAAAAATAGTAATTTTTCCCGAAAGTACGCCGCTTTTACGACGCGATTTCATTTTGAAGCCCCTCATATATTGAGGTATCAAAAATAATTCGTAAAAAATTTGCTTTTTTCTTTCCGATCTCTTATATTTGCGGAAAGCAAGTTCGATAAAAAAGATGCTTCTTAACTTCAACATACAGGCTTGGTGGTGGCACCCGTTGACGCTCGTGAACAATGAGTGCGCCTCGTCGCGTGTATGGTGATCACCCGATAGCAGAGACCGAAGCCCGTTGTTTACGAAGGTAAGCAACGGGCTTTTTTCATTCACTCCTTCCGACAAACCCTTTAAATCACTTTTGCTATGAAAACCAAGAAATTCTGTCTCTCCGAGAGCCAAATGCCCACGCAATGGTACAACATCGTGGCCGATATGCCGACGAAACCCCTGCCGCCACTCAACCCCGCCACCAAACAACCCGTCACCAAGGAGCAGATGTCGGCTATCTTCGCCGAAGAGCTCATCGACCAGGAGATGTCCACCGAACGCTTCATCGACATCCCCGAAGAGGTGCAGGAGATCTACCGCATCTGGAGACCTACGCCCCTCGTGCGGGCCTACGCCCTCGAAAAGGCCCTCGACACCCCGGCAAAAATCTTCTTCAAGAACGAAAGCGTCTCGCCCGCCGGTTCGCACAAACCCAACACCGCCGTGCCGCAGGCCTACTACAACTACAAACAGGGAATCAAACATCTGACCACCGAGACGGGCGCCGGGCAGTGGGGCGCCTCGATCGCCTTCGCCGCCAAGCACTTCGGCATCGATCTGAAGGTCTTCATGGTCAAGGTCAGCTACAACCAGAAACCCTACCGGCGGCTGATGATGAACACCTGGGGCGCCGAGTGTCTGGCCTCCCCGTCGACCATCACCGAGTCGGGCCGAGCCGCCCTCAAACGGGATCCCGACGGTTCGGGAAGCCTCGGGCTGGCAATCTCCGAGGCCGTCGAGATGGCACTGCGCAGCCCCGAGGATACGCGCTACTGTCTGGGCAGCGTCCTGAACCACGTGCTGCTGCACCAGACCGTCATCGGGCAGGAGGCCGTCACGCAGATGGAGATGGCCGACGCCGAACCCGACATGGTGATCGGTTGCTTCGGCGGCGGCAGCAACTTCGCCGGAATCAGTTTCCCGTTCCTGCGCAAGAACTTCGCCGAAGGCAAAAAGATCCGCATGATTGCCGTAGAGCCGGAAAGCTGTCCGAAACTCACCCGCGGGCAGTTCCAGTACGACTTCGGCGATGTGGCCGGCTACACGCCGCTGATCCCGATGTACACCCTCGGGCACGACTTCCAGCCCTCGGACATCCACGCCGGAGGGCTCCGCTACCACGGCGCCGGGTCGATCGTCAGCCAGCTGCTCAAAGACGGACTGATCGAGGCGCAGTCCATTCCGCAGAACGAGACGCTGGCAGCCGGAGTCCTCTTCGCCCGCACCGAGGGGATCATCCCCGCGCCCGAGTCGACCCACGCCATCGCCGCAACGATCCGCGAGGCCCTGAAGGCCAAAGAGGAGGGGCGCGAGAAGACGATCCTCTTCAACCTCTCGGGCAACGGCGTCATCGACCTCTATGCCTATGAGCAGTATCTGGCCGGAGCACTGAAAGACTACACGCCGTCGGATGCCGAGATCGCCAAGACGGTCAATCAGTTGGAGAAGCTCATCTGAAGCGGCTCTCAAAGATGAAAAGAGCGGACTGCCCGGTTTGCAGTCCGCTCTTTTTCATTCACCCCGATCGGATCTACCGCGAGCCCAGCCACAGGAAGATCATACCCACCAGAATGAAGGCCAGGTCAACGGCCTTCGAGCGCAGGTTCCGCTCGTGGAACAGCATCGCACCGCACAGGAACGAGACCACCACCGAGCCCCGGCGGATCATCGAGACGATCGAGATCATCGCGTCGGGATCCTGCAGCGCGTAAAGGTAGGCAAAGTCGGCCAGCGTCAGAAAAACCGAGATCAGCGGAATGGCCCAGCTCCATCGGAAAGGTGTCGTGTGGCCCCGTCGCGGCAGCCACAGGATACAGACCACGACGGCCATCATCACAAACTGGTAGAGGTTGTACCAGCTCTGCACGAAGACCGGATCGAGGCGCGACATGATATATTTGTCGTAAAGGCCGCTCACGGCACCCGTGACGGCCGACAGGGCGATGAAGAGAATCCAGAGGTTATGGGTGAAGTCGACCCCCTCGCGGCGGCTCGAGCGGCTCAGCAGGAACAACGAAACCAAGGCCAGCGCCACGCCGATCCACTGGTAGGCGTTCAGCCGTTCGCCGAAGATCAGAAAGGCCCCAACGAGCACCATCACGGGCCGCGTGGCGTTGATCGGCCCCACGATCGTGATCGGCAGGTGTTTCATGCCGAAATAGCCGAAGATCCACGACGTGAGGACGATCACCGACTTGAGGATCACCAGTCCGTGGGCCGTGGCCGTCCCCCGGGAGGCCTCGAGCAGCGTGCCGTCGAACCACCCCAGGCCGAACTCCGCGGAGAGGATGGCCGGAACGAAAAACAGCGTGGAAAACAGTGTATTGAGCAGCAGTACCGGAAGTACGGCGTTATTGGTCAATGCCTGCTTCTTGGCGGCATCGTAGAGGCCGAGCAGCGCGGCCGAGGTAAAGGCAAGGGTCAACCACATGGTATGCGTATTGCATTCGTCGTTTCAAAACAGCAGGAAGGCGGCCGTCGGGCCGCCTTCGGTCGGGGAGGGTAGAACACTCCGTTATTCGATCTCGTCGCTGTAAACAGCGCCCGGGAGGTCATGCAGGTTGTAGCGCGAGGCCATCGACATGCCGTAGGCCCCGGCCGACTTGATCGCCAGCAGGTCGCCCCGCTGCGAGCGGCGCAGCGTCACGTTCTCGTCAAAGACGTCGGTCGACTCGCACGCCGTCCCGACAACCGTATATTTATCGGTCGGGGCGTCGTCCGGTGCCGTGATGTTCTCGATGTTGTGGTAGGCGCCGTACAGCGCCGGGCGGATCAGTTCGGTCATCGAGGCGTCGACGATCAGCAGCTTGCGTCCCGTGGCCGTCGTCTTGTTGAAAAGGACCGTCGTGATCAGCTCGCCGCACTCGGCCACGATCGAACGGCCGAATTCGAAGTGGACCTCCCGGTCGCCCACACGCAGGTGGTTGTGGACAATCGAGAAGAGCGAGGCGAAGTTCGGGATCGGCTCGTTCTCCGGCACGTCGTAGTTCACGCCCAGACCGCCGCCCACGTCGACGAAGCGCAGTTCGAAACCCAGCCGCTCGAGGTTCTCGACGATGACGTTCACCTTGTTGCACATGTGCTCGAAGACGTGCAGTTCGCGGATCTGCGAACCGATGTGCAGGTGGAGACCCACGACGCGCAGGTGGGTGAACGAACGGATCTCTTCGGCATGTTCAAGCACCTCTTCATAGGAAATGCCGAACTTGCTGTCGGCCTGGCCCGTATCAATGCAGTGATTGGTCTTCGGGTCGATATCCGGATTGATGCGGAGGGCCACCTCCGTCACCTTTCCGGCCTCGGCCGAAAAACGGTCCACAAGCTCCAGCTCCTGGATCGACTCGCAGTTGATCGCCAGGATGCCCTGTTCGATCGCATAGCGCAGCTCCTTGTCGCGTTTGCCAACGCCCGCATAGACGATCCCTTTCGGGGCGAAGCCCGCCTCGATCGCCTTGCGAAGCTCGTTGCCGCTCGCGCAGTCGATGCCGAGCCCGTATTCGCGGATGATCGAGAGCAGGTGATCGTCGTAGTTCGCCTTGATGGCGTAATGCACCTTGTAGCCGTACTTGTTCGACTCCGATACGACGCTCTCCAGCGTCTGGCGAAGCAGGGCCGTATCGTAAAGGTAAAACGGGGTTTCGTAGCCCCGGAGCTTGGTCGCGATCTGTCTGCTTAACATATGAACCTGAACTTAACCTGTTTGTAGTTCGCAAATATAAACGTTTTTAATTATTTTTACAAATCCATTTCGCCCTCAATTCCTTTATAATTCAAAATATTTAGTATCTTTGCGTGAGATTTCACACGCTTTTATGAAAAATATCCGCAACTTTTGCATCATAGCCCATATCGACCACGGCAAATCCACGCTCGCCGACCGCCTGCTGGAGAAAACCAACACCCTGAACCAGCGCGAAATGCAGGCCCAGGTGCTTGACGACATGGACCTCGAACGCGAAAAGGGAATCACCATCAAGAGCCACGC
The DNA here is from genome assembly GCF_900604385.1 of Alistipes megaguti. Taxonomy (NCBI): domain Bacteria; kingdom Pseudomonadati; phylum Bacteroidota; class Bacteroidia; order Bacteroidales; family Rikenellaceae; genus Alistipes; species Alistipes megaguti. The sequence goes on along the minus strand of NZ_LR027382.1, from coordinate 2,722,790 downwards.
CATTCAAATGGAGTACACGGCCCGCGACGGACAGCACTATACGCTCAATCTGATCGACACGCCGGGACACGTCGACTTTTCGTACGAAGTCTCGCGCGCAATCGCCTCGTGTGAAGGCGCCCTGCTCGTCGTCGACGCCACGCAGGGAATTCAGGCCCAGACCATCTCGAACCTCTATCTGGCCGTTGCCCACGATCTGGAGATCGTCCCCGTGCTGAACAAGATCGACATGGAGTCGGCCATGATCGACGAGGTGAAGGATCAGGTCATCGACCTGATCGGCTGCAAAGAGGAGGATATTCTGCTCGCCTCGGGCAAAACGGGGCTGGGCGTCGAGGAGATTCTCGAGGCCATCGTCCAGCGCATCCCCGCTCCGAAGGGTGACGACAACGCTCCGTTGCAGGCCCTGATCTTCGACTCGGTGTTCAACCCCTTCCGCGGTATCATCGCCTATTTCCGCGTCTTCAACGGCACGATCCGGAAGGGCGAGCACGTCAAGTTCTTCAACACGGGCAGCGAGTACGATGCCGACGAGGTCGGCGTCCTGAAGCTCAAGATGCAGCCCCGCGACGAAATCCGCGCCGGAGACGTCGGCTACATCTGCTCGGGAATCAAAACATCGGCCGATGTCAAGGTCGGCGATACGATCACCTCGGTAGCCAATCCCGCACACGAGGCTATTGCCGGTTTCGAGGATGTCAAGCCGATGGTCTTTGCCGGCGTCTATCCCGTCGAGGCCGACCAGTACGAGGATCTGCGCGCTTCGCTCGAAAAACTCCAGCTCAACGACGCCTCGCTGACGTTCGACCCCGAAAGCTCACTCGCCCTCGGATTCGGATTCCGCTGCGGTTTCCTCGGACTGCTCCACATGGAGATCATTCAGGAACGCCTCTACCGCGAATTCGACATGGACGTCATCACCACCGTCCCGAACGTCTCCTACCGCGTGACCACCACCCAGGGCGAGGTCGTCGAGGTACACAACCCCTCCGGTCTGCCCGAAATCACGAAAATCGCCAAAATCGAGGAACCCTATATTCTGGCCCAGATCATTACGAAGTCGGAGTTCCTCGGAAACGTCATCAAACTGTGCATCGACAAGCGCGGCGTGATGAAAAACCAGACCTTCATCACCCAGGACCGCGTCGAGGTCAACTTCGACATGCCCCTCTCGGAGATCGTCTTCGACTTCTACGACAAGCTCAAGAGCATCTCAAAGGGGTACGCCTCGTTCGACTATCACCGGACGGGGTTCCAGCTCTCGAAACTCGTCAAGCTGGACATCCTCCTGAACGGAGAACCCGTCGACGCCCTCTCATCGCTCACATACACCGACCATGCCTACGACTTCGGCCGCAAGATGTGCGAGAAACTCAAGGAGCTCATCCCGCGCCAACAGTTCGATATCGCCATCCAGGCCGCCATCGGTGCCAAGATCATTGCCCGCGAAACCGTCAAGGCCGTCCGCAAGGATGTCACCGCCAAGTGTTACGGCGGCGATATCTCCCGAAAACGCAAACTCCTCGAAAAACAAAAGAAGGGCAAAAAACGCATGCGGCAGATCGGCAACGTCGAAGTCCCCCAGTCGGCATTCCTCGCCGTGTTGAAAATGGATTGAAAACCATGAAGAAAACCATCATCGACCTCTTCGAGGCCTCCGTCGAAAAGTATGGCGGGAAGACCTTCCTGCTCGAAAAACGTCACCACAAGTTCGAGCCTACAACCTATGCCGAAACCAAAGAGCTCGCTCTGGAGGTCGGAGCCGGTCTCGCATCCATCGGGATCCGTCCCAAGGACAAGGTCGCCATTCTGGCCGAAGGTTCCAATGCCTGGATCATCTCCGAACTGGGGCTCTTCTACGCCGGGGCGATCAGCGTGCCGCTCTCGGTCAAGCTCGAAGAGTCGAACGATCTGCTCTTCCGCCTGCGCCATGCCGAGGTCAAGGCCCTCTTCGTCTCGAAGTATCAGCTGCCCAAAATCCGCCGTATCCGCGCCGAACTGCCCCAGGTCGAGCACATCATCGTCTTCGGACACATTCCGCTCGAAACGGGCGAAACCGCCTACGGAACCCTCCGCCGGCTGGGCCGCGACTACCTCTCGAAGCACAAGGAGGAGTTCCTGAAGATCGGGCAGGCCATCGAGAACGACGACTACGCCACGATCACCTATACCTCCGGCACGACGGCCGACCCCAAGGGCGTTGTCCTCACACACCGCAACTACACGGCCAATGTCGAGCAGTCGCTCTCGCGAATCGACATTCCGTCGCACTACCGTACGCTCATCATCCTGCCGCTCGACCACTGTTTCGCCCACGTCGTGGGGTTCTACATCATGATCGCCTGCGGTGCCTCGGTCGCTACGGTCCAGATCGGCAAAACCCCGATGGAAACCCTCAAGAACATCCCGCTCAACATCCACGAGGTACAGCCCCATTTCCTGCTCTCGGTGCCGGCCCTGGCCAAGAATTTCCGCAAAAACATCGAAAGCTCGATCCGCGCGAAGGGTCCCTTTGTCGAGCGGCTCTTCCGAATGGCCCTGAAGGTCGACTACGCCTACAACTGCGACGGGTACAGCAAGGGGCACGGCTGGCGTTTCCTGCTCAAACCGCTGGTCGCACTCTTCGACGTCGTGCTGTTCCGCAAGGTCCGCGAGGCCTTCGGCGGCTGCATGAAGTTCTTCATCGGCGGCGGCGCACTGCTCGATGCCGAGATGCAGCGTTTCTTCTACGCCATCGGCATCCCGATGTTCCAGGGCTACGGCCTCTCGGAGGCTACGCCCGTCATCTCGACCAACTCGCCCAAGTATCACTGGCACCGCTTCGGGTCGTCGGGCAAGATCCTCATTCCGCTCGAACTGAAGATCGTCGACGAGCAGGGGCGTGAACTCCCGCGCGGCGAGAAAGGGGAGATCATCATTCGCGGAGAAAACGTCATGGCCGGTTACTGGAAAAACCCCGAGGCTACGGCCGAGGCCATTCGCGACGGGTGGCTCCATACGGGCGACATGGGGTATGTCTCGCAGGACGAGTTCCTATACGTTCTGGGCCGTTTCAAGAGCCTGCTGATCGCCTCGGACGGCGAAAAGTACAGCCCCGAAGGGATGGAAGAGGCCATTGTCGACAATTCACCCTACATCGATCAGATCATCATCTACAACAATCAGAGTCCCTTCACGGGGGCCATCGTCGTACCGAATGCCGAAGCGTTGCGGCACGAATTGGATCAACGCAAGGTGGCTGAAGAGGCTCGTCCGGCCGAAGCAGCAAAGATACTGGCTGCCGAAATCGACAAATATCGCGCAGGAGGTGCTCATGCCGGTGAGTTCCCGGAACGCTGGCTCCCGGCAGGTCTGGCCATTGTCGACGAACCGTTCACCGAGCAGAACGGGCTGGTGAACAGCACGATGAAGATCATTCGGTCGAAAGTCGAAGAGCATTTCCGCAACCGGCTCGACTATCTCTACACGCCCGAAGGCAAGAGTGTGGCGAATGCCGAAAACTGCAAGGCGTTGAAAAATTTACTCCGATAGGGGATTTTCATCGTCCGAAAACTTGACTTTTCAAAAATTCGGAGTATCTTTGTACTCCGTAATGCGGAAATAGCTCAGTCGGTAGAGCATCAGCTTCCCAAGCTGAGGGTCGCGGGTTCGAATCCCGTTTTCCGCTCCAGAGGGGGCCAGAAAGAAACCCCGATAGAAAGCAAAAAGCCTTGTATATCAGCGATATACAAGGCTTTTTCTTGTATTCTCCCACTCCTGTTGACGCAAAAGGCAGCAAGTATTTCAGGCCTTCATCGTGACCTTTTTTGCTCGGACCGAAAATAGGTCACGATTTAGCTCTATTTCGCTGATTTGCATCATTTTACTCGGCAACATTCCGGTGCTGAAGACGTTTAATTTACTCAAAAACCAAGCAGCCATGTTGCCACGAACCACCTTCAGCGTTGTCTTCTTCTGCAAGAAAACCAAAGTCACGAAAAAGGGCAAGGCCCCGATCTATGCCCGCATCACCACGACCGGCCAGTCGACCGAAGTCTATACACAATGCCAGATCGAGCCGGAACGCTGGAACCAGCGCCTCGAACGCTCGCTCTACAAGGATGAGGTCGACCAGCAGATCAATCGCATCGTTGCCAGTTACCGGGCCTCGATCCTTGCCGCCTACGACCGCCTGATCCAGGAGAACAGGACGCCGACCTGCTTTGCCGTCAAACAGCTGCTGGGATCGGCCTCTTCGAGTCGGATGCTGCTGGCAGAGTTCGGCAAATACTGCGAGAAACGCCAGCAGGAGGTTGGCACCCGGATCACGCAGCTCACGGCCAACAAGTACCACCGCCTGCTGCGCTACATGACCGAATATATCCGGCAGGTGTATGGCAAGGAGGATCTCCCGCTGGAGACGGTCGACTACGCCTACGTCGATGGACTGAATACCTACATGCAGACGGCCTACAACTGCCACAACAACGGAGCAGTCAATCTGCTCTGCTGTTTGAAGAATTTCCTGCTCTATGCCGTCCGCAACGAATGGATCGAGAAGAATCCCTTCCGCTACTACAAGATGAAGATCGACAAGACGAACGTCAAGGTGCCGCTGACGAAAGCGGAACTGGATCTGCTGCTAAAGCGGCCGATGCCCAACGAGAGGCTGGACCGCATCCGGGATGTCTTCTGCTTCTGCGCGCTGACGGGACTGGCCTTCACGGATGTCGACCACCTGCGGCGGGAACACTTCACGACGGACGAGGAGGGACAGCTGTGGATCCATAAGCCGCGGGAGAAGACCTCGGTGATGAGCCGTGTTCCGGTGCTTCCGCAGGCGGCGGCCCTGCTGGAGAAGTACTGCGACGATGCCAACTGTCGGGCGCGGGGCAAGCTGCTGCCGGTCCCGTCGAATACGAAGATGAACGCCTACCTGAAGGAAATAGCGGATATTTGCCAGATCCACAAGCATCTGACCACGCACCTGGCGCGCCACACGTTTGCCACGCTGGCGATTGAATACGGGATGCCGATCGACATCATCGCCAAGATTCTGGGCCATACGAATACGAACATGACCCGGCGCTACGCGAAGATCTCCGAGGCGAATATCAGCCGAGAGATGCGTCGTATCGGCAAGGTCCTGACGGCATAAACCGGCGATTTCACCGCAGTTTGTCCACCCTTGCGACGCCAACCGACGCCAACCACTGCCACATCACTTTGTGAACGAAACTTTTGAGGGGCTGCGCGCGTTATCCGGATGAAACGCCGTGCCTTTCGGATCCGGGACCGCTGAATGTTCGGCGGCCCCCATCCACGCAAAGTGCAATTCATAGAAAGAAATCCATGGTTAAATGAGAAATTCATCCATTTCCCTTGGAATTGTACAATTCAACTCTTCAGATTGCGGGATAGCGATCATCGAAAATTTCATCACAGAAGAGATTGAGCGTGCTTTCTATTGAACAAGGGTAATAAAAAAGAGATTATGGAAGCTGCAATCCAAAAAATAGAGACTGGCTGGAAGTCATAGATGGAAGACCCATCGGCAGACAAAGTAATATTTGAGTCAATTAGCCATCCTGACGCAACATCCTGAATCCCGGCAGCAATGTAACTGGTGATTCCGACTACTCCCAATGCCGCTCCTGTCGCTTTGCGCGGTACGATATCCACAGCCATCAGACCTCCGAGAAAACAAATCAGCACGCCAATGGCAATGCCGAACAGAATCATGGACAGAATATTCACCCATATGGCTTTACCCCCGTAAAGAAACAGAACGAGAGCGACCGTGTTCATGATGCCGAAAATCAGTGCAGGGGTATTTCGATCCCCTTTAAAGAGTTTGTCCGAGAACCATCCCGAAAGTACGGTTCCGAAGATTCCCAAAAGAGCATTGATGGATACGATCGATATGGCTTCTACATCCGAGAATCCCTTCTCTTCCTGAAGAAAGAGAACGCCCCAACCGTTGATCGCGTAGCGTGATATATACATGAAGGCGCTTGCTGCGGCCAGGATCCATACGGCAGGCATTTTCAACACGGCCCGTTGAATCTCCCTGATCGATTTGTCGGCGTTGCTCGCAGGGGCCTCATGGGCCAGGGTTTCGACGCTCGGCAAACCTTTGGACTCGGGGGTATCGTGCAGCCAGACCAGAATGATGAACACTCCCAACAAGCCGGCCGTCGCCGAACCGAAGAAACCAACCTGCCAACCGGCAAAGGTTACGATCGAACCGACAAAAAGAAACGAAAAAAATTCTCCGAGGTTATGGCTTGCGGAGAAGAACCCGTAATAGGTTCCGCGCTCCTTGAGCGGAAACCAGCGCGACAGCGAAATAATGGCAGGAGGGGCCCCCATCGACTGCGACCATCCGTTCATCCCCCACAACACGGCGAAAATCGTAAAAATTACGGCCGAGGGCACAAGAGAATGAGCGACTCCCAACAATCCCATCAGGGCATTGGCTGCCGTTGAGATAATCAACCCCGTGACCATGAATCGCTTGATGTTGCAGTAATCGGCAATAAATCCGTTGACGAATTTTCCGATGGCATAGGTGAACAGCAATGCCGAACCGATGACTCCCAACTGCGAGGCATCGAGAGCTCCGCTGTCGAGAATCGGTTTTTTCATCACGTTAAGACTGGTTCGGCAGACATAATAGAGACTGTACCCGAGGGTTGCGGCGGCGAAAGTCTGCAGCCGCAACTTCCGGTAGCGTTTTTCTTGTACGGACGCATCTTCCTCCTGCCTGGGAGCCGGAGCGCTGATTCGGTAAAACTCCTTGATTCGATTCATTCCTGTGGCATTTTAGTCATGGAGACCCCGGGCGCGGAGATACGCGAGCAACAGTTCCGGACGGTCGGTTTGAATCAGGGTGGCCCCCATCTCCACGAGCCGGCCATAGACGGCTCCGGGATCTCCTTCAAATGCCGCATCATCACACAACCCGCCGCAAAGCGAGGGCCAGAGTGAGTTGACCCATAATTTGGAGCCGCTTTTCACAATGGTCTCCATGCACGTCGTTACCTGAGGAGTCTCTTCCGACCAGCACACTTCGTAGGCGATCGGAACGACCCCCTGCTCGCGGTATTCGGCAAAAAGTTTCTCTCCCTGCGGTTTGAGAATGTCGATGATTGGCATATACATCATGTTGTGTTCATAGCGGGAAAATTTCTCCGTTACATCGCCAACCGGGCTTTTCCCCTTGATTAGCAGTTGTTCCGTAACACCCAGTTCTTCGGAAAGCCGTTGCACCAGATCGTAGTACTGGTAACCCTTGTCGATGTTTACGACAATACGATCCTTGCAGATTTCCAGCGCTTCGCGAAGAGTCGGCATCCGGTGTGTCGTGACTACGCCGTGTCCCGACTTTAGGAAACACCGCCGGATGGAGTCGAGTGTTACATCTTTGACATATCCTTTTCCAGTGGTCGTTCGATTCAATGTCCGGTCGTGGCACAGGACCAGTATGCTGTCGGCCGTCAGGGCCAGGTCGATTTCCACGATGTCGGCCCCCATGCGGATGACCGATTCGATGGCGGCCAGGGAATTCTCGGGATAATTGCGCCAATCACCGCGGTGACTGGCGACAAGTACCCGTTTCGAGGTCGGGTTGTGCAATTCGGTGACGATCGTAGCGGCACGGTTGTCTGTTTCGGGGGAAGGACGTTGCGTGCAGGCGGCCGATAAAAGCAGGATGGATAAAAGAAAGGGCAGTTTTTTCATGGTTTAATTGTTTTGTCAGGTTTGAAGAAAGCGGGACAGGTTGAAGCCTTGCTCCAATCCTGTCCCGACATATTCGGGTTTTACCAGTTCATGACTCGTACCTTGTACATGTCGAGATCCGGAACCTTGATGGTTCGGGTTTCGGACGAGGCATTCATGTCCGTGGCGTAGCGGATGGTCTGCGTCGACCAGCTCTGTGAACCTTCGGGATGGGTCGCGTCGGTATACCACAGTTCTCCCGTTTCATCATTGTAGTTGAGGGATTTGATCGACGTGGAAGAGGAGAAAAGCATCATTTCGGTGAATCGGTCTGCTCCGATGTCATACAGATAGGCCCGTTTCCCTGCGATGCAGAGTGTATTCGAATTGACCAGGGTCATATCATGCAGTCCGTTTTGAGGCGTCTGGATGGTTTTTTCCAATTCGAGTGAAGGGGTTGCCGTATCCCAATTCTTCAGGCTATATACTTGCAGGCTTTGTTCGCCTATGGCATAAAGCCGTTGGTTGGCTTCGTTCCACACGACGCCGTGAGCCGAAGTCAACGGGACCTGATCAACAATTACGTTGGGGGATGCGATGTTGTAGAGCTGGAGGACGTTGTTTGTTGATCCGGTTCCCTCGGAACAAGCCACGACGATTCGGTCGTCGGGCAAGATCTCGGCCGAGTGAGCATTGGATGAGGATGTTGTGTGGAAAAGGATCTGCTGTGTTTCAACATCGAGCAGCACGCACCAGTGGTAGGAGCTCGTGGCTAAAATCTGCTTGCCGTTGTTTACCGGCTTGCAATCGTCGAGATGGTTGCAACGCGAGGCCGCCAATCCCAGAGTCGTTGCCGCCGTGGTGGCATCCCAGCTCCAGGTGACAGCATCCTTGTATCCGGTAGCATCGGCCAAATCCGCATTGATCATGTAGATCATGTTGTCGCCGCAGAAAATTAATTCGGTCGCATAACTCGACGCCGCCTCATCCGTGTCGTATTTGCCTCCGGCCGTCAGTTCGACAGGATCATTTGTCGACACCGCAAACGAATTGCCGTCCGTGTCGGTCAGGGTTGCCGTATAGCCTTTGTTCAGCGTGACGGGGGCAATCATTACCGGAATAATTTGTGCCTCCTGCGAGCAATCGAGTGGTTCGGGAAGCGTCACGGTGATGGTCTGTTCCGAGGCCGAAGCCGCCCAATCGTCGATCCCGACCGAGAGTTCCCCGGCGATCGCTTCTCCGCCGTTGGCTTTTACGGTAACTTCCCGAACGGCATAGTCCCCCTTTTTGACACTGATATACATGACGCAGAAAATTTGCGACAATGTCATCTCACACCCTTCGTAACTGTCGAGGCGACCGGTCGATTTCCCGATCAGACAAGGCGAAACAGTGCCGTCCTGTAGTGTGGGTATGGTTGTTTGCAGCCGTCCGTTTTCGCAGAAAACCGGAGCATCGGCCGGACAGAAACCGACAATGGTTGAGACCTCCTGTCGTGGACCCTCGAATGAGAACAGAAAGAGCGAGGTCTGGGATCCCGGCAGAATAGGCGAAGCATAGGAGGCGACCGAGGAACCGGGTACGTACACTCCGGCCTGCGAGGAACTTTCCCATACGGGCAATGTAGTGGTCCCCTGTGCGTTGTAATACCTTGAGAGCGTCAGGGAGACTTTCGATGCGAAGGGCCGAACGGAATCAGTGGAATCGTTTGAACAACCGATGGCCAACAGCAATGCCCCGATTCCGACGAGGAGATTCCGGATGATTTGGTTTTGAACTGTATTCATGATGCGGAGATTGAATAAATTCATCTATTTTTGTTTGCCGAGGACGATTCTGTGGTGCGCCTTGACGATCTGTTGAATGGAGTCGACCTCGCTGGATCTGATCTCATACATGAATACCCCGTTGTATCCGGACTGTTTCAGCTTTCGCAGGAAATCGGACCAGTCTATGATCCCTTTCCCGGGAAGCCAATGTCGTTCATCTTTGCGATCGTAATCCGAAGCGTGTATCGTTCCGATGCGATTGCCTACTTGTTCGAAAAAGTGTGCGTGATCCTCCTTGAGCAGATGGTTTGAATCAAAGCAGACCATTACTTCGGGATAGTTTGCAATCAGTTGCAATATTTCATCCGAGTTGCGTCCCAAACATGTCCGCGGCAGATTCTCGATGCAAAGCATTACGCCGATCTCTTTGGCTGCAAGGGCAAGGCGGCCGATAGAGTTGGCTGAATTCTGCATTCGCGTTTCCCTTTCATTATCGGCAATCGGCTCTGAACTGGGGTGCAGCACCAATCGTTGCGGATCAAAGATTGCCGCGAGGCGGATCATCCGTTCCATGAAAAGCACGTTTTCTTCTCGCTGTTGAGGGTCAAGAACGGAAATGTCGAGTTGACGGCTGAACGGTAGATGGCAGGACCAGACTTTCAGACCGGCCTCGTCAATCCGTTTTTTGACTTCATATGCGCGGGTGTAACATTCGTTTTCGGGAGCGTTGCGCCAGAAGTAGTTGAAGGTCACCTCCACATAATCGACTCCAGCCTCCTTGATTCGGGCAAGGTTCTCACTATTCGGCGTTTTGACTGTTCCAAGAGATACGCCGACGGGATATTTGGCCAGAACAATCGGGGCAACGGCAAGAAGCCCCCATGTTAATAAAATTAATTTTTTCATTGTAGAATCTTTTTTCAAGGGTAAGGAGAGGACTGAACACAATCCTCTCCGATTCCGTTATTTCAGACAGCACGAACCACAGATATCGCCTCCGTGCGAACTCCAACTTGAGGCGCGTTCTCCACCGACGTATTTGCCGACAAACAGGCCGTTCGATCCCGATGCCCCGATGAATGCCGAGTAGAGTACGCCGTCGAGATAATTAGTCGTCCCTTAAAAAGCCCATTTTTGCGAGATATCGTTTTTCCACAGTATCTCGCAGATTTTATGAAGCATGCACCAAAGAGCTTTCATGGCTCTTTTGAAGTTATAGGCTGCTGCCGCCAGTAGCACGTTCACNTTAGTCGTCCCTTAAAAAGCCCATTTTTGCGAGATATCGTTTTTCCACAGTATCTCGCAGATTTTATGAAGCATGCACCAAAGAGCTTTCATGGCTCTTTTGAAGTTATAGGCTGCTGCCGCCAGTAGCACGTTCACAGCATCCCCGACCACACCTTTATAAAAGTTGCGGCCCAATCGGTAATCTGACTTTAAGTGACCTATTGTTGGTTCTATACCTGCACGTTTGCAGAAAAGTTTATGTTTTTTCAGCTTCTGATAACGGCTGTCTGATTTCTTGGGAACATCGGGAATCATAATCTTCGTCCCGTTAATTTCCTTCCTGCCTCTGTATCCTCTATCACCAGCCAGCACTTTAATCTTCCTTCCGGTTAACCGTTCTACCTGCGCCAAGGAAGACTCGATGGTATGACCGTCATATTCATTGCGAAAGGATATGGCTCCAAGAATAATTCCTGTGGCAGAACGTATGATGGACACCTTGTTGCCGAATTCATATTTTTTATGTTCTTTACCCTTGCTGATACATTGCACGTCCGGCTCATGGATGGAATAAATCTTTTTCCGGCTGTTCCGCCTTTGGGACAGAACGGTTTCAAAGAGTCTGAGCAATTTATCATAGTCGTGATTCTCTTTAAGATTACGCTTCAGTTCCCTGACAAGTCTTCCGGCTATTGTACGTAAACGCCTGTCCGCCCTGAGAGCTTTTTCCCTGTTTTTGGGATGGTTCCGGAAACGCTGGTCACGATAGATCTTCTTCAGCACAAAGGTGTAGCTTTGGCGCAGGGGAAGTCCCAGCTTTTTTACAATGCCAAGAACTTTCTTCACGATCTTCTTATGCAACTTTGGATCCGTGGGGTAAGTGATGTTCTTTTCCTGAACTGTGGAATCAATAAAAGCCGTATCATGATGACGGCCATCATCATCGTCGTTATTCACACGGATACTTTCCTGGAAAATGAGTTCAATTCCCTTTTCACCGATACGTTTGCGGAAATGAACCAGTTCTGAAGACGCACAAGGGGCAGACGGGGTAAACTCCTGCATGCCACAGAAATACTGATAATAAGCGTTTTCGCTCCATTGCTCTACCAAAGACTCATCCGACAGGTTACGAAGGTGTTTCAGGATAAGCAAACCGCACATTAAACGGATTGGCTTGCCGGGACGGCCGTTATCCTGACAATACAAAGGTTGAAAAGCCGTTTCAAATTTTCCCCAATCTATTTTGTCTGCCAATTGGTAAAGCGGGTGCGATTGGTTCAGCATGTCTGATAGGTTGCTGAATAAAGAAGGACTGTTATTCGTATTTTTAATCATAAAATCTGCAAGTTTATTAACGTAAAGATAAGAAAACTTCCAGATTTATCAAAGACTTCTATAAATTAAATTACTGAATACCAATAAATAAAACTATTTTTAAGGGGCGACTAATTATTGCCGCCCATTTGTTTTTGACCGTCGTTGCCGGCCTCGTAGCTCCATTGATCGATGATGCTGCCGTTTGCATCGAAGATATAACTCGTATTTCCGACTTGTCCGGATGTGATATAGAATCGGTTCTCCGAGTCAACACACGGGTGCGAGTAGTTGAATGCATTGTTGGAGTCCATGTGCTTGTGAGACCAGTTGACAGCCGTCAGCGAGGCGTTGACGTTGTAGACATGACTGTCCTTCGATCCGATGAATACCGAACCGTTCGGGGCCACTACAGGCTCGTACATGGTGTTTTCTCCGACGAGGAACCCGTCGACGAGGATCTTATGCTGTGCCAGATCAATCGAACTGACATATCCTCCCGTGTTCGGAATGTAGGCGGTGGTCTTGTCTGCGGCAACGGCAAAGCCGGAAATATCGGTCATGGTTTGAGCCATGGTCAAACGTGCGATCTCACTTCCGTCGGATGCATTGATGAAGCAGATGTTCTTGCCCGCTCCCACTACCAGCTCGTTCCCGTTGACTAGCAGGCCGCAACCGGCTGCAGGTGCGGCAAAGCTCCACAGTTTTGATCCCGAAGCGGCATCGATGGCGAAGGTGTTACCCGAGGCGTCGCAGATGTAGACGACCGTGCCGGCGGCATTGACGGCCGGAGCCGTACTCTTCATTGATTGAGTCTCGGTAAAGGTCCACAGAAGATGGCCCTCGGGCGATACGGCATAGAACTGTCCGGCCGAGGATGTCCCGAAATAGATGTCGCCGGTCTTCGGATTGACAGTCAGTGGGTTATAGCTTCCTGACGGGGTGGCCGGCTTGTAACGCCACTTCTCGACTCCGGTGATGAGGTCGAAGGCCACGAGTTCGGTGAGGTTGGAGAACGTGATGTTGTAGACCGTCCTGCCGTCGGGCGAAAATACCGGGCATGAACCTTTGAATCCGTTGTATGAGTCACTGATATCCCAGTCGGAGCTGTAGATAACATATTCGCGGATTTCGACCTCCACGGTCCAGGTGCGGAGATCTCCGTCGATCGAGGCACTCAGTTTGGCTGTTTGTGTACCGGTTGATCCGAATCCATACTCTACGACGGTGCCCTCTTTGACCACGTCGCCGGGGAAAGTCCATTTCACATCGGTGGCCGTGGGGTATCCCTCCGTATTGAATGTGAAGGTGATGGGCTGATTCTTGGCCGCAGTTTCCCGGTCGAGTATGTAGGGAATTGCAAGAGTCGGCATGGCCTTGGCCGTTGTTGCTTCCGAAGCGCCCTTGGCGTAGTTGGCGACGATTGAGATGTAGTAATTCTTGTCGTTGGTCAGGTTGTCGAGCGTGACGGAGGTCGTTCCCTTTTCGATGGTTTGCTCCTGGATATTCTCGGGCGTATCCTCATTGTAATAGGACAGCGTGTACGACAGGACAGTCGTTGCCGGTTCCGTCCAGGAGAGGGTCACATATCCGTCGCCGGCAGAAACAGTGAGAGCCGTGATCGGGAACCGCGATGTCGATGGTTTGGCGGTGATCGTGACGTAATTCGAGATCAGCTCTCCGTAGACGGCCTGTACGTGAAAAATATACTGGGTGCCGTTGGTCAGATTTCCGACCGTGCAGCTCCGGTTGCCTCCGCTCCGCAGAGTGATGGTTTCCGAGTCGGATCCGGTGTAATAGACGATGAAGTCCGTCGGATTCCATCCTTCGGGAGTCTCCCAGGAGAGGTAAACCTCTTCGTCGCCCGGCGTGGCCGTAAGGTTGGTAACCTGGGGGCGGGCGGCTCCCGCTTCGGGAATATCCTCGGTCCAGCAGGAGGAAAATCCTAATGCCAGTACCGAAATCAACAAATAAACGCTTATTCTTTTCATAATCGTTTGCTCATGTAAAAGGTTATTAGAATCCAGGGTTCTGCCAAAGGATCGATTCGTCGTTGACGATCTCGATCTGGCTTTGCGGGATCGGGAAAATCAGGTTGTGTGCATCGAGCGTATAGCCCAGTTTCCGGAAATAATCGACAGCCAGTCCCAGGCGTACGAGATCAAACCATCGGTGTCCCTCAAGGGCAAATTCGCGGCCGCGTTCATCGGCCAGTTCCTGCCGGAACTCTTCGAGACTGGTGACATCACCCGTGGTCAACTCGTCCAGTCCCGCACGTGTCCGGGTCTTGTTGAGCCACTCCAGGGCTTTGTCCAGTCCGGCACCCGATTCCGCCAATGCTTCCGCATACATCAGTACCACGTCGGCATAACGCAAATGCGGAAAATCATTGCCTACCTGAGTCGTGTAAGTAGCATCGTAGGTGTCATACCATTTGGTCATGGCATAGAGATTGCTCGAAACCTGCGTATAGCTATTGATCAATGCCAGTCGATTGTCTTTTTCCTCGTAAATGGCCTTGAATTCGGGGGTCGGGTTGCGGATGTCGGCCATCACGTTCGTGCTGGTGCTGTACCAATAGCCATGTCCGTTATCGTTGGTCTTGTTGTAGTACAATGCGAAGATGATCTCCTTGTTCATCTTATTGTTCACGTCAAATACCTTTCCGGTAGAGGTTTCCAGGCCATAAGCGGTATTTTTCATTGCTTCTTCAAGAGCAGTCTTCGCCTCGGAAGGCTTCCCGAATGTCAGATAAACCTTGGCCAACAGCGTGTAAGCGGCAATATTTGCTACGCGAGCCTTCTCAGCCCCGGGAGTCGACGGTAACAGCCGGGCGGCCTCAGTCAAATCTTCGGTCAACAGGGTGTACATCTCCTCTTCCGTGCATCGGGGAATAAGTTTTGCATTGGCTGGGGTTACAACCGTCCTGGTAATGGGAACCACCCCGAAAACCCGATAAAGATTGAAGTACCACCAGGAACGCAGGAACAGGCATTCGCCGCGGTATTTGTCGTAATTGGCGATGTCGGCTCCGGCCATGTGGTCAAGTACGTCGTTGCAACGATAGATCCCGTTGTACCAGGCATCCCAGATGTCGCTCAGAATACCATTGCTTGGCGTTTCGGCAAAATTGTCGATATCGTATCGATCCTGCGTGGAAACGGCCATGGATTCAAGGATGTTTTCGTCGCTTCGGTAGCAGATCTCGTGGAGATGGAAGGCCATTTGGGTCTTGAGTTTATGGTAGCAGGCCACCACCCCCTGATTGAAATCATCGTCCGTTTGGTAGTAGTTTCCCTCGGTGATGTTGTTGCTCGGATACTGTTCGAAGAAGGATTCTCCGCATGAGGAGGCTCCTGCAATGAGGATTCCGGCTGTTATAATGAGTTTCAGTTTCATGGTTTGTTTGTTTTACAGGTTGAAATTCACGCCTACGCTGAAAGTTCGGGACAGCGGATAGGAACAGTAGTCCTCGCCGGGGCGCAGCGCGTCGGAAGCATGGTTGTTGACCTCAGGGTTGTACCCCGTATATTTAGTCCAGGTGAAGAGGTTGGTCCCCTGAATGTAGAGACGGAGTTTCGAGATGCCGGCTTTCCGGGTCCAACGGTCGGGGAACGTGTATCCCAGGGAGAGATTCTGGAGCCGGAGGTAGGAACCGTCTTCGAGATGGAACGTCGAGGTGCAGGCCCCGTTGTTGCCGCTTGATTTACGGGTTGCGCGGTTCAGGTTTCCGTAGGGATAACGTTGAAGAGCCTCCTTCATCATGTTCGACGAGGCTTCCATGTTGAGCAGGTACCGGCGTTCGAGGTTCAGTATTTCGTTCCCGTAGACACCCTGGAAATTAGCCGCCAGGTCAAAACCCTTGTAGGAGAGATTTACGGAAAATCCGTAATAGAAGTCCGGCATGTAGTTGCCCACAATGACCCGATCGGCATCATTTTCGAGAATACCGTTTCCGTTGGCATCGACGAACCGGAAGTCTCCGACTGTCGTAGAGTCGAAATGAGGATATGAATCCAATTCTTCCTGGTTATGAAAGATCCCGTCCTGAACCAGCAGATAGTAACATCCGATAGGCTGTCCAACACGTGTAATATAGTAACCGCGGGCATAGGACGACTCTTTGATAATGTCGGCATTTTCATCCCCGAGACTCAGTACTTTGTTCCGATTGAGCGACCAGTTGGCGGCGAAGGCGTAGGAGAAGTCTCCAAAGCTGCGGCGGGACGTGAGTGCTAATTCAACGCCTTTGTTTTGCATCGAGCCGATGTTGATGTTCGACGAGGTGAGGCCCGAAACGGACGAAACGGGAACATCGAAGAGCATGTCGGTGGTTTTCGAATAGTAGTAGTCGACATTCAGCCCCAGGGTGCCTTTCCACAGACTGATATCCAGTCCGATGTTGTACTGTGTGTTTTTCTCCCATCCCAGGTCGTTGTTGGCGATTTGCGAAGGATAGACCTGGGCGGTGAGTCCGTTACCCAGATCGGTGTTCGACGTGCCGTAGAGAGCAAGGTATTCCGAGTTGCCGATCTGTGCGTTGCCGGTCTGACCCATACTGGCTCGGAATTTCAGATCATCGATCCACCGGACATTGCGCAGGAAATTCTCGTCGCTGACGCGCCAACCTACCGAAACCGCCGGGAAATAGCCCCATCTGGTGTTGGGCGCGAATCGCGAGGAGCCGTCGCCGCGAACCGATGCCGAAACCATATATCGGCCTTTGTAGGAGTATTGGGCGCGGAAGAGCCACGAAGCGAACGTGTAGGCGTATTTGTTGTTGTAGGTGTTGTCCAGATCGATGGTTTTGCCCTTTGTCGTGCGGATCTTGTCGTCTCCGGCAGTCCCGGTTCCGACGATCTGCGAGGTCTGGATGCTCTGCTTCTCGGCTTCGTATACGGCAACGGCGTTGATCGAATGGTCTCCGAACGTGCGATTGTACGAGAGCTGGTTGGAGATTGTCCAGTGGAAATAGGAGTTCATGTTGTTTTCGGCGGTCGGGTCCGACAGGGCATTGAGGTATTTGTAGCCCTTGAGCGGGATATATGAGGGTCGGTAGTAATTGCGGATGTAGGAATAGTAGTCTCCTCCCATGGTGAATTTGTATTCCAGTCCTTCGATGAATTCGTATGCGACGTATGCATTGCCGAGGATGTTGATCTTCTCGCGCACGTCATCGATTTCAAGGGCCAGGGCCACGGGATTGAGCACCTCGTTCGTCTGGGTATCCCAGGTGTTGACGCGCAAGAGTCCGTTCATGTCCCAGTTGTAGGATCCGTCCTCGTTATATACGGGAAAGATCGGAGGGGCCATCAGCGCCGACGCGATGATGCCGTCGTCACCGTATTGCGTGTCGGTCGATACATAATTGGTCTTCGAATAGGAGGGCGAGAAACTGATGCCGTATTTGAGCCGGTTGCGTTCCCCGTCGAGGTTGGCGCGCAGACTGTATCGTTCGAAGTCCGAGCCGATGATCGTACCTTCGCGGTAGAGGTAGTTTCCTCCGATGTAGTAGCCCAGTGTCTTGGTGCGTCCCGAGACCGAGATCGAGTGCTTGGTCGAGTAGGCCGACCGGAAGATGGCATCCTGCCAGTCGGTATTGGTCAACGTTCCGGTATCGTCCTGCAGATAGGCCGTGATGAGCGGATCGACACGATGATAGGTCTGCGGACGCTCCTCGTAGGGATCGTCGATCGAACCGGTCGGAACATTGAACAGATAGGCCCCGTCGCGCGCCTCCTTGAAAAGCCGTGCGAATTCGTACGCATCGAGCATGTCGATTCTTTTGGCCACATTCGAGACGCTGAACTGTCCGTCGTAGCTTACCACGGGACGTTCGCCCTGGCCTCGTTTGGTGGTGATCAGGATCACGCCGCACGACCCGCGCGAACCGTAAATGGCCGCTGCCGAAGCATCCTTGAGCACTTCGAGACTTTCGATGTCGTTGCTTTCGAGGTTGGCAAATGCCCGGGCGTCGCACGGAACTCCGTCGATGACGTACAGCGGGTCGTTCCCGGCCGTTGCGGACTGAATACCGCGAACGCGGATCGAGACATTGCCGTCGGGCTGTCCGCCGAGTTGTAACACCTGCACGCCCGGCATTTTGGCGGCCATGGCGTCGCGGAAGTCGGAAGTCGGCATGTTGGCGAAATCTTCGGCCTTGATGGATGAGATGGCGGTCGTCACATCGCGTTTGTTCTGCACACCGTATCCCACGACGACGATGTCGTTCATGGCGATCGCTTCGGTCTTCAGCGTGACGTTCGCCTGGGTTTGACTGTCGGAAAGGGGGACTTCGACGCGGTTGTATCCGATAAGCGAGACGATCAGGGTCGCGTTGTTCTGGCGAATCTCTATGGCATACTCGCCGTTCAGGTTGGTGGCGGCGCCGACGGTCGATCCTTTCAGAATGACGGTCGCCCCGACAACCGGTTCACCATTTTCATCGGTTACCAGGCCCTTGACCGTGCGGCTTGCCACGGCTTGCGACGCCGCTGGCTCCTCCCCCCCCTTGCGCGGGTAAGGATGATTTTCAGCCCTTTGACTTCCATATTCACCTCGGGAAGCACCTCGGCGATGATCGATGCGATGCTGCGGTTCGTCGCTGTAACCGATACGATTTTGTCGGTTTTTATCTCTGCATCGACATAGGCGAATGTGTATTGGCTGTTGGCCTCGATGCGTTGCAGCAACTCCTTGATGCTGACATTTTCGGCATTCACGGTAACCTTCGGGGTCTGTGCGACGGCGGTTGTTGTCACCGCCATACACAGGATAATCACCGAAAAATACCGGGAAATCCTTTTCAAAACATTGTGTTCATTCATGGTTATTAGGGATTAATTCGGGTTCGATTTTAAGATGAACAGAGCATACCGGCGCCTGTCAGGGCGTCAGAAATAAGATTCTATTGGCTGTTGGACAGTGAGTTACTTTCTCGTAATCAACATATGGTTCCCGTCGATTCTGTATTGAATCGAGATCAGGGAGGAGATCACCTCCATGATGTCTTCCAATGGTTCATGACAGATGACCAGCGAGATCCGTTTTTCAGGCGAAACGTGTGTGGAGAGGGAGATTTCGACGTTGTACCTGCGCTCAAGATTGATAATGATGTCTTTGAGGGGGGTGTTGTCGAAGATTAGACGTGGGGAGAACCACTGGCAGTAGTTCTGAGCGTTGACCGATTCGATCCTTGCACTTCCGGCTCGTTTGTCGAACGTGAATTTTTCGTTCGGGCGCAGCGTAACGGTTCTCTGGAGATTGTTTCCGGAAATTTTGACGCTTCCGGTTTTGAGAACAATGTGTTCGCACGATCCGAATGAATAACTCATGGCATCGAACGATGTTCCCAGCACTTCGATCTGCAGGTCGTTCATGTGGACACGGAATGGCCGCAGCGAATCCTTCCGGACCTTGAAGAAGGCCTCTCCGGAGAGGTATACGTCGCGGGTTTCGCCCTCAAACGAGTTGTCGTATTTGAGTTGGCTTTCGCCGTTGAGCCATACGGTCGTCCCGTCGGGGAGCGAGAACTCTCCGGTTTGTCCTTTGGCTGTCAGCAGCGTGTTTTCCCGAATCGGCTCCATGGTCCCGATCGCCGCATAGTAACCTCCGACAAATATCGATACGGCTGCGGCTGCGGCACAAACCCAACGCAGGATTATGCGTGGTGATATCCGGGATTTTTGGTCCCGAATGGATGCGTGCAGCCGTTCGAGACCCCTGAGGTCCTCTTCATCCGCTGCCGGAGCTGTATGCTCGTTCCATACCTCGCGAAGGGCTTCCGTTGTGTCGTGATCCTCTTCGTGTGCTACCATCCAGCGTTCGAATATCCGTTGAATATCGTCGGGAATATTCTTGTGCTGGAATACGTAATCGATAATTTTTCGGTTCCTGTTCGTCATCGGTATCCAGTTTGAGAGTCTGCTGCCGCCCCTACGGCATTGCTATTCGGCGCTTTGAGTCAAGGTGTAGGTTTCCGAATAACTTCCGGCCTTGAATACGACGTGTCCGACGCGGGAAACTCCCGTTTCGTTGGGGCCGAAACTGAGGTGTACGGCATGGATTCCCTTGGTATCGGCCGATGCGGGGTCGATCGTGATCCAGTCGTCGCCTGTCGCCTGCCAGGCGCAGGTGGTGAATAGGGTTACGGACTGCATCCCGGCCGCAGCATCCACCGTACCGGAGGTGCTGTACATGTAAACGCTGTCGGGCGCATCTTCCGAATCGTCCTTGCACCCGTATGCGATACAAAGGCACGCCGTCATCGCAGCAAGAAAAAGTAGTAGAGATCGGTTCTTCATAGGTTCAAAAATAATAAAAAAACAGTTTTTGAGTCCGGATTCATTAAAAAGACAATCGATGAGACCGGTTCGCCAGTCTGATTGGTGATTTTTTTTCAGATTTTTTTGATGTGGATTACAATGCAATGAAAAAATATGGGATGCGGCACCGAATGTTCGTAAAAAAATATATATTTGCATACATCGAATATGAACAGCGAAGAGTACATAATTATTCGGAAATTGCAGAATGGTGATTCCGGGGCGTTGGATATCCTTTACTTGCGATATGCATCGAAAGTGCGGGACTTTGCCTTTCATTTACTTAAGGATCAGACAGATGCGGAAGATATTACGCATGATGTTTTTCTTCGTATATGGGATTATCGAGAAAACCTCCAAGACGTTTGTTCATTCAAAGGATATTTGTTCCGTATGACGCGTAACGCAATATTCAATGTAATGAAGCGACGCCAGATGCAATATAAGTATCTGAAAGCAACGGGATCCAGAATCGAAGAAGAGGCGAAGGGCGGATTTTCGGATGCCGTGTCGACGGATGAATTGCTGGAGATGATCGACCTGGCCGTGCGCAACATGCCAGAGCAGAGACGCAAGGTCTTTTATATGAGTCGACATGAAAATATGTCTTACGATGAAATCGCCAAGACATTGAACATCAGTCCGCGCACGGTCCAATATCACATATCGAATGCGCTGGCAGAATTGCGCAAGGTGCTGTCGTCGCTGATGTTTTTCGTATAGATACGATACTTCTGATGAAATACGATATGGTGCCGATTAACCGGATTCAGCTCCAGCACGAATTCGTTCAGTTGCTCAACTTGCAGAGCCCGATTGCATTGAAATCCCCGGCATCCGCATTCCTTCAATCTGTTTCATCGTTTTTGTGTTTTGAAGGGTTTTCCCTTCAAGCATTCTTTCGATCCGAGTGTTGGTTGCCGAGTCGGATCTTTTCGTGGTAGAAGTAGTTGACTACAACCGGATGCCCCTTTTCGGAGCGGCCGTACGGCAGGTCGTTCACGCGATACGGCAGGCCGTTTGCGGCGGCATAAGCGGCCATATCCTGCTCGAGCGCCTGCCAGTAATCCGTCCGGCGGTGGTTGTAGATCTCCTCGTATAAAGGCACCAGTTCGGGGCGTTTTTCGCGGATGTAGGCCAGGATCGCCGTCTTGAACGACCCGCGCAGGTTGAGATTTTCGAGCCAGACGAGGTCGGTGAAATCCCGGACCCGCTCGATGATGGCCTTCGGATCGGTGATGCCCGGAAAGATCGGCGAGACGAAGCAGACGGTGCGGATGCCCGCCTCGTAGACCTGCCGCATGGCCTCGAGCCGCCGCTCGATGCTCACCGCACGGTCCATGTCGGCCCGGAAGGCCTCGTCCAACGTGTTGACCGACCACGAAACCGTCACGCGCTGGAACTCCCGCAGCAGATCCAGATCGCGCAGCACAAGGTCCGATTTTGTGCAGATCAGGATCTCGGCCGTCGTGCCGCGCAGCTCCTCGAGCAGATGGCGCGTGCGCTGGAAATGCTCTTCGAAGGGGTTGTATCCGTCGGTCACCGAGCCGATGACGATGCGCTGGCCGTCGAAACGGAGATTGCCGAGATCACGGTCAAAAAACAGAAGCCCCGTCTGATCGACCTGCTGAGACGCCGGTTGGAGGGAAACCTGGATGATCAGGCTCTGAAACTCCTGTTGCTGTTGCTCTGCATGCAGGAACAGAAAAGACAGAGACTCCGTCTATCACCGTCCCGGAGAGGCGAAAGAACTCCGAATCCGAAAACAACCCCGCTTCCGAAACCGAAAGCGGGGTTGTATGTTTTGCGAAACGGCTGCTGTCAGGCCGTCCTGCCGTTCGAGATAAGTTTCCACACCCCGGCACTCAGAGCCGCACCGACAAACGGGGCCACGATGAAGAGCCACAACTGCGAAAGCGCCGCTCCACCCTCGAAGAGAGCCGGGCCGATCGAACGTGCCGGGTTGACCGATGTCCCGGTGATCGGAATGCAGACGATATGGACCAGCACCAGCGTCAGACCGATGGCCAGTCCGGCAAAGTTGCCCGCTCCGTGTTTGGCATCCGTGGCGCCGAGAACCACCAGCACGAAGATAAACGTGAAGATCATCTCCGCCAGGAAGGCCTGCAGCATCATTCCTTCGCCGTAGCTGTTCGCGCCGGTTGTGGTCGGACCGCCGTTCGCTCCGCTCGAAACAAGCACATAGAGTACCGCCGAGCCGAGGATAGCCCCGATGACCTGGAAGATCATGTACCATGCAGCATCCTTGCCGCTCATGCGTCCCGAAAGAAAGACCCCCAGCGTAATGGCCGGATTGATATGGCAGCCCGACAGGTTGCCGATCGTATAGGCCATGGCTACCACCGAGAGGCCAAAGGCCAGCGCCACTCCGATCGTGCCCACTCCGGCACCTACGGTCCCGGCCACGCTCCCGGCAAACGCCGCGCTGCCGCAACCCATCAGAACGAGAACCATCGTTCCGATCATTTCCGCAATGTACTTTTTCATCTTTTTGAGGTTTTATGGTTGTTCGGTTGTTGGTAAAGTTAATCAAATTCTACCGAAAAGACAAGTATTTGCCGATCATTCGGACCTCTGGAACTCCCGTTCCGGACGTTTTACGCCGAAGTGAACAACCTTTCACCCAAAACCGTTCGCTTTGTACAAAGCGTAATACCATGATCTTTATGCAAAGATTTCTGCTTCTTGCGGCCGTCTTGTCGACAGCCGCAGTGTCGGCGGCACAGGCCGTGCGGAATCCGGATACCGCAACCGCCGCCACGGTCCCGGAACGGCCGGTCATTCTGACGGGTCCGGATCGAATTGCAGAAGGACGAGCCGGGTCGTTATTACCGGCTGGCACGGATCTCCGAAGAGGGTCAAACCGGCGGTTTTCTGCTGAAAAACTTCGGACGCCCGGGCGCAGAAAACCGGGAACGGGCTATTTCGATCGAGAAGACCCTCCAGGCTGCCGCGCTGACCTCCTGGACGCTCATCAACCGTCCGCTGGGCATTCTCCCCGGCCGGGTGACCCTCGCCAAGGCCCGCACGGCTCTTGCCCGGCGCCGCATAAGGTTACTCCTCGGGGTAGGGGACCACCGCCACCTTGACCCCCTGCTCGTTCATCGCCTCGAGCATCTTCGGCGAGACCCGCGAATCGGTAATCACCAGATCGATGTCACTCATGTCGCAGATCTTGCTGAAACCCCGACGACCGAATTTCGACGAATCGGCCAGTACGACGGTCTTCGTCGCAGCCTGGATCATCGCCCGGTTCAGACACGCCTCCTGCAGATGGGTCGTGCTCAGACCGTAGGTCGGATCAATGCCGTCAACTCCCAGAAACAACTTGCTGCACGTGAAGTTTTCAAGCATCCGCACGGCATATTCGCTGACGACCGAAGCCGATGAATGGCGAATGATGCCCCCGAGCTGGATGATCTCGATATCGGGTTTGTCCAACAACTCCATGGCCACGTTCATCGCCGAGGTGATCACCGTCATCTTCATGTTCGGGATGCAGCGCGCAAAAGCCTGCACGGTCGTCCCCGAGGCGATGATCAGCGCATCCTGCGCGGCGAGCAGTTCGACGGCCCGCTGGCCGATGCGGCGCTTGACCTCGGGGTGGAGTTTCTCCTTCTCCGAGACCTTGCGCGTGGCAATGTACGGATCGGCCAGAATGGCCCCGCCGTGGGTGCGGTAGAGGAGCTTCTTCTCCTCGAGCTGATCCAGATCCTTGCGGATCGTCACGGCCG
This sequence comes from Alistipes megaguti, assembly GCF_900604385.1. Taxonomy (NCBI): domain Bacteria; kingdom Pseudomonadati; phylum Bacteroidota; class Bacteroidia; order Bacteroidales; family Rikenellaceae; genus Alistipes; species Alistipes megaguti. The sequence continues at coordinate 2,698,697 of NZ_LR027382.1, read as the reverse complement.
ATACCTTCAGCCGCTGGCTCAACGACCCGACATCCACACTGCCCGAGTCCCGAAGCAGATCCAGAATGGTTTTATGTCTCTCCCGAAGTGTCATTTTCCGTAGTTGGATGGGTTATGCGTCTGCAAAGATAATCAAAATGCGAAGAGATTGACTCCTACCTGCAGATATCCGGCCCGCTGATCGGGATTCCACATCGCATGAGCGAAGACCGGCATGTCGAAGCGTCCCAGCTTCAGCTTGTAGGTCGCCCGCAGCGAAATCTGGTCGATGCCGTCGTAGCCGTAGAAATTCGCGCCGCCGTCGGCTCCGTCCCGGTTGAAGGCAAACGTGCCGCCCAGCCCGACATCCACGATCCAGTGCTCGTCGCGGAAGAGGCTGTACTCCGCATTGACGTAGGTCGAATAGCGGTTCCGGCCGGCCTGATTCAGATCGCGCCCGGCGAAGATCGTCGCCCAGTAGAGGCGCAGCGGCACCTCGAACTTCGTGTCGAAGTCGTAGGCCACGCTCAGATCGAGGAAGTGTCCCGTCGAGTGTTTGTTGTAGTTGAAGATGTCCTTGCTGAAGGGCAGGGCAGGCGAGTAGTTGAAGATGTCCCATACGGCCACCGTAAAGCCCGCCGTCGAGTAGGAGACGTAGTAGTCGAACTCCTTGTAGTCGCCCGTAAAGTCGGTGCCGCCCCAAAGGCCCACCTTCAGCCGGTCGTTGAACAGGCCAACGTTCACGTCCGCAGCCAGCACGCCGCCGTCGGCGATCTGCAGGCCGCGCCACAAGTGCATGTTCTGGAGGGTCCCGTTCAGGTGCATGCGGGCGGTCTGTCCGAAGGCCGCAGTCGTCAGCAGCAACGCCGCGCAAAGCGTTGCAAGATGTTTCAAGGTCTTCATGGCAGTAGTCGTTTTGAAGTTAGTAGCAGTAGATCACGCAATAGAGCGCCGCGGCAATGAATCCGCCGATGATCGGCCCCACGACAGGCACCCACGAGTAGCCCCAGTCGCTCGTGCCCTTGCCCTTGATCGGCAGGATGGCATGCGCCAGACGCGGCGCCAGGTCGCGGGCCGGATTGATGGCGTAACCCGTCGTTCCGCCGAGCGACATGCCCAGCGCCACGATCAGCATCGCAACGGGGAAGGCTCCCAGTGCTCCCATGCCCACTTCGGAGGTGTTGCCGTCGATCGAAAGGGCCAGGATGACGAAGACCAGCACGAAAGTGCCGATGATTTCGCTGATGAGGTTGCGGCCGTAGTTGCGGATAGCCGGAATCGTGCAGAAGGTACCCAGTTTGGTCGCCGGGTCCGACGTGGCATCGTAGTGGTCCTTATAGAAAATGTAGACCAGCACGGCACCCACGAAGCCGCCCAGCATCTGAGCCACGATATAGGGGACGACCAGCGCCCAGCTGAAGGTGCCGGCGGCAGCCAGTCCCAGCGTTACGGCCGGATTGAGGTGTGCCCCCGAGTAGGGGCCCGAGATGAAGACACCCAGCATGACGGCCAGGCCCCACGCCAGCGTGATGACCACCCAGCCGGCATTCTCACCCTTGGATTTCTTCAGCGTCGTGCAGGCGACAACACCGTCACCGAACAGTACCAGAATAGCCGTACCGATAAACTCGAACAGGCATTTCAACATTACGTCGTTCATAAGTCAGCAGGTTTTAGGTTTTCTTGGATTTTTGGAAATAAAGAACCCGGAAACCGGATTTCGGGGTTCGGGATGGAGAAGCCCCCCGGAAAATCCGGATGAATCGGCAAGCGGTTCCGATCCATGCCACATCGGGCCGCCGAAAGAGGCAAAAGGGTTGGGCTCCCGACCGCTTCCGGATCGGGAGCTCAACGCCATCATTTGGTATAGTCGCTCAGTGTGCGTTTGACGGCATCCTCCCAGCCGGCCTTTGCCGCCGTGACCTTCTCCTCCTCCATCGCCGGCTCGAAGACACGGTCGATCTGCCACTGCTTGCGGATCTCGTCGATGCTCGACCAGTAGCCCACGGCCAGTCCGGCCAGGTAGGCGGCGCCCATGGCCGTCGTCTCGACGATCTGCGGACGGATGACCTTCGTACCGAGAATGTCGGCCTGGAACTGCATGAGCAGGTTGTTGCGCGAGGCGCCGCCGTCGACCTTCAACTCCTTGAGCGGAATGCCCGCATCGCGCGACATGGCCGCCGTGATGTCCATCGTCTGGAAGGCGATACCCTCGAGTGCCGCACGGGCGATATGGGCCGTCGTCGTGCCGCGGCTGATGCCGATGATCGTTCCGCGGGCGTACTGGTCCCACCACGGGGCGCCGAGGCCCGTCAGTGCCGGAACGAAATAGACGCCGTTCGTGTCGGGCACGCGCGAAGCCAGCTCCTCGACCTCCGACGAGGAGTGGATCACGCCCAGTCCGTCGCGCAGCCACTGCACGACCGATCCGCCGACGAAGATACTTCCCTCGAGGGCGTAGTTTACCTTGTCGCCGATCTTCCACGCCACGGTCGTCAACAGGTTGTTCTGCGACAGAATCGGCTTCTCGCCGCTGTTCATCAGCAGGAAGCAGCCCGTGCCGTAGGTATTCTTCACCATGCCCGGCTCGGTGCACATCTGTCCGAAGAGGGCTGCCTGCTGGTCGCCGGCAATGCCCGAAATGGGCACCTTGTGGGCGAAGATCGTCGTTTTGGTATGGCCGTATACCTCGCTCGAGGACTTCACCTCGGGCATCATCGAACGCGGAATCTTGAACAGATCGAGCAGCTCCTGATCCCAATCCAGCGTGTGGATGTTGAAGAGCATCGTACGCGAGGCGTTGCTCACGTCCGTCACGTGCACCTCGCCGCGCGTCAGACGCCAGATCAGCCACGTATCCACCGTACCGAACATCAGTTTGCCCATCTCGGCGCGTTTGCGGGCCCCCGGAACGTTATCGAGGATCCACTTGATCTTCGTGGCGCTGAAGTAGGCGTCGATGATCAGACCGGTCTTCTGCCGGATCATATCCGTAAGGCCCTGGTTCTTCAGTTCGTCGCAGTAATCCGACGTACGGCGGTCCTGCCACACGATGGCATTGTAGACCGGTTCTTCGGTGTCCGAATCCCACACGATGGTTGTCTCGCGCTGGTTCGTGATGCCGATACCGGCAAGGTTCAGACCGTTGATGTCCATCATCGTAATGGCCTCGGCGATCACCGACGCCTGCGAAGACCAGATCTCGTGCGGATCGTGCTCGACCCAGCCCGATTTGGGAAAGATCTGACGGAATTCGCGCTGAGCAACAGCGCAAGTCGTGCCTCGCTCGTCGAAAACAATGGCGCGGGAACTGCTCGTCCCCTGATCAAGTGCAAGAATGTACTGTTTCATAGTAGTTTGTGGTTGGTTTTGGTTAATTGGTCGATTTTACAGGCGGCCCTCAGCAAGACCCGGCCGGCAGGGCGGAACCCGCTCACCGGGCCGCGATCCGCATCTCCGTGTCAGGCCAGCCGCGAGGCAAGGATATGCAGCGGATGCTCGCAGGGCTTCGAGGTCGACATTTCGATCTGCCACTTGCACGTCTCGCAGTCCGTGGCCACGATGTCGGCCCCCGAGGCCTCGATCTGCCGGAACAGCGGAGCGCCGATGGCCTGCGAGGCCTCGTAGTTCTCCTTCTTGAAGCCGTACGTGCCGCCGATGCCGCAGCACTGCGAGTCGAGCACCGTCACCTCGACGCCGGGAATCATCCGCAGCAGTTCGATCGAATAGTAGCTCCAGCCCATCTTCTCCATGTGGCACGGCGTGTGGTAGGCCACCCGCAGCGGCGTCGTATCCTTGAACTTCAGCTGCATGTCGCCCCGCTGGAGCAGACGGTAGATGTAGCGTGTGGCCAGCTCGATGTGGTCGCGCACGTCGGCATTCTCCAGTTCGAGCAGGTGGGGATACTCGTCGCGCAACGTGAAGGTACAGGTCGACGAGGTGGTGATGACGTCCATGTTGCGCCCCTTGACCGACGTGCGAATCGACCGCAGGTTGGTCTCGGCCTGGCGCCGCGCCTGCTTGTAGAGGCCGTTCGAGATCAGCGCCACGCCGCAGCACTGCTCGCGGTCGAGCAGCTGCACGCCGTAGCCCAGCGCATTCATGATCCGCAGCAGGTCCTTGCCCAGTTGCGGATTGTTGTAGTTGACGTAGCAGCCGTGGAAGTAGGCCACCTGGTGCGGGAAGGCCTCCTGCTCGGCGGCGGCATGTTTGCGGTACCACGACGTGAAGGTGCCGTGGGCGTACCTCGGGAAGATGCGCCGGTGGTCGATGCCCATCACCTTGTCCATCACCACGCGCACGGGCTTGAGCTTCACCGTGGCGTTGACGATCGGCGCAAAGGGGGTGGCCAGCGTGCCCACGAGGTCCGTATTGGCCAGCACGAAGTTCCGAAGCGAGGTGTTGTGCTGCGGGCCGTACTTGATGCGGGCCGCCTGGATGATGTCACCGATGCGCACGTTCGAGGGGCAGGCCACTTCGCAACGCTTGCAGTTCATGCAATATTTCAGCGCATTGTCGAAGAAGTCGGGGCGCTTGAGACGCAGCCGTTCACCGTCGGGTCCGGCCTGCTTCGGGCCCGGATAGTCGGGATTCACCGCCGCAACGGGGCAGTACACCGTGCAGATCGTACACTTGATGCACTGTTCGAAATTGTTCTCACTGACGCTGTTCTGCTGTATGTTCATGGTCGTATAGCTTTTTATCGGATGGTCAATTCTTCAGAATGCGCTCCGCCACGTGGAGGGCCGAAAGGAGCGAAACACCCGCGCCGCACTCCTCCTGCACGGGATGGAAGCCCGAAAGACCGGCTCCGGCGCAGTAGAGATTTTCGAGCGCCGAGCCACTCTTCATGACCCGCAGACCGGCATCCGTGCGGACGCCGAAGGCCTGGTAGGCCTGACGGTCGAAGAAGCGGAGCGTATACCACTCCGAACGGCCGCCGGCGTAGACCGTATCGGCCCCGAAGACCGGTTCGACAATCCGGTCGGGCGTCGCCACCAGCCCCTTGCTGAAGAAGCTGCCCGTCGCCAGCACGAAGCATTCGGCCTCGAAGGGAATGTTGCCGTGGTTGGCCGTGAAGATCCGCCGCACGCGGCCCTGCTCCGTCTCGGCACGCAGCACGCTATCGCCCAGAAAATACTCGCCGCCCAACGCCCGGAACCGGTGCTGCAGCGCCTGCTGGGCCCGGATGCCTGGAATCGACGGCGGAAGGGTGGGAAGCAGGTGGATCGGAGTGTCGACCCGCGACCGCAGATAGGCGAGCGAATCGTTGCGGTTCAATCCGATTACGGCCGGGACGATCAGGGCGTCGCATCCCTCGGACAACTTGCGCAACGATTCGGAAAGCGCCTCCAGATTGGCTTCGCGGTCGAACACCCGGGCGATGTTGGCCGAACGCATCTCGCTCGGATTGCGCCGGATCTGCTCCAGATCGGGGTGATTGAAGTTGCCGAAACGGCACTCCACGCCCTGGCGATTGAACTCCTCGGCGATGAACTCCGGGTAGAAATCCAGAAAACCCTCGATGTTGACGATGCATACGCGACGGAAGGGGAGGCGACCCGCCTCCTCCGTGGTCAGATAACCGTCGATGGTCAGCCACGTGGCCTTCGTCTTTCCGAGCGGCGTAATCCGGAAGTGGTTGCGGCGGCTGTCACCCGCAACCGGGACGCCGGCCCGGCGCAGCAGCTCCGGAGCCTCTCCGGCATGGCGGGCGCAGGAGTCGGCGCCGATCACGGCATAGGGGTGCGTCGGGCACTGTCGGGCCAGCGTTGCGATGCCCGCCACGGGATCGCTGACCGCCGTGCCATCGGGCAGGTGTCCCAACAGGTCGAACGACCCCGACGAAAAGTGAATGGCACTCTGTCCCTGCGAGACGATCGCACAACGCTGTCCCGCCTCGGCCAGGCGGATGCCGCACGTCATGCCGGCCAGTCCGCCACCGATAATTACCGTATCGAATCTCATTTTGATGCTGTTTTTTCTTCGTCCGACAATCCGCAAACACTCTCGTAGACCCACGTCATGTATTCGCTTTCACGCAGCGTGTCGCCCCACGCAATGGGCTCCATGCCCTTCCAGCGCTCGTTCAGGAACGAAACCAGATCGGCCTTCGCCCGGCGGGCACAGATCGGGTCGCGACGCCCCATCAGACCCGCCGCCCGGCAGGCGCACAACTCGCCCTGACAGGTTCCCATTCCGATACGCGTCCGACGCCGCAGATCGATCAGGTTGTTCACCGAAAGGTTCTCCAGCGCGTACTCCACCTCGCCGATCGAGACCTCCTCGCATTCGCACACCAGGCTGTTCTGGATCGACGTGCGGCTGTCGATCTTCACGGCCTGATCGCCGTGACGCGAAATCGACGAACGCCGCTGTGCCACGGGGCGGTTGCGCATCTTGCGGTCGACCTCCTCGCGGCTCTCCGTCGAGCCAGGCAGGGGAATCTCCGCCGTGCGGCACTTCTCGCCGTTGCCGATCTTCTTGCAGATGAGATCCGTGGCCCATTCGGCCATCAGACGGTAGGTCATCAGCTTGCCGCCCGTGATAGTGATGAATCCCTCGAGGCCGTCGCGCGTGGCGTGGTCCAGCAGCACGATGCCGCGGCTGACGGTGCGGCCGCTCGGGTCGTCGTCCGAAGCCACCAACGGCCGCACGCCCGCATAGGCCCGCAGAATGCGTGTCGTGGCCAATGCCGGAGCCAGCTTCTCACCCTCGCGCAGCAGCAGGTCGACCTCGTCGGGCGTGATGACCATGTTGTCAATCTGGTCGTAGGGGACCTTGCTCGAGGTGGTTCCGATGAGCGAGATCGTATCGCCCGGAACCAGAATATCGGCGTCGGCCGGCTTGCGGCAGCGGTTCAGCACCAGATTGTTCACCCGGTGGCCGAAGATCAGCAGCGCCCCCTTGGCCGGAAGCATGCTGACCGTAATGCCCACCTTGGCGGCAATGCCGTGGCCCCAGATGCCGCCCGCATTGACCACCACCTGCGCGTAGAACTTCTCGGAACAATGGCGCCGGTGATCGTAGGCCTCGACGCCGACGATGCGGTCCTGTTCGCGAAGCAGCTCACGAACCTCGGTATAGGTGCGGATCTCGGCGCCGTGCGCCTTGGCATCAAGGATATTCGACGAGGTGAGCCGGAAGGGGTCCACCGCACCGTCGGGCACCCGAACGGCTCCGATCAGCGCCGGATTGGCCGACGGTTCGAGGCGCAGCGCCTCCTTCGGGTCGATGGCCTCGGCGCGGATCCCGGCCCGGCGGCAGGCATCCACGAAAACGGACTGATATTCCAACCCGTCCTCGGGGAGTGAAATAAACAGTCCGTCGGTCTGTTCGACGCAATGCGCCGCTATTTTTCGCAGGATCATGTTTTCGCGGATACACTCCACGGCCGATTCGTGATCCGTCACGGCATATCGGGCGCCGCTGTGCAACAGGCCATGGTTGCGCCCGGTCGCGCCGGTCGAGATATCGGAACGCTCCAGCAGCAGGGCCTTGATTCCACGCAACGAACAGTCGCGGGCAATTCCCGCGCCGGTGGCACCGCCTCCGATGATGATGACATCGTACGTATTGTCCATAGGTCGAAGAATTAAGTCATGACAAATATAAATACTTTTTTCTAAGGAAACAAAATAAAACGAAATAATTTTATTTCATTTTATTTCGAAAACAACTTAATAACTCTTCAATAAACCGCTAAATTCAGACATTCAAAATAAAACAAAAGCATTTTACTTATTTTGCGAAATACCCGGATTCCATTCGAAATTACGGTGCAGAAGCGATTTCCGCAAACCCGACCGGAGCGTTTCCGCCCGTCTTGCACCGACTCACTACATCGAAGTATATCCATATTTCACCCAAATTATTATCTTTGCACTCAAATTTCATCCCCGAACTCTCATCTGCAGCGATTACGCCCTCCCGCGAAACCGAGCGTGACGAAGACTCGGGAATGTGAAATCGGATCGATGCCTGCGACCACATCGGCCATGTGTTCGTCCTTACGGACGACCATCCCGAAATCCGTTCGAAGACTCCTTCCGCAAGGTATATATAAAATGTATGGCATCCGGCCCCGCATCAGATCCCGGATTCACAGAATCTCCTCGCGGCCAATCCGGACAACCAGGCGAAATGCCGCATTTGGAGAGTTTCGACGAAAAATTGACAAACGAACCGAACGGTGTTTCCCGTTATACGGAATAGAATCCAAACCATAGATATGACACAGATAGAAGGATCCATTTCACAGATCGTCGGACCGGTGGTGGACGTGACTTTCCAGCCCGATTCACCGGATTTCCGGCTCCCGGCCATCAACGACGCCATGGAGATCCACCGCGACGACGGCCGCACGCTCATCGTCGAGGTCCAGCAGCACATCGGCGAGCACACCGTGCGCGCCGTTGCCATGGACTCCACCGACGGACTGCGCCGCCACATGAAGGCCGTCGCCCTGGGCCACCCGATTTCGGTCCCCACGGGTGACCAGATCAAGGGGCGTCTGCTCAACGTCATCGGCTCCGAGATCGACGGCATGAAGCCCCTCGACCGGACCCACACGCTGCCCATCCACCGCGAACCCCCGAAGTTTGACGAACTGGCCACCTCGCAGGAGGTGCTGGCCACCGGCATCAAGGTCATCGACCTGCTCGAACCCTATGTCAAGGGCGGCAAGATCGGTCTGTTCGGCGGCGCCGGCGTGGGCAAGACGGTGCTCATCATGGAGCTGATCAACAACATCGCCAAGAAACACAACGGTTTCTCGGTATTCGCCGGCGTGGGCGAGCGTACGCGTGAGGGCAACGACCTGCTGCGCGAGATGATCACCTCGGGCGTCATCCGCTACGGCGACGCCTTCCGCAAGAGCATGGACGAGGGACACTGGGACCTCTCGAAGGTCGACTACAACGAAGTGGCCAAATCGCAGGCCACACTCGTCTTCGGCCAGATGAACGAACCCCCCGGAGCCCGTATGTCGGTGGCCCTGTCGGGGTTGACCGCCGCCGAGTCGTTCCGCGACAGCAAGGAGGAGGATGCGCCCAAGGATATCCTCTTCTTCATCGACAACATCTTCCGCTTCACGCAGGCCGGATCGGAGGTATCGGCCCTGCTGGGCCGTATGACTTCGGCCGTGGGCTATCAGCCGACGCTGGCCACCGAAATGGGCCGCATGCAGGAGCGTATCACCTCGACCAAGCACGGTTCGATCACCTCGGTACAGGCCGTCTACGTGCCGGCCGACGACCTGACGGACCCCGCCCCGGCCACGACCTTCTCGCACCTCGATGCCACGACGGTGCTCAGCCGCAAGATCGCCGAGCTGGGTATTTATCCGGCCGTCGACCCGCTGGAGTCCACCTCGCGCATCCTCGACGCCAATATCGTCGGCGAGGAGCACTACACCACGGCCCAGCGCGTCAAGCAGATCCTCCAGCGCAACAAGGAGCTGCAGGACATCATCGCCATCCTCGGCATGGACGAACTCTCGGACGAGGACCGGCAGACGGTCAACCGCGCCCGCCGTATCCAGCGTTTCCTCTCGCAGCCCTTCTCCGTGGCCGAACAGTTCACGGGTGTTCCGGGGCAGATCGTCCCGATCGAGGAGACGATCCGCGGCTTCCGCATGATCCTCGACGGCGAGGTCGACTACCTGCCCGAGCAGGCCTTCCTCAATGTCGGTACGATCGACGACGCCATCCGCAAGGGCGAAGCGCTCCTGGCCAAAACCAAACAGAACTGATTCACCGGTAAAAACAACGCATTATGATCCTGACCATTGTAGCTCCCGGCGGCACGTTGTGCAACACGACGACCGATCGGGTCTCGTTCCCGGGAACGGTGGGGCGCTTCACCGTCCTCAGAGGACACGCTCCGCTCATTGCGGGACTCGGCTGCGGAGAGATCGTCTATGCAGGCGAAGCAGGGGAGGTGCGTCTTCCGATCAAGAACGGATGCGTACGCGTCTATGAAGATCGGATCGAGGCCTGCGTCGAGCCGGCCGAAGAATCGGTCACCAATAAAGAGGAGGTGAAACCATGATGAAGGCTTTTGCAAGAATCGCCGTGCTGCTCGCGCTGCTGATTCCGGCCGGAACCCTCCGTGCCGAAGAACAACAGCAGGAACCCGACATCAAGGCGATCGTTCTGGGACACATCGGCGACAGTTACGAATGGCACGTTCTCTCGACCGCCGGCGGCGAGTGGAGCATTCCGCTGCCGGTGATCGTCCACAGCCCCTCAAGCGGCTGGCACTGCTTCTCGTCATCGCGGCTGCGCGAAGGCGCCGAGTACGAAGGGCTGCGCATCGCCTCGGAGGGCGAGCATGCCGGCAAGGTCGTCGAACGCCAGGCGGACGGTTCGGACCTGCGGCCGCTCGACCTCTCGCTGACCAAAACCGCCGCGGCCCTGCTGCTCAACAGCGCGATCCTGCTCTGCCTGGTGCTCGGTACTGCCCGCTGGTACCGCCGCCACAAGGCCACGGACCGGGCTCCGAAAGGCTTCGTCGCCCTGTTCGAGATGCTCGTCTCGGGCATTCTGGACAGCGTCATCAAGCCCTGCGTCGGCCCCAACTACCGCAAGTTCGCCCCCTATCTGCTCACGGCCTTCTTCTTCATCTTCGTGAACAACCTCATGGGGCTGATTCCCTTCTTCCCGGGCGGCGCGAACGTCTCGGGCAATATCGCCGTGACGTTCATCCTGGCCCTGGCCACGTTCCTGGCCGTGAACATCTTCGGCACGAAGCACTACTGGAAGGACATTCTCTGGCCCGACGTTCCGGTCTGGCTCAAGGCCTTCCCGCTCATGCCGCTGATCGAGCTGGTGGGCATCTTCACCAAGCCCTTCGCGCTGATGATCCGTCTGTTCGCCAACATGATGGCCGGACACGCCGTCATCCTCAGCCTGACGTGCGTGATCTTCGCCACGGCCGGCATGGGGGCCGCCATCAACGGTTCGATGAGCTTCGCCTCGGTCCTCTTCTCAATCTTCATGTACTGTCTCGAACTGCTGGTTGCCTTCCTGCAGGCCTACGTCTTCACGATGCTCTCGGCCGTCTTCATCGGACTGGCCCAGGAGCGACCCGAAAAGCACGCCGCCGAAACGGCCGACAACCACTGATCGCATACGAAAACGACTCACAAAACAAAAACTGATAAAAACTCAAACAGCTATGGAAAGTTTAGGTATTCTGGGCGCTGCAATCGGCGCAGGTCTGGCCGCCATCGGCGCAGGATTAGGTATCGGTAAAATCGGAGGTTCGGCCATGGAGGCCATCGGCCGTCAGCCCGAAGCCGCCGACAAGATCCGTACCAACATGATCATCGTTGCGGCCCTGATCGAGGGTGTTGCCCTCTTCGCCGTAGTAGTCTGCTTCCTGGCACTCTAATCCCAAAAATCGGTACGTGCCATGGGACTTCTGCAACCCGAATCGGGACTGCTGTTCTGGATGACGCTCGCCTTCGTGGTGGTCCTCGTCGTGCTGGCCCGCTACGGTTTCCCTGTCATCGTCAAGGCCATCGAGTCGCGCAAGGAGTATATCGACTCGTCGCTCGATGCCGCCCGGGAAGCCGAGCAGAAATGCGCCACGCTCGAGGCCCGCAGCCGTGAGATCATCAATGAGGCCGAGGTCCGGCGCAACGAAATCCTGCGGGAGGCCGACACCGAACGCAAACAGATTCTGGCCGACGCCCGTCAGAAGGCCGAAAGCGAAGGCGCCCGACTCCTCGAAAAGAGCCGCCTGCAGGCTGAAACCGAACGGGCCGCCATCCTGGCCGATGCCAAACGGGAGATCGCCGCGCTGGCCGTGGCCATCACCGAACGCATGTTGCGCCAGGATCTCGACAACCGGGAGGCCCAGACGCAGCTGGCTTCGCGCCTGATGGAGGAGTTCGATCCGAAAAACCGCAAGACATGGACACCGGATTGATCGCCCGCCGCTATGCCCGGGCCCTGGCCGACTTTGCCGAATCGAAGGGTGAGATGAAACGGGTGGCCGAAGAGGCCGAAGCGTTCATCAAAGCCTACAACGGCCGTATGGAACTCCGCGAGGTGCTCACCTCGCCGGTCCTGACGGCCGACGCAAAGCTCGATGTCGTGCGCAAGGCCTTCGATCACGAACTTTCGGCTTCGCTGGAGGGTTTCCTGCGGCTGGTCATCCGCCATCACCGCGAAAAGTGGCTCTGCTTCATGCTGCCGGCCTTCGTCGGCATCTACAAGCAGCGCTGCGGCATCGTCGACATGACGCTCACGACGGCCGCCGAGGTCGACGGTGACTTCGTCAAACGGCTCTCGGACAATGTCGGCACTGTCACGCACAGCCGCGAGGTCCGCGTCCACCGCAAGGTCGATCCGTCGCTCATCGGCGGATTCCGCTTCCGCATCGACGACCGTCTGCTGGATGCCAGCATCGCCACGCAACTTCGCCGCGTAGAACAGAAACTGGGCAGACTGCCCGAAAGAAAGATTTGAACATGAACAACAAAGAGAGAATAAAACCATCGGAAATCTCCGAAGTGCTCCTCTCCGAGCTCCAGGGGGTGGACCTCTCGGCACGGTATGCCGAGGTGGGCACCGTGCTGCAGGTCAGCGACGGCGTGGTGCGGATCTACGGTCTGCAGAATGCCGAGGCCAACGAGCTGCTGGAGTTCGAGAACGGCATGCGCGCCGTGGTGATGAACCTCGAGGAGGACAACGTGGGTGCCGTGCTGCTGGGCTCGACCGACCGCGTCGAGGAGGGCGATCTGGTGCGCCGCACCGGTCGTACGGCCTCGATCCAGGTGGGCATGGGCATGCTCGGACGTGTGATCGATCCGCTGGGACAGCCGATCGACGGACTGGGCGAGATCGCGGGCGAACGCCTCGAACTGCCGCTCGAACGCAAGGCTCCGGGCGTGATCTTCCGCCAGCCGGTGACCGAACCCCTTCAGACCGGCATCAAGGCCATCGACGCCATGATCCCCATCGGCCGCGGACAGCGCGAGCTGATCATCGGCGACCGTCAGACGGGCAAGACCGCCATCGCCGTCGATACGATTCTGAACCAGCGTTCGAACTTCGAAGCCGGCGATCCGGTCTACTGCATCTACGTGGCCGTGGGGCAGAAGGCCTCGACGGTTGCCTCGCTGGTCGAGACGCTGCGGGCCCATGGCGCACTGGACTACACGATCATCGTGGCCGCCACGGCCGCCGATCCGGCCGCCATGCAGTACTTCGCCCCCTTTGCGGGTGCGGCCATCGGCGAGTTTTTCCGCGATACGGGCCGCCACGCACTGGTGGTTTACGACGACCTCTCGAAGCAGGCCGTGGCCTATCGGGAGGTATCGCTCGTGCTGCGCCGTCCGTCGGGCCGCGAAGCCTATCCGGGCGACATCTTCTACCTGCACTCGCGTCTGCTGGAGCGTGCCGCCAAGATCATCGGACAGCAGGAGGTCGCCGAGCAGATGAACGACCTGCCGGAATCGCTGCGCGGCAAGGTACGCGGCGGAGGTTCGCTGACGGCCCTTCCGATCATCGAAACCCAGGCCGGCGACGTCTCGGCCTACATCCCGACCAACGTCATCTCGATCACCGACGGCCAGATCTTCCTCGATACGAACCTCTTCAACCAGGGCAACCGACCGGCCATCGACGTCGGTATCTCGGTATCGCGTGTGGGCGGCAGCGCCCAGATCAAGGCCATGAAGCAGGTGGCCGGAACGCTGAAGATCGACC